>NZ_JAGEKQ010000038.1:0-10051 GCF_017565385.1 Dermacoccus sp. NHGro5 | reverse complement strand
TTGAAAAGGGGCGGGTGAGCGGGGGCTAAGAACGCGCGCGTGCCGGTCTCCAGCGTGAACTGTGCGTGCCCGGAGAGTTCTTTACCCCGGTCCCACGTGATCGTCTGACGCACTTTGCTGCGGAAGCGACCGTGCAGCAGTCCCAAGCGGCTTACGATCAACCCCCAGACGAGAGCCCTCCTCACCACATAAGCGCGGAACGAAACCCAGGGCGCTTCACCCCTGTGGTTGTGACAGCTTGGTCTGGCCCCGTTGTGACGGCTTGATCTGGCCCCGCGTGCGACTTGCCGGGGTGTTGACGGTCTGAACTGGCCCCACCCCTTCACGCTGGTCCCCATCACTGGGAACCAGTCGCGAGGGCAAGGGAGCCAAGATGGGGTCACGAGTGCAGCTGTACGCCGACATCCGCCATGACGCGCGAGTCGATGGTCTGTCCATCCGCGAGCTCGCGCGCAAGCACGGAGTCCACCGCCGCACCGTCCGCCAGGCACTCGCCGCTGCCGAACCCCCACCCCGCAAGAAACCGGTCCGCACGGCACCGCGCCTGGATCCGTACAAGCCGGCGATCGACGAGATGCTCACCTATGACCTGACCGCGCCGCGCAAGCAGCGCCATACCGCGACCAGGATCCTGGCCCGGCTACGCGACGAACACGGCGCCACCGACCTGTCCTACTCCACGGTGCGGGACTACGTGCGGGTCCGGCGCGCGCAGATCGATCTGGAGGCCGGGCGCCGGGTGGAGGCGATGGTGCCGCAGGACCACGCCCCCGGCGCGGAGGCCGAGGTCGACTTCGGCGAGGTCTACGTCATCCTCGACGGCGTCAAGACCAAGTGCCACATGTTCGTCTACCGCCTGTCCCACTCCGGCAAGGCCATCCACCGCGTCTACCCGACCGGCGGGCAGGAAGCCTTCCTCGAGGGACACATCGAGGCCTTCCACGCCCTGAGCGGCATCCCCACCCGACACATCCGCTACGACAACCTCACCTCCGCCGTCGTGCAGGTCATCCACGGCGGGAACCGGCTACGCGACGAGAACGAACGCTGGGTGCTGTTCCGCTCCCACTACGGCTTCGACGCGTTCTACTGCCAGCCAGGCATCGACGGCGCCCACGAGAAGGGCGGCGTCGAGGGCGAGGTCGGCTGGTTCCGCCGCAACCACCTCACCCCCATGCCCGACGTCGCCTCCCTGGACGAACTCAACGACAAGATCCGCGCCTGGGAAGTCGACGACAACACCCGCCGCATCACCGGCCACGCGAACACGATCGGGCAGGACTACCGCGCCGAACTCCCACACCTGGCACCGTTGCCAGCAGACGACTTCGACCCCGGCCTGATCCTCCACCCCCGGGTCGATCGCTCTGCCCTGATCACGGTCCGCATGGTCAAGTACTCCGTGCCCGCGCACCTGATCGGGCAACGCGTCCGCGTGTCCCTGCGGGCCTCGTGCGTGGTCGTGTTCGAGGGCCGCACCGTCGTCGCCACTCACCCCCGCCTCGGCACCCGTGGCGTGACCCGGGTCGAGCTGGACCACTACCTCGAAGTCCTACGCCACAAGCCCGGCGCGTTCCCCGGCTCCACCGCCCTCGCGCAGGCCCGCGCCGCCGGAGCATTCACCGCAGCCCACGACGCGTTCTGGGCCGCGGCCCGCAAGACCAGCGGCGACGTCGCCGGGACCCAAGCGTTGATCGACGTGCTCCTGCTCCACCGATCCCTCCCGTCCGAGGCGGTGATCGCCGGCATCACCTCGGCCCTGTCGGTGGGCGCGATCAGCCCCGACGTCGTCGCCGTCGAAGCCCGCCGCCACGCCACCACCCACACACCCGCAACTCCGGCCGCCCCGGCCAGGGGTGGGACGGTCGTGAACCTGCCACCCCGACGCCCCACCAACCCGCACCAGGTCATCGCGCACCTGCCCGAAGACACCCGGCCCCTACCCACCGTCACCGCCTACGACGAACTCCTGCGCCGACGCCAACCCAACCCCACCCCGGCCCCCGCCGAGGTCCACCATCACACCCAGACAGGAACCCCATGACCACCACCAGCACCAGCCGCCCCGCGAGCCTTCGCCGGCGTCAGGGCCTGACCGAACAAGCCGCGCAGGCCGCGATCGACCAGGCCTGCCGCCGGCTTCGGCTGCCCACCATCCGCGCCGTCGTCGACGACGCCGTGACGGCCGCCACAAAGGAACAACTCACCTACCAAGGCTTCCTCGCCGAACTCCTCCTGACCGAGGTCGACGACCGCGACCGCCGCTCCACCCTGCGCCGCATCAAGAGCGCCGGCTTCCCCCGCGAGAAATGGCTTGCCGACTTCGACTTCACCGCGAACCCCAACATCAACCCCGCCACCATCAACGAGCTCGCCACCGGCGACTGGATCCGCCGCGGTGACCCGCTGTGCCTGATCGGGGACTCCGGCACCGGCAAATCCCACCTGCTCATCGCACTCGGCACCGCCGCCGCCGAGCAGGGCTACCGCGTCCGCTACACCCTCGCCACCCGCCTGGTGAACGAGCTCGTCGAAGCCGCCGACGAGAAACAACTCACCAAGACCATCAACCGCTACGGCCGCGTCGATCTCCTCGTGATTGACGAACTCGGCTACATGGAACTCGACCGGCGAGGCGCGGAGCTGTTGTTCCAGGTCCTCACCGAGCGGGAGGAGAAGAACGCCATCGCGATCGCGTCCAACCAGTCCTTCTCCGCCTGGACCGACACCTTCACCGACCCCCGCCTGTGCGCAGCGATCGTCGACCGTCTCACCTACAACGCCACCATCATCGAAACCGGCACCAACTCCTACCGCCTCGCCCACACCCGCGCACGGCATCTGTGATGGGGTGAACAACGACCGGCTGGGCTCTTGGGGTCAGCGGCGGCGACGAAGCCGCAAGGAATTGGTGATCACGCTGACCGAGCTGAGGGCCATGGCGGCTGCCGCGATGACGGGCGACAGGAGCCAGCCGAAGGCCGGGTAGAGGGCGCCAGCGGCCAGCGGGATGCCGACCACGTTGTACACGAACGCGAAGACCAGGTTCTGGCGGATGTTGCGCATCGTGTCGACCGACAGGTCGCGGGCCTTGACCAGGGCAGCGAGGTCGCCGCCGAGCAGGGTCACGTCGGCGCTCTCGATGGCCACGTCGGTGCCGGTGCCCATGGCCACACCCACATCGGCCGCGGCAAGGGCGGGGGCATCGTTGACGCCGTCGCCGGCCATGGCGACGGCGTGGCCCTGGGCCTGCAGGGCCTGCACGTGGCCGTGCTTCTGGTCGGGCAGGACGTCGGCGACGACCTGGTCGATGTGCAGCTCGTCGGCGATGGCCCGGGCAGTCGTGGCATTGTCGCCGGTGAGCATGACGACCTTCATCCGGCGCCGACGCAGGTCCTCGATCGCCCGCGCGGTGGTCGCCTTGAGCGGGTCAGCGATGGCCATCACACTGGCCGGCCGGCCGTCGACGGCCACGACGATCGCGGTCGCACCACGACGACGGTAGGCCTCCACCACGGCGTCCAGGCCATGGGTGTCGACCTGCTGGCTGCCCAGGAAGGCGGGGCTGCCGACGAGCACGCGCTGGCCGTCGACGGTGGCGCTGACACCGCCACCCGGGTGGGCGGCGAAGGCGCTGGCTGCCGGCACCGTGCGTCCCGTCTGGCGGGCAGCATCGACCACGGCCCTGGCGAGCGGGTGTTCGGAGCCGGCCTCCACAGCCGCGGCGAGCAGCAGTGCCTGCGCGTCGTCACGTCCGTCGACGCCCTGCTGGTCGACCAGGCTGGGGCGGCCCTGGGTGAGGGTGCCGGTCTTGTCGACGACGAGGGTGTCGACCTTCTGCAGTCGTTCGAGGGCCTCGGCGTTCTTGACCAGCACGCCCTCGCTGGCGCCGCGCCCCACCCCGACCATGATCGACATTGGCGTGGCCAGGCCCAGCGCGCACGGGCAGGCGATGATCAGCACGCTGACGGCGGCCACGATCGCGAACGGAAGCCGCGGCTGCGGGCCCATGGCCAGCCACAACCCGAAGGTGGCCAGGGCGACGGCGATCACGACCGGCACGAACACCGCCGAGATCTTGTCGACCAGTCCCTGGATCGGGGCGCGGGACCGCTGCGCCTGGGAGACCAGGTCGACGATCCGGGCCAGGGTCGAGTCAGCGCCCAGACCAGTGGCCTCCACCACCAGGCTGCCGCCCTGGGTGATCGTGCCGCCGATGACCCGGTCACCGGGGCTCTTGTCGACCGGTACCGGCTCGCCGGTGATCATCGACTCGTCCACATACGCGTGACCATCGACCACGGTGCCGTCGGCCGGCACCTTCTCGCCCGGCCGCACCCGGCACCGATCGCCCAGCTGCAGCTCGGCGGCCGGCACGTCGGTCTCGGTGCCGTCGGCCCCGATGCGGTGCGCGGTGGCCGGTGACAGGTCGAGTAGGGCGCGGATCGCGCCGGAGGTCTGGTCGCGGGCCCGCAGCTCGAGGACCTGGCCGAGCAGCACCAGGGTGATGATGACTGCCGCGGCCTCGAAGTAGGTGCCGACCCGGCCGTCCATCACCCGCATCCCGGATGGGAACAGCCCCGGCGCCAGCACCGCGACCACGCTGTACAGCCACGCGGCACCGACACCCAACGACACCAGGGTGAACATGTTCAGGTGACGGCTGACCACCGACTTCGCGCCGCGCACGAAGAACGGCCACCCAGCCCACCACACCACTGGCGTCGACAGGGCGAGCTCGAGCCACGGCGCGACGCTGCCGGGCAGCGCACGACCCAGCACCATGGGCACCATCACCATCGCCACCAGCGGCACGCTCAGCACCGCCGCCACCCGGAACCGGCGACGCATGTCGACGAGCTCCTGGTTCGGGCCTTCGTCGAGCCCGGCCAAGACCCGCTCCAGCGCCATGCCACAGATCGGGCAGTCACCGGGGCCATCGCTGCGGACCTCGGGGTGCATCGGGCAGGTCCAGTCCCCTGCAGCGACCGCACCGGCCACCACCGCCGGCTCGCCCATGGGGTGCTGGTGATCGGTCGGGTGGTCGTGGTGCTGGGCGGCCGGCGCGTCCCCGCCGCCGGCGGGTTGCAGGAACATCCCGCACTTGGGGCAGCGTCCCGGGTGGTCGCTGGTCACCTCGGGGTGCATGGAGCACGTGTAGTGGGTGGTGTGGTCGTGGGTGGCGGTGGCGGCCGGGTGGTTCATGGGGTGCTCCTCGAGACGGTACTGCCGGTGGATGGCGGGGCGGTGGTCAGTGCTGGGAGCCGTGATCCATCATGCGCATCATCAGCCACATCATGAGCATGCAGCCGATGGCGGGCACGAGGGCGGCCACGACACCGCCGGCGGCGAGGCTGGCACGTCCGGCCCACAGGTAGCCGACGACCACGAGCAGCATCGGGGCGCACATCAGCAGGTGCATCCAGTGGTGGGGCTTGCCGTGCTGGTGGGCCGCGCCGTGCTGGTGGGTGGTGCTGCTGGGGTCCTCGTCGGTCATGGGGCCGGGCAGGGGCTGGCGGGGGTCCTCGCCGAAGGAGCGGGGGGTCTGGTCGGGGCTGGTGTACATGGCGTGTCCTTGTCTGCTCGGGGAAGGGGTTTTCCTTCCACTTCCATGGTGACGGGGCGAGGTCAATGCGCCCCCGAGCTTTGGTGAAAGTCTGGTCAAGACCTGCAGACGGTGATGGTGCGGTTGCCGCAGCGGGCAGCCGCACCATCAGTGCAGGCTTGAGTGGCCGGCATCGGCCGGGGCATGTCAGTAGCGCAGGGTCGTCATCATGCCGAGTTCTGCGTGGTAGATGTTGTGGCAGTGCAGCATCCAGGTGCCGGGGTTGTCGGCCTGCAGGTCGGCCTCGACGGTCTCCATCGGGCGGATCAGGACGGTGTCCTTGCGCAGCCCGGCGCTGCCGGGCAGGGCCCAGGTGTGGCCGTGGATGTGCATGGGGTGGGCCATCATCGTCATGTTCGTCATCCGCAGCCGGACGCGTTGGCCGCGGCTCACGGCAAGTGGGGTGTCCTCGCCGAAGCGTTTGCCGTTGAGGCCCCACGCGTAGGGCTTCATCTGGCCGTTGAGTGCCACATCGAGGGTGATGTCGGGCTTGCGGTCGCGCAGTCGTGCGCTGTCGGCGGGCTTGAGCTGGGTGGTCAGCAGGGCCTTGCCGTCGAGTTCTGCGACGCGGGTGTCCGGGGTCGGTACGCTGCCGGAGCCGGTGCGCACGATGGCCCGGGCCGGGGTGCCCTTCTTGCCCTCGGGCGCGGCCTGCAGCACGAACACGCCGTCGCCCAGCGTGATGGTCGCATCCAGTCGTTCTCCCATCGCGAGGTAGACGGCGCTGGCCTCGGTGGCGGTCACGGGGAAACCGTCGGTGTGGGTGACGGTGAGTCGATGGCCCTGCAGGGCGAGCTTGAAGATGGTGTCGGAGGAGGCGTTGATGACGCGCAGTCGCACCTTCTGCCCGGGCTTGGCGGTCAGGGTTCGGGGTGCGGCGGGGACGCGGCCGTTGACGAGGTAATGGGGGTATGTAACGTCGCCGGCGTCGCCCAGGGGGGACATGCCGTGGTCCATGCCGCCCATGTCGTGGTTCATGCCGCTGGACACGGTGCCGTTCTGGGCCTTGAACGCGGCGAGGATATCGTCGGGAGAGGTGCCGACACCGTCGGTCCAGTCGTCCAGGGTGATGACCCATTCGTGGTCGTAGCGGCCGGGTTCGGCGGGGTCGTCGATGACCAGCGGCTCGTACAGGCCGCGGTCGATCTGCACCCCGGTGTGGGGGTGGAAGAAGTAGGTTCCCGGGTCGGGGGCGACGAACTGGTAGGTGAAGCTGCTGCCGGCCTCGATGGGTTGCTGGGTGACGCCGGGCACACCGTCGCTGGCATTGCGCAGGGCGATGCCGTGCCAGTGGACGGAGGTGCTGGTGGGCAGCTTGTTGTCGACGCGCACCTGCAGCAGGTCACCGGCGCGGGTCCGCAGGACGGGGGCGTCGAGGGTCTCGTCGTAGGCCCAGGTCCTGGCCGTGACGCCGCCCAGGTCGAGGGTGACCGGCCGGGGCGTGAGGACGTGGTTGACGGTCTTCGTGCCGGGGGCGGCGGCCAGCGGGGTCTGGCTTGGGATCGTCAGCGGGGAGTTCGGCGCGGCGGGTGCTGCGGCCGGGGTGTTCTTGGCGTCGCAGGCGCTCAAGGCCCCTGCCGCGGCCAGACCGAGACCGGTGAACAGGACGTGGCGGCGGGAAAGTGTGTTCATGTCCTCGAGCCTGTCGGGCGCGGATAAAGCCCCCGGCAAGGGTTGGTCAAGATCTGGTCAAGAAGTCACGGTGGGCAGTGCCAGCGCGAAGGTCGCGCCGTGGCCGGGGCCGTCGCTGTGGCCGGTCAGGTCGCCGCCGTGGGCGCGGACGATGGCGCGGGAGATCGCCAGGCCGACACCGGTGCCGCCGTCGACATCGCGGGTGCGGGTGTCCTGGACACGGTAGAAGCGTTCGAAGACGTGGGTGAGGGCCTCGGTGGGGATGCCGACGCCGTTGTCGATGACGCGGACCACGGCCCGGTCGTGCTCGTGTCCCATCGTGACCTCGACCCGGTTGCCGGCCACCGTGTGTTGCAGGGCGTTGCGCAGCAGGTTGTCCAAGACCTGCCCGATGCGGGCGGCGTCCACGTCGACGCGCAGGCCGAGGACGCTCTGGGCGTGCAGCGTCACCCCGGCGGCGTCGTAGGCGTGGCGGGCTGCGGCGACGCTGGCCGTCACGACCTGCGCGAGGTCCTGGTGGCTCAGGGACAGCGGGATGCGGCCTTCCTCGGCACGCGACACCTCGGAGATGTCGGCGGCCAGGGCGGCAAGCCGCTGGTTCTGCCGCAGCAGGATCTCGACGGTTGCGGGGGTGAAGTCGACCACACCGTCCTGCAGTCCTTCGAGGGTGACCTGGGTGGCGGCCAGCGGGGTGCGCAGCTCATGGCCCAGGTCGGTGAGCATGCGTCGTCGGGTCTGCTCGGTGGAGGCGATCTGGCTGGCCATGTGGTTGAAGGCGTTGGCGACCTGGGCCAGCTCGGGGCTGGCCGAGGTCATCGTGACGGGTTGGTCGTAGTGTCTGGCGGCGACCTGTTGGGCGCCGTCCACGAGGGCTTCGACCCCCCGCGACAGGTTCCGGTTGAGGACGGTGGCGACCCCGAGGGCGGCGAGCATCGCGGTGCCCAGACCCACGGCCAGTGACACCAGGCCGGCGTCGTGGAAGGCCTGCTGCGCGTGCTCGACGACGTCGGGCTGGGCGTGGCCGGCTTCGTGCATGTGCATTCGGAACCATGCCGGGCCGACCAGCAGGGCCGTCAGCACCATGGTGGCGGCCATCGCCGCCACCACGGCCATCTGGGTCCACAGCAGTCGGCGTCCCCAATTGCCGCGCGGGTTGGGCGGCATCACTGCCCTCGGCCCATCCGGTAGCCGACGCCGCGCACCGTCTGCACGAACCGAGGCTGGGAGGGGTCGTCACCGAGCTTCTTGCGCAAGTGCGCGATGTGCACGTCGACCAAGTGGTCGTCGCCGACCCAGTCCTCGCCCCACACGGCGTCGGTGAGCTGGCGGCGGTTCAGCACCCGGCCGGGGTGTTCGGCCAAGGCCTGCAGCAGGTCGAACTCGGTACGGGTCAGCTCCACCGGTGAGGCGTCGAGCTCCACCCGACGAGACGACTGGTCCACGGTGAGGGCGCCGATGCGCAGGACCGAGGCCGTGGTGCCCGCACCGCCGGCGCGGGGGCGCCGCAACAGTACTTGGATGCGGGCCACCAGCTCGCGCGGGCTGAACGGTTTGGTCATGTAGTCGTCCGCGCCGACCGACAGCCCGATCAGCTTGTCGACCTCGTCGGCGCGGGCCGTGAGCATCAACACGTAGCAGTCGCTAAAGGTGCGCAGTTGGCGGCACACCTCCACCCCGTCCATGCCCGGCAGGCCCAGGTCCAGCACCACCACGTCGGGGGCCGTGGCCCGGACAAGGTCAAGCGCGACCAGCCCGTCGCCGCAGGTCTGGGCCGACATGCCGGCCCGCTCGAGGTAGTTCTTCACCGTGCCCGACAGAACCGGCTCGTCGTCGACGACCAGGACACTCGGCGCAACCGCAGCAGACGCGCTATTCATGACACCACCTCACCACGAACCCGGCCGGGGATCACTTCGACGGTGCGGCACTGGGCATCATCGTCGAGTGGTCCATGCCCGTCATGCCACCCATGTCGTGGTTCATGCCCGGCATGCTGACCATGTCGTGCTGCGTTGAGGCGGGTGCCGTCGGCGTGTAGCCCATGACGGCAGGGTCGAGCATGCCGAAGATCATCGCGACGTGGGCCACCACCAGGAACACGGCCACCATCGCCACGTGCAGGCGACGGCGCCCGGCCTCGCTGCGACCCAAGAGTCCGGCCTCCAGCAGGCTGATCACCAGTAGCGGCAGGCACCGGCCAGGTAGGAAAGGACAGCGATCACGTCCGCGGGGCCACGCCAGCCGCCGTGGACCGTCAGCGGAACCACGGCAGTGATGAGCAGGTGCTGGCCGATGAACACCCACACCGGACCCGCCAGCAGCCCGGCCCAGTGACTCACCTTCGTCACCCATCCCGGCGCCGGCCGATCACCGCGACGAGCCAGCAGCATCACCAGCTCGGTGATCGCAAGGGTTTCGGCCAGCACCACCGGAAGTGCCATGAACAACAGGAGGTTCCACGGCTGCCGTACGGCCAGCAGTCCCATGTAATGGGTCATCGGCATCCCCTCCATGCCCGACCCCGAGGTCAAGTCAGGGGCGATCAGGGCCAAGGCGGCAGCTGCGAGAGTGCCGACACCCAGGGCAAACAGCGGCACTGTACGGGAGGAGTTCTCGTTCGAGGTCGTGGCCACAAGCCTCGAAGCCCCACATCGAGGCCCGGGCAAGGGAATGTGAAGATTCGGTCAAGCCGGTCTCCGGGTAGACATGGGGCCAGAACAGACCGTCACCATGGGGCCAATCGAAGTTGACAGAGCCACCCCTGTCTATCTGTGTCTCGTGTAATGCACGTCTTGCACGATTGTGGGCCACGCG
>NZ_JAGEKQ010000037.1:0-14412 GCF_017565385.1 Dermacoccus sp. NHGro5 | reverse complement strand
GGCCCTCGTCACTCTCGCTGAATGGGTACGGGGGATTTGAGGAGGAGGCACGACGCCCGCGAGCGAAGCGAGCGCGCGTCGCGCCGACGGAGTCCCTCCGCCCGTTCCGACAGCTCAACAACTCGCCCGGGCCGCCACAAGAGCGAAGTGAGCGCACGTCGCGCCGACGGAGTCCCTCCGCCCGTTCCGACAGCTCGGCCGCCCGCCCGGGCGCCACGGCACCCCACCCCTCGGTATCGCACCTGTCTCAACGGGCCACGCGCCCACGTCGGGGTCGTTAGCCTCGCAGGTGGTGTGTTCGTGGAGTGAGGAGTTCGTCGTGTCGGTGGGTGTGCAGCAGCAGGTGGAGCACGTCGATGTCGTCGTGATCGGTGCGGGGTTGTCGGGCGTCGGGGCGGCGTGTCGCATCCAGGAGGCGAATCCGGGCGTCGATTACGTCGTTCTCGAGGCGCGGGATGCGCTCGGTGGCACGTGGGATCAGTTCCGGTATCCGGGGGTGCGAACGGATTCGGACATGTACACGATGTCGTATCCGTTCGCGCCGTGGCATCAGGAGAAGGCGATCGCGGCGGGTGAGGACATCCTCGACTATATCCGTTCGACGGCCGACGCGTTCGGTGTGAGTGAGCGGATTCGTCTGCGGCACAAGGTCGTCAGCGCGGATTGGAGCAGTGCTGACGCGGTGTGGCGGCTGCGCGTCGACACGCCTGACGGCGAGGTCGAGACGACGGCCGGCTTCATCCACGCGTGCAGCGGTTACTACAGCTACGCCGAGCCGTATGCGGCGGATATCCCCGGTCTCGCGGAGTTCGCGGGCCAGGTCGTGCATGCGCAGTTCTGGCCGCAAGATCTCGACGTGGCGGGCCGGCGCGTCGTCGTCATCGGCTCGGGTGCGACGGCGATGACGCTCGTGCCGGCGCTCGCCGATCTCGGCGCGGAGGTGACGATGCTGCAGCGAACGCCGACGTATGTGCTCGCGCAGCCGTCGCGTGATCCGCTCGCGGCGGCGTTGGCGAAGATCCCGGACGAGCGGCTCAGCCCGCAGCGCAAGCACGCCGTCATGCGGGCGAAGAACGTTGCGGCGCAGTGGGCTTCGTACCAGACGGCGCGGCGCCTGCCGCGGGCGGCGCGTGCGGTGCTGCGTGCGAACGTCCGTCAGGGCGCGGGTGCGGAGCACGTCGACAGCTTCACCGCCCCGTATGCGCCGTGGGATCAGCGGTTGTGCATCGTGCCTGACGGCGACCTGTTCAAGGCGGTCAAGCACGGGCGTGCCAGGGTCGTCACCGACACGATCGCGAGCGTCGAGCCGGGCGGGGTGCGTACGGGTTCGGGTGAGCTGTTCGAGACCGACGTCATCGTCACGGCGACGGGTCTGGCCGTCGAGTTGCTCGGCGGCGCGAGCCTGCGCATCGACGGCGAGCCGGTCGACGTCTCGCAGCGTCTCGTCTACCGCGGCTGCATGCTCGAGGGCGTGCCGAACGCGGCGCTCTGCGTCGGCTACATCAACGCGTCGTGGAGCTTGCGCGGTGACCTGTCGCACCGGTTCGTCGCGCGGATGATCCAGCATCTGCGTGACGGCCGCTACCGCAGCGCGACGCCCGTCCCGCCGTCAGGGCTCGGCCGGCGCCCGCTGCTCGAGATGGATTCGGGCTATCTGCGCCGCGCGGCCGACATCATGCCGCGTCGCAGCGACGCCGCGCCGTGGACGATGCGGCAGAACTATCTCGCCGAGGCGCGCGAGATGCGCCGCCCGGACGTGACGACGGACGTCGTCTTCGCCTGAAGCGGAACTGCGAAGACGGATCCCACGGGCGGTGGAACCTGTTGTTGGACGCAGAGGTTGGCCGGACGGCCGAGTGCGGTGCTGAATGCATCACGAAGTTGGAGCATCGACGCAATGACCGGTAGCACCCGGTGAAGCGAGGACCTGTAGATCGGGGGGCGGACTAGACGGGCCTCGATGGCTCGGGCGCACCGTGCGCCGCGCCCGTTCAGTCCCGGGCGGCGAAGATACGGCGGAACACCACGAAGCGGATGACGGTGGCGATGGCGTTACCGACGGTCACCGTCACGGTGTCCCACAGCGTCGAGGCGTGCGGCCACTGGTGATGTTCGAGGGCGAGGGCACCGCTCGTCACGGCGAGCGTGACGACGAGGATGGCGAGGCTCTGCAGGTGAGCGTCACGGCCGCGTTCGTGGCCGGCCGCGTCGAACGTGAACCGCTGATTGACCCACGTGTTGAGCACCGTGCAGATGAGCAGCGCCAAGATGTTCGCGATCTGGTGGTTCATTCGCGTGTCGAGAACGGCGAACAACACCGTGTAGAGCACCGTCGAGGCGATGCCGACCATCGCGAAGCGCATCGCCTGCGCCGCTCCGGGGGAGCGCAGCGCGTCGAGGCGGCTGCTGCCTGGAGCGTTCGCCGTCATCGACTCGTCGCTCGAACCCGATGAGGTCGAAGCAGTAGAGACGGGCGCGGTCGTCGAGCGGTGCGCGGTGTCCGCGCCGGGCGTCGGGTTCACGATCGGTCCTCCTGAGACGATGGCCGCGGATCTTCGAGGGGCAGGGACACCGTGAAGCACGTGCGTCCCGGCCGGCTCTCCACCCGCACGGTACTGTGATGCGCCGCGACGACCGCATCGACGATCGACAACCCCAACCCCGTCGAGCCCTCCGTACGCGTTCGCGCTGCGTCCCCGCGCGTGAACCGCTCGAACAGGTGCGGCATGAACTCGGGCGGGATGCCAGGGCCGTCATCGGTGACGGTGAGCAGCACGTCGTCATCGCGCCGCGCGAGGCCGGCCGTCACCGTCGTGCCCGCCGGGGTGTGACGCCGCGCGTTGGCCAAGAGGTTGATGACGACCTGACGCAGGCGCGCCTCATCGCCGATGACCTCCGGGAAGTCCTCCAGATCCTCCGGCAGGTCGAGATGCCACACGTGCTCGGGCCCAGCCGCGTGCAGATCGCTGACGGTCTCGACGACGACGCGCGTCAGGTCGACCGGTTCGCGTTCGAGCTCGCGCCCTGCGTCGAGTCGGGCGAGCAACAGCAGGTCTTCGACGAGTGTCGTCATGCGTCCCGCTTCCGACTCGATGCGGCCCAGCGCATGCGTGACACCGACGGGAACCGGCTCCTTCTCGCGCCGCGACAACTCCGCGTAGCCACGGATCGATGCGAGTGGCGTGCGTAGCTCATGGCTGGCATCGGCGACGAACTGGCGCACCTGCATCTCGCTCTCGTGACGCGCGTCGAGCGCTGAGTCGACATGGTCGAGCAGGTTGTTCAGCGCCAACCCGACGGTGCCGACCTCGGTGTGATCGTCGGTCAGCGCCACCGGCACGCGCTCGTCGGTGCGCACGTCACCACGCCCCAGCGGCAGTTCAGAGACACGTTCCGCCGTCGCTGCCACCTGCTGCAGCGGCCGCAGGTTACGACGCACGAGCAGGAACGAGGCGCCCCCGATCGTGACGAGACCGAGCAGCCCCATGAGTGCGATGTTGCCGGCGAGCGCGCGGATGTTGTCGTCGATCGGCGCGAGCGGTAGCCCGATGAACGCGATGTCCCCGTCGGGCTTCGGCACACGCACGACGCGGTAGCGGCCGAGGGAGCCGTCGAAATCCATCGTCTTCGGCTTCGTGCCCAGGTCTGCCGTCGCGAGACTGCGAATCTGCGCTTGCGACAACGTCAACTGTGTGCCCGTCGCGGACGAGACGTAGTTCTGGTCGACCACGAGCGAATCAGGCGTCGACGACGCGTCGAGCGTCAGCCGCAGCACACTGCCCCCGAGGCCTGGTGCGCGACGGTGCGAGTCCTTGTCCGCCGGCCCGCCCCGCTCCGTGGTTCCCGCCGGCCCGCCGCCGACGGCGCGCTCGACGTCGATGAGTTGCTGATCGACCTGCTTCATCAGCGAAGTGCGCATCGACAGCACCGTCGCGGCCCCGATGAGCGTCAGCACGACGATGAACAGGGTGACGACGGACGCGAGCAGCTTCGAACGCAGCGTCCACCGGGCCGGGTTGAGGATCATGACGGGTCGCTGTCTCCCAGCTGCTCGATGGCGGGTGGTCGTCTCCGCGTGGGGATGGGGACGGGCTCCAGGCCTTCATCTTCGCCCGTGATCGCGTCGTGCTCGACGCGTTCTCGGGCAACGATCGCTGACGATGGATGCCCGCCGCCGCGATCAGCCGGCCGGCTTGAGCACGTAACCGGCGCCGCGCATCGTGTGGATCATCGGTTCGCGGCCGGCGTCGATCTTCTTGCGCAGGTAGCTGATGTACAACTCGACGACGTTCGCCTGCCCACCGAAGTCGTAGTGCCACACGCGATCGAGGATCTGCGCCTTGCTCAGCACGCGCTTCGGGTTGCGCATGAGGAAGCGAAGGAGCTCGAACTCCGTCGCCGTCAGGTTGATCTCGGTGCCGGCGCGCATCACCTCGTGGCTGTCCTCGTCGAGCGTCAGGTCGCCGACGGTGAGCAGCGACGTCTCCTCCTCGGCGAGCTGCACCGAGCGACGCAGCAGCGCCCGCACGCGCGCGACCACCTCTTCGAGGCTGAAGGGCTTCGTGACGTAGTCGTCGCCGCCCGCCGTCAGACCGGCGACACGATCCTCGACGGCGTCGCGTGCCGTCAGGAACAAGACCGGCAGCGCCGGGTCTTCGTCGCGCATGCGCCGCAGCACCTCGAGGCCGTCGAAGTCGGGCAGCATCATGTCGAGCACGACGGCGTCCGGCTTGAACTCCTTGGCCGTCTTGACGGCCGAGTTGCCCGTGGCCGCCGTCTTGATGTCCCACCCCTCGTAGCGCAGCGCCATCGAAAGCAGTTCGGTGAGGTTCGACTCGTCGTCGACGACGAGGACGCGGACGTTCGAGCCGTCAGGACGCTTCAGGGCAGGGGCAGCGGTGCTCATGACTCCGAGTCTGCGCCACCTGACTGTGTCCTTTCAATGCCGTTTCTGTGACGTTTCTGTGTGAGCGGCGAGCGGTGTGGTCCCACATGGCGCCGATGCGCACCGAGTGGGAGCGGGACGGGGAGGTCGACGTCGCATTCGGATGCGGTGGTGTTGCTCGCGGCGCTGCGCGCTCGTTCGTCGCCGAGACGGCCGCCGGGCCGATCGCGATGGCTCCGCCGGCCGATCTCCTCGGCGAGGTCGTCGATCGGGTGCCGCTCGTCGACGCCGTGGTACTCGCCGACGCGGTGCTCGCGCGTCATGAGCTGATGGCGAAGGACATGCTGAGCGAGTGGTCGACGAACCCACGCCTGCGCCAGGTTGCCCGTCTCGCCGACGGGCGCGCTGAATCGCCGATGGAGACGCCTGCGTCCGTTGTTCGTGCTGGCGGGCTTGCCGACGCCGGTGCTGCAGCACTCGGTACGCATCGAGGGAGTGAACCGGCGCTTCGACCTCGCATATCCGCAATGGCACCTCGCACGCGCACCGTGTGGGGAAGACGTGACGCCGCGTCGTCCCACTCGGCGTAGAACTGCACCGAGTGGGGAGAACCCCGACACTCGACGTCCCACTTGCCGCGCATCTGCGACAAGTGGGACGTGTGGTCGGCGCTCCTGCGGACGGACCGTCAGCGGGTGGCGACGACCTTGCGCAGCTGCGGGCGCGGGTCCGGAGCGGACAGGCGGGCGGCGTCGGATGCCTCGTCGGTGTCGAGCTCCTGCGACTTCACCTCGGCAGCGACCCGCTCGGTGTACGACTCGACCTCGGCGTCGCGCTGCTCCTGCGTCCAGCCCAGGATCGGCGCGATGATGTCGGCGACCTCGGCGGCCGCGTCGACGCCGCGGTGCTTCGTCTCGATCGACATGCGCGTGCGGCGCGCGAGGACGTCCTCGAGGTGCATCGCACCTTCGTCCGTGACGGCATACGCGATCTCGCAGCGCAGGTACTCGTCGGCGTTCGTGACGGGCTCGAGCAGCGACTCGTCGTCCTTCGACAGGGCGAGCACGTCGTACAGCTTCGAGCCGTAACGGTTGAGCAGGTGCTCGATGCGCCACTCGGGCAGGCCCGACTCGGCGGCGATCTCGTGCTTGAGGTTGAGCATCGCGGCGTAACCGTCGGCGCCGACGAGCGGCGTCACCTCCGTCACCGACTCCTTGATCGGGCCGAGGTCCTGGGCCGCGGCGTCGACGGCGTCGGCGGCCATGACGCGGTACGTCGTGTACTTGCCGCCGGCGATCGAGATGAGGCCCGGCTGCGGACGCGCGACGGCGTGCTCGCGCGACAGTGCGGAGGTGTCCTCGCTCTCGCCGGCGAGCAGCGGACGCAGACCGGCGAACACGCCGAGGATGTCGTCACGCGTCAGCGGCGAGGCGAGCACCGTGTTGACGTGCTCGAGGATGTAGTCGATGTCCTTGCTCGTCGCGGCGGGGTGCGCGACGTCGAGCGCCCAGTCGGTGTCGGTCGTGCCGATGAGCCACTGCTGGCCCCACGGGATGACGAACAGCACCGACTTCTCGGTGCGCAGGATCAGGCCGACCTCGCCGGCGATGCGGTCGCGCGGGACGAGGATGTGCACGCCCTTCGACGCGCGCACGCGGAAGCGGCCCTTGCCACCCGTCATCTTCTGGATGTCGTCGGTCCACACGCCCGTGCAGTTGATGACGACCTTGGCGCGCACGTCAGCCGTCTCGCCGGTCTCGACGTCGCGGATCTTCGCGCCGACGACACGGTCGGCCTCGGTGATGAGCGAGACGACCTCGGTCGAGTTGCGCACGATCGCGCCGTACTGCGCGGCGGTGCGGGCGACCGTCATCGTGTGACGTGCGTCGTCGGCCTGGCAGTCGTAGTAGCGGATCGAGCCGACCATCGCGTCGTTCTTGAGGCCGGGGAACATCTTCATCGTGCCGCTCTTCGTCAGGTGCTTCTGACGCGGGACGGAGCGGGCGCCGCCCATCTGGTCGTACATCGCGATACCGGTCGCGACGTACGGACGCTCCCACGCGCGGTGCGACAGCGGGTACAGGAACGCGACGGGGTGGACGAGGTGCGGCGCGATGCGCGTCATCATGAGCTCGCGCTCCTTGAGCGCCTCGGCGACGAGCGCGAAGTTGAGCTGCTCGAGGTAGCGCAGGCCACCGTGGAATAGCTTCGAGCTGCGGGACGACGTGCCGCTCGCGAAGTCGCGGGCCTCGACGAGACCCGTGCGCAGACCGCGCGTGACGGCGTCGAGCGCAGTGCCGGCGCCGGTGACGCCACCACCGATGACGAGGACGTCGAGCTCACGCTCGGTGAGTTCGCGCCAGGACTCGGCGCGCGAGCTGGGGCCCAACTGTGCGCTGTACGGGTGCATGGTCATCGAAAACCTCCACTGCCGGGTCGAAGGCGCGTCGGAGATCGCCGAGCCGCGCCGATTCTCTGGTCTTCCTTCAGCTTAGACCCGCCTGTTCGTCCCCGATACCGCCTGCGGGGGTGTCATTCCTCACCGGACGGCGGCGCAGCTCGCCGGGCCGCGTGGGCCACGCCCTGCCACGTGGGCCTCTCCCGGCAGCGTGGGCCTCTCCCGGCAGCGTGGGCCGCGACGAACTGCGCGAGTCCGATCGACCTGGTGGGTGGTCGACGAGATCGGTTGAGGTGCCGCTGGCCCCGTGCGAGCATGGGCGCAGAAGTAGACACGATCTCGAGGAGCTGTCTCATGGAGCACGCCATCACGTGGGTCCTGTGGGCCGTCACCGCCGTCGTTCCCTTCCTGGGCCTGGCCTGGTGCCTCACGTCGCCGCCGGCCGAGGTGCGTCGCACGCCTGAGATCGCTGAGACCTCGCCCGAGCGCTGACGTCGTCCCCGGCTGTCCCGAGGCGTGGGAACCGCCCCGGCTGCTTGATCCCTTGCGCGTGCCAGGGCCACGATGACGGGTGTGACGCGGAACATGTCCCCGTCCGACCTGCCGGGGTGCGCCTGACGTAGGCTTCATCGGTAGCATGAGTGGTGGTCGTCACATGCCACCGTCGAACGTCGAGAAAGGCACCCATGAGCCTCGGTCAGGTCTTCGTCAGCGAACTTCTCGGGACGGCGATTCTCATCGTCCTGGGTGTCGGAGTGGTGGCCAACGTGCTGCTGCCCCGCAACGGAGGCTTCGGGGGAGGGCCTCTGATGATCAACATCGGGTGGGGCTTCGCCGTCTTCGCCGGTGTCTTCGCCTCGTACAAGTCGGGCGCGCACCTCAACCCGGCCGTCACTCTGGGCATCCTCGCCTCGGGGGCCGATGAGTACGCGAAGGGCGTCGACATCAGCGTCGCGTCGACCTTCGTGTATCTCGCGGCGCAGTTCATCGGCGGCTTCATCGGTGCCGTCGTCGTCTGGGCCGCCTACAAGAAGCAGTTCGACGATCACGAGGACGCCCCGACGAACGTCTTCTCGACGGCTCCCGCCGTGCGCGCGCCGTTCTGGAACGTCGTCACCGAGGTCGTCGGCACGTTCATCCTCGTCTTCACGATCCTCGCGTTCACGAAGACCCCGAGCCAGGCCGGCCCGCTCAACGTCGCGTTCCTCGTCGTCGCGATCGGCGTCAGCCTGGGTGGCCCGACGGGTTATGCCATCAACCCCGCCCGTGACCTCGCTCCGCGTCTCGCGCACTTCGTCCTGCCGATCCCGCGCAAGGACGACTCCAACTGGGGTTACGCCTGGGTGCCGGTCGTCGGCCCCGTCATCGGTGGTGTGCTCGCCGGTCTCGCCGCCCACGCCTACATCGGCTGACGCAGAAGCGCACACTGGACACCAGCAGCATCGAACACGGATCGCACGAGGAGTGAACATGGCTGACAAGGCAGAGAAGAAGTACGTCGCCGCCATCGACCAGGGCACGACGAGCACGCGCTGCATGATCTTCGACCATGACGGCGAGGTCGTCGCCGTCGCGCAGATGGAGCACCAGCAGGTCTTCCCGAAGGCGGGCTGGGTCGAGCACGACGCCCTCGAGATCTGGACGAACACGCGCAAGGTCTGTGCCGAGGCCCTCGCAAAGGGTGACCTCGACTCCGACGACATCGCCGCCGTCGGCATCACCAACCAGCGTGAGACGACGCTCGTGTGGGACAAGAACACCGGCAAGCCGGTCTACAACGCGATCGTCTGGCAGGACACGCGCACCGACGCGATCTGCAAGGAACTCGCCGGTGACGCAGGCAGCGAGAAGTACAAGGACGTGTGCGGTCTGCCGCTCGCGACGTACTTCGCCGGCCCGAAGGCCAAGTGGATCCTCGACAACGTCGACGGCGCCCGCGAGAAGGCCGAGAAGGGCGACCTGCTGTTCGGAACGATGGACACGTGGGTCATCTGGAACATGACGGGCGGGCCGAAGGGCGGCGTCCACGTCACCGACGTCACCAACGCCTCACGCACGATGCTGATGAACCTCGACACCCTCGAGTGGGACGAGGACATCGCGAAGGACATGGGCATCCCCATGTCGATGCTGCCTGAGATCCGCAGCAGCAGCGAGGTCTACGGCAAGGTGCGTCACCGCGGCATCCTCAAGGACGTGCCGATCTCCGGCGCGCTCGGCGACCAGCAGGCCGCGACGTTCGGCCAGGTCTGCTTCGAGCCCGGCACCGCGAAGAACACGTACGGCACGGGCAACTTCCTCATCCTCAACACGGGTGAGGAGAAGGTGATGAGCAAGAACGGCCTGCTCACGACCGTCTGCTACAAGATCGGCGACGAGAAGCCCGTCTATGCACTCGAGGGTTCGATCGCCGTCACCGGCTCGCTCGTGCAGTGGCTGCGTGACAACCTCAAGCTCATCAAGGACGCCAAGGAAGTCGAGAAGTACGCGAAGGAGGTCGACGACAACGGCGACGTCTACGTCGTCCCCGCCTTCTCCGGCCTGTTCGCGCCGCACTGGCGTAGCGACGCGCGCGGCGCCATCGTCGGCCTCACCCGCTTCGCGAACCGCGGCCACATCTGCCGCGCCGCCCTCGAGGCCGTCGCGTTCCAGAGCCAAGAGGTCGTCAAGGCAATGAACGCCGACTCCGGCGTCGACCTCACCGAGCTCAAGGTCGACGGCGGCATGGTCGTCAACGAGACACTCATGCAGTTCCAGAGCGACCTGCTCGACGTCGACGTCATCCGCCCGAAGATCAACGAGACAACCGCGCTCGGCGCCGCGTACGCCGCGGGGCTCGCCGTCGGGTTCTGGAAGGACCTCGACGACTTGCGCCGTCAGTGGGCCGAGAGCAAGCGTTGGGAGCCGTCGATGGACGACGCAGAGCGTCAGCGTCTGCTCGAGCGCTGGGGTCAGGCCGTCGAGCGCACGCTCGACTGGGCTGAGTGATCGCCCACCCCTGACCGACGACCGCACCCCCTGCCTCGGTGCAGGGGGGGGGCGGTCGTCGGTCGTCGCGGCGCGGTGAAACGTCCCCGGCGGGCGGCGTTGCTCGGTAAGGTTCGAGACATGTTCGTCGTCAGCGTGTGCAGCCTCAAGGGCGGGGTGGGCAAGACGTCCGTCGTGCTCGGCCTCGCCGCCGCAGCGCGGGCGAGGGGGCTGACGACGCTCGTCGTCGACCTCGATCCGCAGGGGGATGCGACGTACGCGTTGGGCGTCGACGCTCCCGGGGCCGTCAGTGCTGACGTGCTGGAGCGGCCGAAGCGCAAGGTGCTCGAGCGCGCCATCGTGCCGGCCGGCTGGCCGCGCGGCAACGCCGATCTGCACGTGCTGCCGAGTTCGGACGCGACGGCGAACCTCGACAGGCCCGACGCCGACGGCGAGCAGTTGCACACGCTGCGCACCGCGCTCGGCAAGCTCGACTACGACCTCGTTCTCATCGACGCGCCGCCGTCCCTGAGCGGCCTGACGCGCAGTGCGCTCGTCGCGAGCGACCGCGCCGTCGTCGTGACGGAGGCAGGTGCGTTCGCCGTCAACGCCGTGACGCGACTGTTCGCGGCGATCGACGAGATCCGCCGCACCGAGGCCGGCGGGTTGCAACCGCTCGGCATCGTCCTCAATCGGTACAAGCCGTCGATGGCGGAGCAGCGCGCGCAGCGGGCCGCGCTCGAGCGCGCGTTCGGCCCGCTCGTGCTCTCGCCGACGCTGCCCGATCGCGCGGTCGTCCCGAAGGCTCAGGGAGCACGCGCACCCCTCGACGCGATGTCCGGTGGCGCCGCGGCGCTCCAGGGCTTCGAGCTTCTCCTCGGACGCATCGAGCGAGCGTCGCGGCTGACGCGTCGCAGTGATCGGCGGGCGTCCGCGTCAGCATGACGCGTTTCTCATCGCCGACCCGCGCAACCCACATGGGTCTCATGCGTCTATACGGTCATGAACGGGGTGGACGGACGGCGCGTGGGGTGCGTGCCGAACGACAAGAGGATCGGCGAAGCTGCGCCACAATCCACCGCCATGACACCCTGTAGAGTCGGAACCTATGCATCGCTGAGCCCGGCGGGTTGCGCCCGCGCCCCGCGCCGAAGGGCGAGTCCACGCGCCCAACACGTGACGGGAGGAGACGCCATGACGTTGATCGTCGTGCCCATCCCCCTCCCCCCGTGGGCGATGACGGCCGGGGACGCGACCTCCCGTCGCGCGCGTCGCGACGCTGCGTCGTCCCGCCGCGATTCCGCGGCCGGCATGCCGGATGACGGCCACGGCGAACCCGAGGGTCTCGACCTCGACGAGCTCTACACGAACACCTACCACGACATGGTTCGGCTGGCGCGGCAGTTCGTCGACGACGTCGAGTCGGCGCAGGACGTCGTCCACGACGCGTTCCTGGGCCTGTACCGCAACCGTCACAACCTCGAATCGCCGGCGAACGCGCGCGCCTACCTGCGCACGGCCGTGATGAATCAGGCGCGCTCGGCGCTACGCCGTCGACGCACCGCGCGCGAACACATGGCCGTCGCCGAGCCCGAGACGGCACCCGGCTCCGACGAACCCGTCCTCCTCGCCGACGAGCACGCCGAGGTGCTGCGTCACCTCGACGCGTTGCCGGCGCGGATGAAAGAGGTGCTCGTCCTGCGTTACTGGGAGGGGCTCAGCGAGGCAGAGATCGCGAAGACCCTCGGCATCAGCACAGGAACCGTGAAATCGCAGGCTTCCCGCGCGATGAAGAAACTGACGGTATCCATCCGAGGCAACGATGGGTGAGTTGCGACCTGACGACTTCACCGCCTTCGAAGCGACGCTTCGAGAGGCGCTGTCGGCGCGGGCCCACACCGTCAGCCCCGCGACGCTCAACGTCGCGAAGATGGAAGCGCTGCGCGAAGCCCTGACGATGCCGCACGGGGCGGGAGGCTCCGGTTCTACGGGCTCGTCTGGTTCGTCCGGCGGCTCGGGTGGTTCCGGCGGTATCGGCGCGGGTGGCAGCGTGAGCACCTGGGCCGCAGGTGGCCTCGTCCTCACCGCCGCAGCGTCGGCAGCGTTCGGCCTCGTCTACATGGGCAAGGATTCGGCGCGGTACGAGACGCGCACCGCTGCGTCCCAGACGAGCGCTGCCGGCTCGCAGGGCGCGCCGCCCACCTCCGGCGCGCCGTCCGCGACGCAGCCGACGGGCGCGGCGTCGTCCGAGGCGACGAATCCGTCTTCGGCGTCGGTGGCATCGTCGACGGCAGGTACGTCCGATGTGCCGACGGCGAGCGATGCCGGCGCCAGCCGGTCATCAGCTAACGGCGCGACGTCGCTGCCGCCTGTGCCCGCGCGCTCGGTGGCGGCCGCGACGAGCGCTGACGCCGTCCCGACGATGCAGCCGACGAGCGCGCCGTCGATGCCCACCGGGCCGGGCACCGTCGTGGCAGACCCTCCGGCGACGAGCCATTCGACCACGTCGTCGACCACGGGTGACGTCCCCACCGCATCGTCGACCGCTGCCGCGACGACGAGCACCGTGCCGCCCGTGCCGCCGACGTCACCGGCCCAGCCGACTTCGTCACGTCCCACGGCACCGACGACGAGCATCGTCGTTCCGCCGACGACAGCGGAACCGACATCACCACAGCCGACAAGCCCGGAACCGACGTCGCCGACGACGAGCATCATCAACCCGCCGACGACGACGGAACCGACCTCGCCAGAGACGACGACTCCACAGCCGACAAGCCCGGAACCGACCTCGCCAGAGGCGACGACTCCACAGCCGACAAGCCCGGAACCGACGTCGCCGACGACGAGCATCGTCGTTCCGCCGACGACAGCGGAACCGACATCACCGCCGGCGACGAGCCCGGAACCGACGTCGCCGACGACGAGCATCGTCAACCCGCCGACGACGACGGAACCGACGTCGCCGCAGCCCACGTCGCCTGAGCCGAGTACGTCGACCGGCCCGACGACGCCCCCTGCGCCGGGGACAGGCTTTGATCCGGCGTGGGGTCGGGGGCTCCAGATCGGTCGATGGATGTGCTTCGATCCGGTCCGTGTCGGAGGTACGAACGCACCTGCCGGATGGCAGGTGCTCGACCTCCAGGAGATCCAGGTCATCTTCCCGTGGGCGCAGTTCCCGTGGGGTGCCACGGCGTGGTGCGCGCCCATGACCCTCGGCAGCGGCGGCTGACCGGCCGCGCTGTCGTCAGCCGGGGTCGACCATGGTGACGCCGGGTCGCTGCGAGTGTGCGCGGACGCGTTCGGCGTTGGTCTGATCCGGTCCGAGGGCGCGTCGTCGGGCGCCGGCCGGGTCGTTGCCGTACGACTCGTGGCGGGCCATGAGACGGGCCAGGCGTCGCTCGGCTGAGGGAGTGAGCATCCACGCCGCGTCGAACAGCAGCGCCAGGCGGGCCCAGGGCTCCTCGTCAAGAAGCACGTAATTGCCTTCGACGATGACGAGTTGTGTGTCGGCGGGCACCTTGATCGCGCCGGCCACCGCGTCTTCGATCTCTCGGCGGAACTCGGGGGCCCAGATCGTCGGATCGCCGGGTCGCTGGGCGTGGATGCGTTCGACGAGCGTGACGAAGCCGTGCGCGTCAAACGTCTCGGGCGCGCCCTTGACGTCCGTCATGGCCCGGCTTTCGAGGACGCTGTGCGCGAGGTGAAAGCCGTCCATCGGCACGACGGCGGCCGTGACGCCGGCCTGGTCGGCGTCGAGCAGCAAGCGGGCGGCCGCCGTCGACTTCCCTGCGCCCGGCTCGCCGGCAAGACCGAGCAGGACGCGTGAGCCGCTCTGACAGTGTTCGATGACGGCGGCGCTGGCCTCGTCCAAGGGGATCATGCGGTCATTCCTCTCGTCTCGGCGCAGCCTACCGCCAGCCCTCAGAGAGGGCCCGTGCCCGAGCCTGCGCCCGTCCTCAACGGCGATTCCTGTCCCCATCTGCGAATTTCCCTAAGTGCCAGCCTGGTCGTGAGTCACTTGTGTTGAGGAGGCGTGGTGTTCACGGTCGAGGAAAAGCGGGATGCGGTAGTGACGTATCTGGGGTTGGCGTTCGGGCAGAAAACGGCGTGGTTGGCGCAGCAGCCGTTCCCGGGGAGTCAGTTACGTCGCTGTCGTAGT
>NZ_JAGEKQ010000036.1:0-33117 GCF_017565385.1 Dermacoccus sp. NHGro5 | reverse complement strand
AATTTGGCGGGGCCCCACACACACGTTCAGGCGTGCAAGACGATCAGTGCTTGATCATCCCGTGCGGGTCGATGATGTACTTCTCGTCCGAACCCTCGTTAAACTTCGCGTATGCGTCAGGGGCCTCATCGAGGCTGATGACCTTGGTGTTGAGCATGTCGCTCAGGTAGGGCATGCGGTCCCACAGGATGGCCATCATGAGTTCACGGTTGTAGTGCATGATCGGCGCCTGGCCCGCGGAGATGCGGGGCGACTTGATCCATACCTTGCCGAAGTCCAGCGGGAAGGTGCCTTCCTTTCCTTCCTGCGTCGGCGCGAGCGGGTCGGGCCCGTAGACACCGATGACGCCCGTGGCGCCGCCGGCTCGGGTTGCGTCCATGACCTGGTTGATCGCGGCCTGCGGCATGAGCTTGTCCGCGTCGGAGCCGATGCCGTGAGCTTCGGATCCGACGTAGTCGACGGCGCTGTCGACCATCGGCTCACCGAGGATGGCCTCGATCTGGTCGGTCAGGGGCACGTCCTTGGACAGGTCGATGGTCTCGCAGCCGTTGCGCTTGACGAGGTCGAGTCGCTTCTGGTCGTAGTCGCCGACGATGATGCACGACGCACCGAGCAGGCGGGCCGCAGCAGCGCCGCAGCGTCCGACGGGGCCAGCGCCGGCGATGTACACGGTGGAGCCCGGCTTGGCGCCGGCTTCCATGAGACCGTGGAATGCGGTGGGGAGGATGTCCGACAGCAGCGCCAGGTCGCGGATCTTCTCCATGGCCTGGTCCTTGTCGGGGAAGCGCAGGAGCTGGAAGTCGGCGTAGGGCACGAACATGTACTCGGCCTGGCCGCCGTCCCAGTTACCCAGGTTGAAGCCGTAGGCGGCGCAGGAGGCGTCGGGGTTCGTCGTCTCGCACACCTCGGTGTGGCGGGCGCGGCAGTTGCGGCAGCGGCCGCAGGCGACGTTGAAGGGGACGGAGACGAGGTCGCCCTCGGACAGGAACTCGACGTCAGGGCCGACCTCGACGACCTGCCCAGTCATCTCGTGACCCATGAGCATGCCCTCGGGCACCGGGAACGAACCGCGGTAGATGTGCAGGTCGGACCCGCAAATGTTCGTTGCGACGATCTTGAGGATGACGCCGTGCGGGGCCTTCTGGCCGTTCGGCATCTCGAGCTTGGGGTAATCGACGGTGTCGACTCGCATGTCTTCGGTACCGTGGAACACCACGGCGCGGTTACCAGTTGCCATGTCTTTCACTCCTTCGACCGCCCCAGCTCGAAGCGGCCCGTCGAGGGGCCCGTGGATTACGGGTCTGCCTGTAGCTAACCAGAGTGCGGTTGTTTGTTCCACCCTATGCAACCGCGTCGGGGCCTCCATGTCGCGAGTTGACTCGCCCGGGTTCGGTAGAGGCTGTCATGCGGCGCAAGGGTCGACAGCATGGCAGCACCAGGGGCTGGCGAAGATTCGATTGAGCCGAGTCTGCTGACGGTGCCTACACCCGAACCGGGTTCCAGCACGCGACCGCCGTCGCTACCCAACTCGCGCATCGCGTCCCACATTGCCTCCACGATGCCGGCGTCGGTGTGATGCGCGTTGATCGTGGTGCGTCGCGCGGCCTCGAACTCCTCCTCGCTCAGCACCTGCCGTAGCTGGGCTACGCCGAGGACGAGTCATGACGCTCGCCGCGAGGTGGTCGTGGCGCAAGGGCCGTCATCGATCGTCAGTTGACGCGGGTGGGCAGCTCCTGGCCCGCACGGTGGGCGTCGATGTTGGCAAGGACGACGTCGGCCATCGCGCGGCGCGTCTCGTGTGTCGCGCTCGCGACGTGCGGGGTGATGACGACCGTGTCGAGGTCGTATAGCTCCTGCGGGATGCCTGGCTCGTCGGCGAACACGTCGAGCGCGGCGCCCGCGATCGCGTCATGCTGCAACGCCTCGATGAGCGCCTCCTGGTCGACGACGCTGCCCCGCGCAATATTGACGAGGTAGCCGTTTTCACCGAGGGCAGCGAGCACGTCGGCGTCGACGAGCGCCTTCGTCTGCGCGCCGCCAGGAGTCGCGACGACGAGGACGTCGGCCCATTCGGCCAGCGCCGCGGGGCTCTCCTCGTAGTCGTAGGCGACGTCCTTGCGCGAACGATTGTGGTACCTGATCTCGCAGCGGAACCCTTCGAATCGCGTCGCGATGGCCTGCCCGATGCGGCCGAGACCGAGGATGCCGACCTTCGCTCCGGTGACGCGCCGCTGCAGCGGGTACGGGCCGTCACTCTTCCAACGACCCTGTCGCGCATACCGATCCGAGGCGGAGATGGCGCGCATGACGTCGATCGTCAGGCCGATGGCGAGGTCGGCAACACAGTCGTCGAGGACGTCGGGGGTGTTCGTCACCGGGATGCCACGCGCGGTGGCCGCGTCGACGTCGGTGGCGTCGTACCCGACGCCGAAGTTGGCGATGAGTTCGAGGTTCGGCAACGCGTCGATGAGGCGCGCATCCGCTCCGACGCCCGCACTGCTGACGACGACGCGGATGTCGGCGGCGTGATCGTCGAGCATCGCGCGTCGGTCAGCGCCACCGTGTGGCCAGGTCAGGGCGCCGTCATCGACGAGCTGCTCGACGAGCGGCGGGTACAGCCCGCCGGCGCCCAGGATCAGTGTGTCGCTCATGCCCTCATCGTGGCATCCCGGTCACGCTCGAGCCGATGCGCCCCGCGACGCGCGCGGCACCACGGAGCGGGGCACCCAAGTCCTACGTGTCGGCCGCCAGCGTCTGGGAGACGAAGATCAAGGTGCGCTCCGGCAGGCTGTCCGGGCCTGACGACATCACGGCCCTCTGCGGGCGGCCGGGCTCTTCGAGTTGCCCATTCTTCCTTGGCATGCCGATGAGGCGGCGCGCGTCAGCAGCGAACTGCCCTACCGCGACCCGTTCGACGCGATGCTCGTCACCCAGGCAGCCCTCGAAGCCCTGACCCTGGTGACAGCCGACCGCCATCTTCTCGGCACCTCGCTCTGCCGCACCCTCGACGCCTCGCGCCGAAGACGACCAAGCGAGCTCCTGGCCGAACCTGCGAGGTCAGCCCCCGCCCCCCACGCTGACGACGATCAAGCGAGCCCGCTGGGCGAGCGCTGAGGAGTCAGCGTCAAAGATCATCGAACTCCGGGTGACCGGGCAGCGCGCTCGCGCGCTGCCCGGTCACCCCGAGTTGCGCAGCGCTGTCGCCAGTCCGTTCATCGTGAGCAGGATGCCGCGTTTGAGTTGGGGGTCATCGTCGCCGGCGCGGTAGCGGCGCAGGAGTTCGACCTGCAGGTGGTTGAGGGGCTCGAGGTAGGGGAAGCGGTTGAAGACGGAACGTTTGAGAGCGGCGTTGTCCCACAGCAGGTCGTCGTGGCCGGTGATCTTCTCGTACATGGCGAGGGTGCGGGCGTGTTCGTCGCGGATCTTGTCGAACACGCGCGCTCGCAGGTCGGCGTCTTCGACGAGTTCGGCGTATTCGGCGGCGAGTCCGAGGTCGGATTTCGCCATGACCTGCGCCATGTTGGAGATGACGGAGCGGAAGAACGGCCAGCGTTCGACATAGCCGCGCAGCTGCGCGAGGCGCGCGTCGTCGTCACCGATCCAGCGTTCGAGGGCGGTGCCCGTGCCGTACCAGCCGGGCAGCATGACGCGGCACAGCGACCACGACATCACCCACGGGATGGCGCGCAGGTCGGCGATCGACGACGTCGGTTTGCGTGAGCTGGGGCGGGAGCCGATGTTGAGTTCGCCGATCTCGGCGACGGGCGTCGACGTCTTGAAGTAGTCGACGAATCCGTCGGTGCGGTGCACGAGGTCGCCGTACGCCTCGCGGGCGAGGGCGGCGATCTCGTCCATCGCGGCGTAGGCGTCGTCGACCTCGGACGGTTCGAGACCCTCGACGTCGAGCAGGGACGACTCGATCGTCGCGGAGACGAGTGCCTCGAGGTTGCGCGTGGCGAGCTTCGGTTCGGCGTACTTGGCGGCGATGATCTCGCCCTGTTCGGTGAGGCGCAGCGAGCCACGCACGGCGCCCGGCGGTTGCGCGAGGATCGCGTCGTAGCTCGGGCCACCACCACGTCCGACGGTGCCGCCGCGGCCGTGGAACAGCCGCAGTCGGATGCCGGCTTCTTCGGCCACCTCGACGAGGTCGAGTTCCGCGCGGTACAGCGCCCAGTTGGCGGCCATGTAGCCGCCGTCCTTGTTCGAGTCGCTGTAGCCGAGCATGACCTCCTGCAGCCCTCCGCCCTTGCGTGCAGGTGCACCCGGGTGCATCTGCACGCAGTGGGTGTCGGCGGGCGGCGCCTTCGAATCGACGAGGGCGCGGTAGGCGGGGACGGCGAGCACCGCGCGCAGCGTCGTCGCGGAGACCTGCAGATCCTCGATCGTCTCGAACAGGGGCACGATGTTGACGCTGCAGCGCGGACCGTCTGGCGTCACCGTCAGCAGCCCGGCCTCCTTGAGCAGGACGGCCGTCTCGAGCATGTCGGACACGCTCGTGCACATCGAGATGACGTGGTTCGGCACGGCCTTCTCACCGAACGTCCTGACGGCGTGTGCGGCGGCCGCGGTGATCGCGAGTTCCTTCGTCGTCGTCTCGCTGAACGTCGCATTCGGCCCGGCGAGGGGACGGTTGTTCGCGAGCTCCGCGGTGAGCAGCTCGACGCGGGCGTCCTCGTCGAGCGCGGCGTAGTCGTCGCAGACTCCGGCCCAGGCGAACAGCTCCGCGATGGTCGCCTCGTGCGTCTCGGAGTTCTGGCGCAGGTCGAGGCCGTAGAGGTGAAAACCGAACGTGCGCACCGCTTCTCGCAGCGTGGCGAGTCGGTCGTCGGCGATCAGGTCGTCACTGGTGCTGCGCAGCGAGGCGTCGATGACGTCGAGGTCGGCAAGGAACTCCTCGGGCGTCGCATAGGCGACGTACGGGTCGTCAGCCTCACCGCCCTGCCCCGCGCCGACCCAACCTGCCGCGCCCGCCGAACCGACCGCGCCGGGATCGCCCGGATCAGTCCCCACGACGACTCCATGCGTCTCCATGAGCCGGTCGTGCACGTACGACAACGCCTGACGGTAGGGCTCGTCGTCGCGGGCGTCGCCGGCGTCAGCTGCGTGCTGCGCGAGGGTCAGCAACTCGTCCGTGACGGGCGCCATGCGTCGGGAGAGCGACAGGCTCGTCTGCAGCTTGTCGAGCTCGCCAAGGTAGTGATCGAGCGCCGTCTCCGCGGCACGGCGTGTGGCGTAGGCGACGACGTCACCCGTGACGTTGGGGTTGCCGTCACGGTCGCCACCGATCCACGAACCAGCCTGCAGCACAGGCTCATCCGCGATTCCAGCGCCCGGGAGCAGGGCCGCGAACGCATCACGCAGCTCGGCGTTGAGCGTCGGCATCACCTCGAAGAACGCGGCGTCGTACCAGCGCAGGCCCGCGTCGATCTCGTCGGTGATCGTGATCTTGCTCAGCCGGATGAGGGCCGTCTGCCACAGCGTCAGCACCCACAGCTTGATCTGGCGCAGGTTCTCCGCGTCCTCGCTCGGGTCGAGCTGCATGCGCGTGCGCTCCCGCATGAGGCGCTTGATGTGGCTCTGCGCCTCGAAGACGGTGCGGCGGCGCGTCTCCGTCGGGTGCGCCGTGATGACGGGAACGACGGTGGCGCCCGCCAGCCGCTCGGAGGCCGTGTCACCGTCGATGTGGGCGCCGGCGAGCTTGCGGAAGGTCGCCGCGAGCGAGCCGTCCTGCGGGTCCTCCCCCGCCGCGACGTGAGCGGCGCGGCGACGCTCACGGTGCAGATCCTCCGCGATGTTCGCGAGCAACGCGAAGTGGCTGAACGCGCGGATGACGTGGAGGGCGTCGCGCGTCGACAGCCCCGTCAGCGTGTCGCCGAACGACGCGCGGTCGACCTCCTGACGACGGACCCCGAACGCCTTGACCCGGGCGTCCTCGACGAGGCCGAAGACGCGTTCACCCTCGTGCTCGCGGATGACGTCACCGAGCAACCCGCCGAGCAGACGGATGTCGTCGCGCAGCGGCTCGGTGGCCGAGCGGTCCGCGTCAGTGGTCGTGAAGTGCAGAAGTTCTGACATGTTCGCCAGTATGCCGAGGCCGGCCCCCGCGTTTCAGCGGCGTCCAGGCCGTGTCACACGCCCGAAACACGCTTGCGCCACAGCGTGTTCGAGCTCGGGGGATGCGGCAATGACCTGACGTGCACGAAATGGCGCGGCTGGGCCCTGCGTTCGCCGCGCGATGCAGCCCTCAGGCCGTGACGCGACGCCGGTACGCGAGCACCATGGCGGTCGCCGTCAGTGTGCCGACGATGGCGACGACGAACACGGTGTGGATGTTCGAGACGTCGAGGACGAACGCTCCGAGGGCGGCTCCGCCGGCGATCGCGAAGTTGAAGATGCCCGAATCGAGCGCTGCGGCGGGCTCGGCGTAGGGCCCGGCGCTCGTCAGCACCCAGTGCTGCAGCACGACGGCCATCGCGCCACCGAACAGTCCCCACACGCCCATCGCGAGGGCCGCGACGGCGGGGGTTCCCGAGAGCATGAGGCCCGCGATGCCGGCCGTCATGCCGCACGTGACGAGCAGCAGCGCGAGCATCGGGCGACGTCGCATGATGGGCGCTGAGCCGACGTTGCCGAACAACCCGGTGATGCCCATGACGAGCAGCATCGCGCCGACACCCGCGGGGCTGACGTGCGCGAACTCCTGCAGCGCAGGGCTCGCGTAGGTGTACGCGCAGAACTGCGCGACGACGAGCACCGCCGTCACGAGCAGCGCGAGACGCACCGGGCCGATCGACCAGGCGCGGCGGTACCCGTCGGTCGTGAACTTCTCGTCGACGAGCACACTCGGCACGAGGAACCACAGCGCTACAGCAATGAGGAAGCAGAACGCGGCGAGCGCGTAGAACGCGACGTGCCACGTCCACGTCGTGCCGAGCCACGTGCCGATCGGCACGCCGAGAATCGTCGCTCCCGACGCCCCCGCGAACGCGACGGTGGTCGCGAGCGCCGCGCGTTCGGGCGCGACGATGCGGGAGGCGACGATGGCGATGAGCGCCCAGAACACGCCGATGCCGAGCCCGGCGCACAAACGCGCGACGAGGTAGACGGCGACGTTCGTCGCCATCCCGGACGCCGTGGTCGCGGCCGCGACGACGAGCAGTGCCGTGAAGAGCACGACGCGGCGATCGAGGGTGCCGATGGCGAGTGACGTCGACAATCCCATGACGCCGGCGACGGCGCCGGCCAGCGTCACGCCGAGGCCTACGGCTCCTTCGGAGGCGTCCAGGTCGTCGCTGATCAGGGTGAGGACGCCGATCGGCAGCTCCTCGACCGTCACCATCGCGAAGATGCCGAGGGCGAGCACGACCACCCCCGGCCACCCTGACGCCCGCAGACCCCTGTGCTCGTTCATCGCCCTCCTTCGACAAGATGGCCGCCCCACAGGATCGGGGCGGCAGATGAACTCCCAGTTTCTCAGACCTGGCGCTCTTGGCGAATCGCTGCGCAACTGGGCGTCAACACCCCGCCCCATCTGCGATTCCTGTCCCCATCCGCGATTTTCGTCCACATCTGCGATCCAGCGACCCAACGGCGATTCACGGATAGATGTGACCGAGAATCGCCGTTGGGTAGGGGCTGATCGGGACCCAGGTGTCGCGCTCGCCGCCCGGCCCGCTCCGCGCGGTGTCGGCGACGTGCCCGACGTCGAGGACGGCGATGCTTGACGCGCGGGGTCGATGCGTCACGATGGAGGGGAACATCCATTCCCGAGACGTAGGACGCACCGTGACGGCGCCATCAGCCTCCTCCACCACATCAGCCCCCGACGGCTGGAACGCCTCCGTCGCCGCGAACCCCGACGGCGGCGCATTCTTCCAGCTCGCGGAGTTCGCCGAGATCAAGGCCGACGCCGGGTGGAGGCCCCGCTTCGTCGACGCGGGCGGGGTCGCCGTCATGGTGCTCGAGCGGATCGTCCCGCCGCTGGGGCGGCTGTGGTACGTGCCGCAGGGCCCCGGGCTGGCGGAGGGCAGCGACCCGTCGGGCGTGCTGACGGCGCTGGCCGCGCAGGCGAAGAAGCGCCTCGTCTTCGCGATCAAGTTCGAGCCGCAGCTCGTCGAGTCACCCGAGAACCGGGCGGCGCTCGAGGCCGCGGGCGCTCACCGCACGACCGACGTCCAGCCCACGTTCTCGACGGTGTGGCTCGACATCCGGCCCGACGCCGAGACCCTGCTCAAGGGCTTCGACTCGAAGGCACGCTACAACATCCGCCGCGCCGTCAAGGACGGCGTGACGACCGCCGAGGTGCCGATCGACGACGCCTCGTGCCGCACGTTCTACGACCTGTTCGTCAAGACGGCCGAGGGCCGTTTCGTCATCCGCCCCTACGAGTACTACCGCACGTTCTGGCAGACGTACGCGCGCGACGGCCGCGGCGCCTTCTTCTTCGCCTACTACGAGGGTGAGGTCATCTCGGCAGACTTCGTCATGATCAACGGCCACCTCGCGAGCCGCAAGGACGCGGCGTCGGTGCCCGTCAAGAAGGTGCGCGGCGCCGCGGCGCTTCTCGTGCTCGACACGATCAAGGCGCTCAAGGAGCGCGGCGTCACCGACTACGACCTGTGCGGCGCCCCGCCCTCGGATCGCGCCAAGGACGAGACGCACCCGCTCTACGGCGTCGGACAGTTCAAGACGGGGTTCAACAAGGAGATCACCGACTACGTCGGCACCTGGCTGCTGCCCGTGATGCCGCTGCAGGCGAAGGCGTGGGAGGCCGGCGTCGAGAAGGCTGTGCGCAAGGCCCACTTCGTCGTGAAGAAGACGCCGTACTTCTGATCGGCGCCCGCGCATCCTGCGATTCGGGTGAGATGCCGCGCGGGGCGAGAATAGGCCACGATGAATGCCCTCTTCGACCTCGGCGCCATCGGACGCGGGCTGCCCTTCGCGACGGCCACCGCTGAGTTGACGCGCGCTCTCGACGCGGGCGCGTGCGTCGTCCAGGCCCCGCCCGGCACGGGCAAGACGACGCTCGCGCCGCCGCTCGTCGCGAACTGGCTCGCTGAGCGAGGCGACGCATGGCGCGACGTCGACACCGCAGCGGCCCGTGGAGTGACGCCCGGCCGAGCGGGCCGCGTCATCGTCACCCAGCCGCGCCGCGTCGCCGTACGCGCTGCCGCACGCCGTCTGGCACAGCTGACGGGGACGCGTCTCGGTGACGTCGTCGGCTACGCAGTGCGCGGCGAATCCCGTTCGAGCGCAGCGACACTCGTCGAGTTCGTCACGCCCGGTCTGCTCGATCGGCGCCTGCTCGCCGACCCCGAACTGACGGGCGTCGGCGCCGTCATCCTCGACGAGGTGCATGAGCGCTCGATCGAATCCGACGTCGCGTTCGGCCTGCTCGCCGACGTACGCGCGCTGCGTGACGATCTCGTCGTCGTCGCGATGTCAGCGACGCTCGACGCACCGCGTTTCGCCGATCTCCTCGCCGCGACCACCACGTCGGGTGAGGCACCCCTCGTCGATTGCCCGTCTGCGCTGCACCCGCTCGACGTGCGATGGGCGCCGTTCGACTCGCCCCGCCTCGACGCGCGCGGCGTCACCCGGGCCTTCCTCGAGCACGTCGCGCGCATCACGACCCGCGCGCTGGATGATGCCGACACTCATGCCGGCGGGCGTGGCACTGCCGCAGCGACGGACGCCGTCGCCAACTTGGCCGGCTTGCGGGGCTGCGACGCGCTCGTCTTCCTCCCAGGTGCGCGCGAGGTGTCGATCGTCGCCGAGCAGGTGCGGCAACTGCGCCCCGAACTCGACGTGCTCGAACTGCACGGGCGCATCGACGCTGCCGAGCAGGATCGCGCGACGGCCGGTCGCGGACCCGGCGAACCGCGCCGCGTCGTCGTCTCCACCGCCCTCGCGGAGTCGTCACTGACGGTGCCCGGCGTGCGCCTCGTCGTCGACGCCGGGCTCTCGCGCGAACCTCGACGCGACGTCGCGCGCGGCATGAACGGCCTTGTCACCGTGGCGTGTTCGCGCGCCAGCGCGGTGCAGCGTGCCGGCCGTGCGGCCCGTCTCGGGCCCGGCATGGCGGTGCGTTGCTACGACGAGCAGACGTTCGCGCGCATGCCCGAGCATGTCACGCCCGAGATGGCGACGAGCGACCTCACCGACCTCGCCCTGACGTTCGCGGCGTGGGGCACGCCGGGCGGCACCGGGCTTTCCCTGCCGACGCAACCACCTGCGCCCGCCCTGCGCGAGGCGACGCACACCCTCGTCGGCCTGGGCGCGCTCGACGCTGACGGTCGCATCACCGCCCTCGGCAGGACGCTCGTCGAGGTACCCGCCGACCCGCGGCTCGCCCGCGCCTTGCTCGTCGCGGCCGAGCGAATCGGCGCCCGATCGGCCGCGGAGTACGTCGCCGCACTCGCCGACGACGTCCGCTCGAGGGACGCCGACCTCGACCACGCGATCGCCGAGCTGCAGGGGGCGGCCCGTTCGCGGTGGGTGCGCGAGAGCGAACGCCTCACGCGCGTCGTCGCGGCCGGCTCGAACGACGCCGGCGCCACCCCGGACCCCGGGTGGGCGCCCGGACACGCCGCGGCATCTCGACGGGCTCGCTCCGTGGACGCCGAGACCGAGAGCGACGCCGGTCTCGTCATCGCTCTTGCGTATCCGGAACGCGTGGCGCATCGCGTCGCCGAGGGCGTCTACCTCACGGCGTCGGGAACCCGTGCGGGGCTAGACGATTCACCGTTGACCGAGTGTGAGTGGTTGGCTGTCGCGGACGTCGCGCGTTCCGATGGTCGCGCCGCGCGTGGGACGGGCGCCGTCATCCGGTTGGCGGCCCCGATCACTCGACCGATCGCGGAGGACGCAGCGGCGCACCTGCTCGTCGACGAGGTGCGCGCGACGTGGGACGCGACCTCCGGCAAGGTCGTGGGGCGGCGCGTCAAGGCGCTCGGCGCGATCGAGTTCTCGGCGACACCAACGTCCCCGACGCCGGAGGTGGCGCGACAAGCCGTCGCGAATGCTCTTGCAGCGCAGGGGCTTTCGTTGCTGACATGGAGCGATGCTGCAGCGGCGCTGCGACGCCGTCTGGCTTTCCTGCACCACCACCTCGCCGACCCGTGGCCCGCGATGGACGACGACACGCTGCTCGCCCGACTCGACGAGTGGCTCGCCCCGGAGCTCGACCGCCTCGCCCGTGGGGCGAAGCTCGCCTCCATCGACCTGACGGAACCGCTGCGTCGCCTGCTGCCCTGGCCCGAGGCGACACGTCTCGACGAGTTGGCACCCGAGCGGCTGCGTGTGCCCAGCGGCTCCAGCGTGCGCATCACCTACCCACCCCTCGACGAACCGGGCGGCCCGCCCATCGTCGCAGTGAAACTGCAGGAGTGCTTCGGGCTGACGCAGACCCCGCGCCTCGCCGACGGGCGCGCACCTGTGCTGTTCCACCTGCTGTCGCCTGCCCAGCGACCCGTCGCCGTCACCGACGACCTCGCCTCGTTCTGGGCCGGGCCCTACGCGGGCGTGCGCGCCGACATGCGCGGCCGCTACCCGAAGCATCCGTGGCCCGAGGACCCTCTCACACACGTCGCGACGGCGAAGACGAAGAACCGCCTCTGAAGCCCGGCAGCACTTCGGGGCCACAATCCTGCATGGCCGAGTTGCAGTCCCCCAAATCCCAACTCGAGGGCCGCAACCCCGCATGGCTGAGTTGCAGTCCGCAACTCACCGGCCGACAGCCTCAACCCGCCTGGCGACGCCGCAGCTCTGACGTCCGCGTCACGCCGGCGCAGCCGTCACTCCGCGTGCAGCCACTCGTCGAGCACGCGGGTGGCGAACGGCAGCATGATGTAGGTCATGAGCGGCGTGAGGATCGACGTCTGGATCAGCGTGCGCAACACGACGTGCAGGCTCGCGATGTGCGGCTGCAGCAGGTAGGCGGCAAGCACCGACATCGGGAAGAACACCGCCCAGATCATCGTGGCCTGCTTCCACCGCGGCGGCGCGAGACGGCGGCCGGGCGCGGGCGCTTCGCCGGGCATGACGACGTCACTGCTGTGCGACGGCTCGTCGAACCATCCCTCGATGCCGACGCGCTTCTCGCCGCGGGTGTGCTGCACGATGTCCGCACCGAACGACAACCACCAGGCGCGCTCGGGGCTGCGATCCCACGCGTCGAGGCACGCCTGATTGCGGAAACGACACAGCATGTGCCATTCCTGCGAGTTGCTCGACGAGCGCACCCACCCGGTGCCGAGGAAGCCCTCGAACTTCTCCGCCATCGCCATGCCGGCATGCACCCAGGCCAGCACCTGAGTCTCGTTGTCGGTGCTCATGTGGCGCGTGAACGACACCGTCACGGGCGCCTCGTCAGGCGCGGTCGGCGCGGCAGCGACAGCATTCGTCATACCCGTCATCGTCGGGCATGCACGGCGCAGACAACGAACCGAACCGGTGTCACATGCGTCACGCCGACGACGCTCGCCGCCCAGGCAGCACGCCCCTGGGCACCCGCGCCGCCCACCCTCATCACCCCCACGACGATCGGCGCTCGCCGCCCGCGCAGCGCACCTCAGATGTTCATCTCGTCCGCCCTCGTCACGGGGGCATCGCACACGAAACCCCGGCATACGTACGCCGTCGTCTGGCCGTCGACAGCAGGGCGATCTGCCAGCAACGGCACCCCGCCGGCGTCGGCAGCGCCACGAACACGCACCAACCCCGGACTCGTCGAACGCCAGGCGCGCAGCCACATCTCATCCTCCTCGGCCGCATCAAGCGGCCCATCGCCGGACCCCGCAGCCGCACCCCCATCCGCAGGGTCGACGACGGCGACCTGCACCGGCCCCGCAGCGAGCGCCTCCGCCGCAGCGAGCGCCCAGCCGGCGAACCGCGGGTTCGACGTCATCACACCCACGAGGCCGGACAGGCAGGCAAGAGCTCGCTCGCGGTATTCGCCGTGCCCCGTCAGAGCGAACGCCATGACGTACGCCGAGGCGAGCGACGACGCGCCGCACGGTTCGGCGTTGTCGCCGTCGGAGCGCGGCCTGATGAAGAGCTGCGACGCGTCCGACCCCGTGTCGTACACGGTGTCGCCGTCGAAGAACAGGCGCGCCGCGTCGTCGAGCAGACCGATCGCCACCTCGGCATGGCGCGTCTCGCCATTCGCCTGATGCAGCACCAACAGCCCCTCGGCGAGGTTGCCGTAGTCATCGGCGCAGGCGAGCGCCTCGCTCACCCGGCCTTTGAGCGACGCCCGCCGCAACCGCCCGTCGACGACGTGGGTCGCGAGCACGACGTCAGCCGCCTCCCGCGCCGCCGCCACCCACGAGGGTTGTTCGAGGATCATCCCGGCCTCGGCGAGCGCGGCGATGGCGAGGCCGTTCCATGACGTGACGACCTTGTCGTCACGGGCCGGCTGCGGGCGCTCGGCCCGCACCGAGCGCAGCCTGGCCCGAACGTCTGACCACCACGCGTCCGGGGAGCGGTCACCCAGCACCTCGGGCGAGAAAAGCTCGGCGGGGTCACGACGCAGCTGCAGGGTCGAGCGGCCGTCTTCGAACGTGCCGTGACGGGTGACGCCGAGAAGCTCAGCGGCGCGCGCGCCGTCGCCGCGGCCCAGCACCTCGACGAGCTCCTCCGCGTTCCATACGTAGGTGAGGCCTTCGACGCCGTCGGTGTCAGCATCCAGCGCGGAGGCAAACGCCCCCTCACTGGTGCCGAGGCGCCGCATGATGAAGTCGGCCGCCTCGTAGGTCACGCGACGCGCCCAGTCGTCGCCGGTCGCGCGCCACAGATGCGCGTACACCCGCAGCAGTTGCGCGTTGTCGTACAGCATCTTCTCGAAGTGCGGCACGACCCAGTCGGCGTCGACGCTGTAGCGCGCGAACCCTCCGTCGAGCTGGTCGTACATGCCACCGCGCGCCATCGCCTCGCCCGTGCGGCGAGCCATCGCGAGGGCGTCCGCGTCGACCGTGCGGGCGTGGTGACGCAGCAGGTGCTCGAGCGTCATCGACGGCGGGAACTTGGGCGCGCCACCGAAGCCGCCCCGGCCGTCGTCGAACTGGCGACGCAGGCCGACGACGGCACGCGTCAGATCGACCCCCACGAGCTGCCGTTCAGCCCGATCGCCCTGCCCGAGCAGGTCATCTCCCCCAGGCCCCAAACCCGTCGCGTCGGCAGGCGAGCGCGTCTGCATCGCCTCGACGATGGAACGCGCTGCTCCCTCGACGCGCGCCCGATCGTCACGCCACAACTCACCGATCGAGTGCAGCAGCGACGAGAACTGCTCACGCGGGAAGTAGGTTCCGGCGTAGAAGGGCTCACCGTCCGGCGTCAGCAACACCGTCATCGGCCAGCCGCCGTGCCCGGTGAGCGCCTGCGTGACGTTCATGTAGACGGCGTCGACGTCGGGGCGCTCCTCACGATCGACCTTGACCGCGACGAACCCCTCGGCGAGCTGCGCCGCGATGGCTGCGTCCTCGAACGACTCGTGCGCCATGACGTGGCACCAGTGGCACGCCGCGTAGCCGACGGACAGCAGCACGGGCACGTCACGATGTCGCGCCTCGGCGAACGCCTCGTCACCCCATTCGTGCCAGTCGACGGGGTTGTCGGCGTGCTGACGCAGGTAGGGGCTCAGCGAGGCAGCGAGTCGGTTGGCCATGACCCCAAGCTAGGCCCCGACACCGACAACCGCGTCATCCCAAGGGATTCAGCATGCTGAGCGCCCCCGTCACGATCATCACGTGAAGGGGGCGCACATCGTCAGGTATCCGGTTCAGGCGGCCCGCGACAACTCGGCCGCCGGCTCGAGCGCCGCGACGGGCGCCTCGTCGGTCTCAGCGTCCGGCGTGACCATGACGTCGTCGAACATCCGTGTCTCGACTCCCGCCATCACGAAGACGAGAACGAACATGGTCACGACGACGAGAACGGCCAGACCCAACGCTGCTCCAAGGCTCATGCCTCCACCCTGACAGGTTTGCGCTCATAGCGGAACCCCGACGCGCGGCGGGGGATGGTTGCATTGACATATGTCACATTCGCCGGAGCCCGGGCGGCCGACGCGCGGAGGCACGCCTTCATCGTGACGCCATCTCAGCGCCATCAGGCGGTCACCGCCCCGACGCATCCCGTTCCACCAGCTCGCGCATGGCACGCTCCTGCTCGGACGATTCCCACTCGACGTCGTCGAGCAGCCGGTGGGTCTCGTCGATGACGCGCTGCACGCCCGCCTCGGAGATCAACCCCAACTCGTGAGCCTTGGCGGCCGCACCGACGTAGGTGTCGACCACCCAGATCCCCTTCGCGGCGAGTTCGGCGCGGCGTCCGGCATCCAGGGCCACGACGTCGTGGATGAAGACGGCCTTGACGACGTCACCGTGCGCCTGCAAGATCTGCTCGCCGACGGCGATGTCCCCCTGCCCCGAGTCGCCGACGAACACGAGGTCGTACTCGGGAAACAAGGTCGCGTAGTGCGCGATGTTGGCGACCTTCTTCGCGGCCATCGCGTCGCGCGTCGCGAGATGGAAGATGCTGCCCGTCATGATCGACAGGTCCGCGAATCCGGCCTTGGTGAGTGACTCGCGGCTGTAGCTCTTCATCAACCCCAGGGCATCCGCAGGCCGCGCCGTGACGAACGTCAGGTCACCGCGCGAGAGCGGCGCGTCACGAGGTCCGAGGTCGAGTGCTTCGTAGAACGCGATGATGCCCGGGATGACGGTTCCGCGCGGGTAACGCGTCTCGTGGATCTTCGCCAGGGCGGTGTCGTCGATGTCGGACAGGGTCTTCGCCTGCCGCTCACCCTCGAGCGAGGAGGACGCGGCGAAGTGGTCGAGAATCTCGGCGCGGATGACGTCGTCGTCGATGTCGGCGAAGACGAGACCCTCCAGATCGTGTCGGCCCTTCGCGAGGTTGAGCGTGTTCTTCAGGTGCGTCAGGTCGTTGCCCGTGTGGGCGAGCAGCATGTCACGGATCGCGCCCTCCATCGCAGCCGACGTCGCGCCGCCCTGCATCCCGTGGATGACCGCGACCTGCGCCGCCATGCTCAACTCGTGACGCCTCGTGCGGGCGAGCAACTCGATGAGGGCGGTCTCGTTGTCGGGGCCGATGAGGCGGTCGTCCATGTCGTCGAACAGCTTGGCCGCGTCGACGTTCTCGAGGACGTCGTTCAGCTCACCGGCGGGCGCCTCGCGCAGCAGCGTGAGGATCTGCTTCTCATCACGCCGCCCCGTCGGGCCGTCGAGAAGAGAATTGACGAGATCGAGCGTGGCACCCACGAGGCCTCCCCTGGCCGAACGGCTGACGGCAGCCGATCACGGCGCCACCCGGGCGCACCACGCCCGCGGCGACAGCTTATCGAGCCTCGACGCGGCGCCCCGCACCTCACAGACACACCGCGCGGGACACTCGCCCGCCCGCGAGTTCGGCGTGCCACAGTGAGTGCATGAGCGACACCATCACCGTGAAGAAGAACACCGAGACCCACCGCTACGAGGGTTTCCTCGACGACGAGCAGGTCGGGTTCGCCGACTACCGCGAGGACGGCGACGTCGTCACGATGCCGCACACGATCGTGCCGGAGCGCTTCGGTGGCCGCGGTTTCGCGAGCCAGATCGTCCGTTTCGCGCTCGACGACGTGCGCGCGGCCGGCAAGAAGGTCGACCCGGTCTGCCCGTACGTCGCGTCGTGGATCGACAAGCACCCCGACTACGCGGACGTGCGCGTCACGGCCTCCTGAGCGGGCGGTTCGTGGCCCCAGCGGCGCACGAACACCGCGAGGTCCTCGACACCACGCGTCGACGACGCCGTCGGCGCGTGCAATACGTGCGCGCCACCGACTCATGCCATGGACAGCCCCGCCTGCTCGGCGCGCATCGCGAGATCGAGGTCGCCGATGGCCGGGTCGCGGTAGTCGGGGGCAGAAACCACCGAGCAACCGCCACTCGCGCACGTGGACGGCGAAGCTGTCCGCCAGGAACAACCGATGGTCCTCGTTCGCGCGCACGTCACCAGGAGGCGGGAGCGCGCGGCGCGGGTGCGGTCGACGAGTTGCGCGCCTCCGCGTCGTTTCATGGCCGCCAGGTCATCATCGGCCGACAGGTAGGTGATGGGGCCGTTGAACAACCACCGCGGCTCGTGCCGCACACGGCAAAGGCGTCGCGATACGCCTCGAGGAACCCTGGTAGTGGGATGCTGCGCGAGTCGGGATGGATGAAACCCTCACGCCCCTGAGCGATGGCGACGCTGGCACCCATGTCGCCCGCCCGACCGGTCGTGAAGTCGGCCGCGTCGAGCTCGTGCAGCTGTACGTCGGGATCGTTCGCGAGCGAGGCGATCGATCGCGCTCGCGCGAGATCGTCCACGACGACGTGCGGGACGCCGGATGCGACGTCGCGGAGGAATCGCCGCTGCTGCTCGAGCGAACCCAGATCTCCCGACGTCGCCGTCACGAAGGCGAGACGCGGCGGTGCAGACGAGGGTGTAGGAGACCACTGGGGCTTCGAGCGGAGGAAACGCTGAGGCACGCAAGACCTTCCGAGACATGCGCGACGAGGTCGTCGACACCCCGGTAACGAATCGCTTCTATCCCAAAATGCGACCCACATCTGAAAATTAGTCGCCCGCACAGCTCGACAACCGAACACCGCGTGCTGGCCGAGTCAGCGCGGCCTGTCAACGCGCCCAGCCGGTCAACCCGCCGTCAGGAGTGCGAGCGGGTGCGCGTGAGATCCGCCTCGAGCGGGTCGACCTTCTTCGACTTCGTCACGAGCTTGTGGCCGGCCCACACGGCGAGGAACAGCGGCAGGCCGATGTAGCTCTCGAGCAGGCCGCCGGGGTCGACGGTGCCTTCGAAGATCAGGTCTTTGTTCTGCAGCACGATGACGAGCGCGCACATGCCGAGCGCGACGACCGGCCCGAGCGGGTACCACTTCGCGCGGAACGGCAGATCCTCGACGCGGCCACCCTGTGCGACGTACGCCTTGCGGAACTTGAGGTGGCTCCACGCGATACCGCACCACGTGATGAACCCCGCGAGACCGGAGGCAGCGACGAGCCAGCCATAGGCGTCGGACGAGAGCAGGCTCAGCCCGTAGCAGCCGAGCGCGACGAGGGCCGTCAGCAGCAGCGCCGGCATCGGTACGGAACGTCGGTTGGTCTTGAGCAGGAAGCGGGGCGCCATGCCCTTCTGCGCCATCGCGTAGAGCATGCGGGTCGAGACGTAGAGACCGGACGAGCCGGCCGACAGGATGGCGGTGAGAATGACCGCGTTCATGACGCTCGCCGCACCGACCACGCCGACCTTCTCGAAGATCAGCGTGAACGGCGACGCCTGGATGTCGCCGTCAGCGGCATTGACGAGGCGCGGGTCGGTGTACGGCAGCAGGAAGCCGATGACGACGAACGCGCCGATGTAGAAGATGAGGATGCGGAAGAACACCGCGCGGATGGCCTTCGGGATCGTCTTCTCGGGCTCGTCGGCCTCACCGGCGGCGACACCGATCATCTCGGTGCCCTGGAAGCTGAATCCGGCGATCATGAAGATCGCGATGATGCCCGAGAACCCGCCGACGAACGGCGCCTGGCCGGTGGTCCAGTTCTGCGTGCCGGGCGCCTCCGTCATGATGCCGAAGATCATGAGGACGCCGACGGCGAGGAACACGAGGACGGTGATGACCTTGATCGAGGCGAACAGGAACTCGCTCTCGCCGAAGGCGCGCACGCTGATCGCGTTGATGGCGAACAGGATGGCGAAGAAGACGAGCGCGACGAGACGCTGGTCGACGTCCGGCGCCCAGTAGTTGACGACGGCGCCCGCCGCCGCGATCTCCGCCGCGACCGTGATCGCCCAGTTGAACCAGTAGTTCCAGCCCTGCGCGAAGCCGAAGCTGCGGCTGACGAATCGGGTGCCGTACGCCTCGAACGAGTTGGCGAGCGGCAGATACGTCGACATCTCGCCGAGGCTCTGCATGAGCAACCACACCATGAACCCGATGACGCCGTACGCGACGAGCGCGCCGCCGGGGCCCGCCTCGTGGATCGAACCGGCGGAGGCGAGGAACAGGCCCGTCCCGATGGCGCCGCCGATGGCGATCATGTTGAGGTGGCGCGCATTGAGGTCGCGTCGCAGCTCGTTCTCGCCACCCGCGCCAGGCGTCGGGTCGGCGACGGGGCCCGCGGGCCCTGACGGCTCGGCGGGCGTGGAATCGGCCTGTGTGGCCATGGCGTCTCCTGCGAGATCGAGAAGTGGATGACGCGGCGTGAGGACCGGTCGTTCGGTTCCTCGCCGGGGCACCTGCCCGGCGGGCGAGCCGGGCTCAGAGTAGCAACGCGAGCCGCCCGGAGAAGGGGCGACACGGGGGCCGACAACCCCTGCTGCGGCGTGAGATGTGCGGCAAATCACATCTTCGCGACAAAGCTGTGCCGCCGCGCTGCCTCAGCGCTGCGGAACCTCGCAGATCGGGGCTGCAAGGCGTCCGAGCACTGGACATTCCGGGGCATCGGCGATGGGATGAGAACCGTTTTTTCCCATTCGAGACGAACACCCACGAGCGACGAATGCGCTGCGGGCCCGGCTTCGCCCACCCGAACGTGCGCAGGAGAAACACACATGTCCCATACCGCTTCCGCCGCACCGGACGGCGAGCCCCGCGAGCTCGAACGCGACCACATCACCGTGGTCGAGAAAGCTCCACTCAAGAAAGCCATCACGGGCGCCACCATGGGCAACCTCATGGAATGGTACGACTTCGGCATCTACGGCTACCTCGCCGCCACGATGACGAAGGTATTCCAGCCCGAGGGTGGCGACGACTCGACGAAGATGATCATCACCTTCGCCGTGTTCGCCGTCAGCTTCCTCGCCCGCCCCTTCGGTGGCCTCGTCTTCGGCCCCCTCGGCGACAAGATCGGGCGTCAGAAGACGCTCGCCATCACGATGCTGGCCATGTCGATCGCGACGGGCGCCATCGGTCTGCTGCCGTCGTTCTCGACCGCCGGCTGGTGGGCGTTCGCCGGTCTCATCATCTGCCGCCTCATCCAGGGCTTCTCCACCGGCGGTGAGTACTCGGGCGCGACGACGTTCGTCTCCGAGTACTCCCCCGACAAGCGTCGCGGCTACTTCTCGAGCTTCCTCGACACCGGTTCCTACCTCGGTTTCGCGGTCGGCGCCGCCGTCGTCGCGCTGTTCAGCATCGGCCTCGGCTCCGAGACGATGGACGACTGGGGCTGGCGCATCCCGTTCCTGCTCGCTCTGCCGTTCGGCCTGCTCGCCATGTACTTCCGCATGAAGATCGACGAGTCGCCGACGTTCGAGAACACGCAGGCCGCCAACGAGGCAGCCGAGAGCAACGACGCCATCGACGAGTCGCAGACGCAGCTCGGCCCGGTCGGCATCATCAAGCACCACTGGCGCCCGCTGCTCATCGCCATGGCGCTCGTCGGCGCGACGAACACCGCCGGCTACTCGCTCACGTCGTACATGCCCGGTTACCTCGAGAGCAACCACGGCTACACCACCCTGGGTGCCGCTGCAGCCACCATCCCGGCGCTCGTGGCGCTCTCCCTGGCCGTGCCCTTCGTCGGGCGCTTGTCGGACAAGATCGGCCGCAAGCCCGTCTACTGGATCGCGATCATCTCGACGCTGCTGTTCACCTACCCGGCCTACATGATGATGGAGAACCAGACGCTGGCCTTCGTCGCGATGTTCCTGCTGGCCTTCTCCGTCTGCTTCTACGTCGCGATGTCGGCCTCGACGCTGCCCGCGCTGTTCCCGACGGCCTCACGCTTCGGCGGTATGGCGCTGTCGTACAACATCGCCGTCTCCCTGTTCGGCGGCACCGCGCCGATGATCAGCGAAGCGCTCGTCAAGTGGACCGGCAGCAAGAACGCGCCGGCGCTCTACACGATGTTCTTCGCCGTGCTCGGCGGCATCGCATTGCTCGCGATGAAGGAGTCGGCGCGCAGACCGCTGCCGGGTTCGATGCCGACGGTCGCCTCCGACGAAGAGGCCCACGAACTCGTCGAGACGCAGCACGACAACCCCGACATCGTCCACGAGGACCTGCCGTTCGACGCGCACGACGCCGCGAACGCGGCAACCGCGGCGACCACTTCGGACGCCGAGAAGCACTGACGTCCGCTGCCGCGAGCGCTGAGTCCACAGCGCTCGCAGCCACGAAGGCCGCCACCCGATCGGGATGGCGGCCTTCGCCGCCGTGTCGCCGCGACCACCGCTCGTTCAGTCGCCCTGGTTCGCGTGCTCGTGCAGCAGCTTGGTGACCTCGCGGCGCAGCACCTTGCCCATCGGGTTCGTCGGCAGTTCGTCGACGACGACGAAGCGACGCGGCGCCTTGTACGCCGTCAGCTTGCCCTTGACGTGGCGGCGCAGCGCCTCGGCGTCAGCATCGGTGTGGCCGTCGGCGAGTACGACGGCGGCGACGACGTCCTCACCGCCCGCGGTGGCGGGCAGCCCGACGACGGCGGCGTCGACGATCGAGTCGTGTTCACGCAGCACGCCTTCGACCTCGCTCGGGTAGACGTTGAAGCCACCGGTGACGATCATCTCCTTGATGCGGTCGACGACCGTCAGGTAGCCGCCCTCACCCATCTCGACGACGTCGCCGGTGCGGAAGAAGCCGTCGTGAAACGCCTCCTGCGTCGCCTCGGGCTTCTTGTAATAGCCACCGAAGACCTGCGGACCCTTGACGAGCAGCTCGCCCGGGCCGGAATCCGGCGCGTCCTTCGTGACGTCCTCGGGATCCGCGAGACGGATCTCGACGTCGGGGAACGGCACGCCGATCGAGCCGGCGCGACGATCGTCGGAGATGGGGTTGCCGACGACGACCGGGCTCGTCTCGGTGAGGCCGTAGCCCTCGATGAGGTGGCCGCCCGTCGCCTCCTCCCAGCGTTGCACGAGCGCGGACGGCAGCGACATCGCGCCCGACAGGCCGATGCGGATGCCCTCGAGGCTGACGTCGCGCTTCTCCGCCTCGTCGAGGATGCGGGCGTACAGCGGCGGTACACCCGGAGCGAACGTCGGGGTGCGACGCTTCACGGCGTCGATGATGAGCGGCACCTCGGGGGCGGGCAGCATGAGCAGGCACGCGCCGAGGTTGATGCCCGCGAGGACGCCGATCGTCAGACCGTACGCGTGGAACATCGGGAGGACGACGAGGAACGTCTCCTCACCGTCACGCAGCTGCGCCCACGCCTTGCCCTGCAGGCAGTTGGCAGCGAGGTTCGCGTGCGTGAGCGGGACGCCCTTGGGGGTGCCGCTCGTGCCCGAGGTGTAGAGCATGATCGCCGGGTCACCGGCCGATGGCTTGGGGTGGTCGACGGGCAGCGTGCCGCGTGAGAGCAGGTCGTTCCAGCTCAGCAGGCCCTCGGGCGCCGGGCCGGTGAGCCGCTCGCGCGACTCGCGCGCCTTCTTCACCGGCAGGCGCAGCGCGAGACGCTTGACGAACGGCAGCTCCGCCGTCACGTCGATCGCGACGATGTGGCGGACGCCGTTCTCCTGCGCGAGGTCGACGAGCATCGGGCTGATCTTGTCCCATGCGATGACGACCTCGGCCTCGTGGTCCTCGAACGGCGCGCGCAGCTCACCGATCGTGTAGAGCGGGTTGTGCTGCACCGCGATCGCGCCGATGCGCATGATCGCCTGCGTGACGACGACGTTCTGCGGGCAGCCAGGCAGCAGGACGGCGACGCGGTCGCCCGCCGTGACACCGAGGTCCAACAGACCGGCCGCGGCGGCGTCGACCTGAGCCTTGAGCTGGTCGTAGGTCGTGACGCGCCCCATGAAGTCGATGGCCGGGCGATCGCCGAATCGCGCGACGGCGGAGTCGAACTGATCGACGAGCGTCGCCATGCCGTAATCGAGGCGCAGGGGCACACCGGGCGAGTAGGAGTTCGCCCACAGCGCGTTCGTCAGCATCGTCGTCATCCTCCATCGGCGCGTCGCGCCTCGTCACGGCTGGTCTCGTCACAGCACGAGGTGCCGAGCGGGATCGCCGGCACCGTCTTCGAGTGTATGCCCCGTCACGTCGAGCTTCTACACCCGTAGTACCCATCGGCGATTCCTGTCCCCTCCTGCGAACTACGTCCCCGGTCGCGATTCCTGTCCCCTGTGCGATTTTCGGTCACATTCGCGAATCCCGTCCCCACCTGCGGAACTGCGGCGCGGTGCAGGATGGGTGCCATGAACACCGTGACAGTCCATGAGGCCCCCTCCGTCGAGATCGTGCGTGGCGACATCACGACCGAGCAGGTCGACGCCGTCGTCAACGCCGCGAACTCGGGCCTGCTCGGCGGTGGCGGCGTGGACGGTGCCATCCATGCCGCAGCAGGGCCGCAGCTGCGCGAGGAGTGTCGCAAGCTGCGCGCGACACGGCTGACGGGCGGATTACCGACCGGCGAGGCCGTCATCACCGGCGCGGGGCGGATGCCCGCGCGCTACGTCATCCACACTGTCGGCCCGAATCGTCATGCGGGCCAGACGGATCCGGCTCTTCTAAGCTCCTGTTTCGCCGAGTCATTGCGGATCGCCGACGAGGCGGAATGCCGCTCCGTGGCCTTTCCCGCCATCAGCGCGGGCGTGTACGGCTGGGACGTCGAAGAGGTCGCGTGCATCGCTCTCGAGGTGGCGCGTTCCGCCCGATGTGCACATGTCCGGTTGATCCGTTTCGTGCTGTACGACGATCGCGCACTCGCCGCTTTCGAACGTGCTGCCGACCGAGCCTGACCGCATCCCGGCCAAGGCGAGTCGGATCTCTCTCGGGCAGACCAACGGCAGGGTGCGGGGAGCGTTCCTGCGGGCCGGTTGGGTGGCCACGTTCGATGGCTTGTCGGCGCCGCGTGGTTGGCTTCGACCATGGAGCTGAACGAGTGGAGTGGACGCATCGAGGGCATCTCGGCTGCGTACGGCGAGTACTTCGCTGTGGAGCGCACGCCGGAGTGGGTCCTGCTCAAGCTCACCGAGGAGGTCGGGGAGCTCACACAGGCCTATCTCGCCTCGAGCGGGCAGGGTCGAAACCGGGGCAAGAGCGACGACGAGCTGCGCCAGGACCTCGAGGGTGAGGTCGCCGACGCGTTCGCCACGATCCTGGTCTTCGCGCGGAGCGCGGGTATCGACATCGAATCGGCGCTGACGACGAAGTGGCTCCCGTGGGAGAAGTTCCACGCCGATCGAGCCGCAGGTCTGGCGCCCGAGCCACTCGCCCATCGGTGGCCCGAGCCGTCCGACGATGACCCGCAGGCGTCGTCATGACCGTCGCGAGTCCTCCCCTGCTGCGCGGTGACGGCGCGAGCGCGCAGAATCGTCGGTCAACCCGCCTCGCGACGCCGCTGGGCGACATGCTCGTCGCCGTGAGCGATGACGGGGTGCTCGGCGCCTACTTCGACGGCCAGGCGCATCAGCCGGACGCGGCGTGGTTCGGGGCGCGAGTGGAGCAGCGTGACGATGCCCTCCTCGACGCCGCGGCGCAGCAACTCACCGCCTGGTTCGCCGGGGAGCGGACCGATTTCGACCTTCCGCTCGCCCCGCTCGGCACCCCGTTCCAACGCAGCGTCTGGGAGCTGTTGCTGCGGATCCCTCCCGGCGAGACGACGACGTACGGCGAGCTGTCGGCGTCGCTCTCACCCGACGGAGTCGCCACCCCTGGCCAGGCACAGGGCGTCGGGCAGGCCGTCGGTCACAACCCGATCAGCGTCATCGTGCCGTGCCACCGCGTCGTCGGCTCGGACGGTTCCCTCGTCGGCTTCGCCGGCGGCCTGGATCGCAAACGCTGGCTCCTCGCCCACGAGGAGAGCGAGACGACCCGTGAATCCCGTTTGTTCTGAACGGTTCTCGCGCCGCTCGGCTCGGTTGCGAAAAAAGTTCTCTCGCCGACCTCACACTTCGTCGTTCTCGGACGACTCCTGAGTGATGACACAGCAACCGCTCTTCCACGAGATCGTCGAACGCCATGGGCCGACGGTTCTGCGCGTGTGCGCCGCGACCCTCGGGCCCGGTGCGGACGCGGAGGACGCCTGGTCCGAGACGTTTCTCGCGGCTCTGCGGGGCTACCCGTTCGACGACATCGAAGACGTCGAGGCATGGCTCGTGCGCGTGGCGCGGCACAAGAGCGTCGACATCGTGCGACGGAATCGCCGCGCCGCGCCACACCCCGAGCTCGTCCGCGATCTCGAGGCGGCCCACGACTCGACTCGATCGCGGCGCCTCGGCGCCGGAGCCGCCAAGGACGACGACGCCGGGCAGGCGCTTCAACGCCTGTTCGTCGACGACGTCCACCCGAGCGCCGACGTCGAGGCCTGGGACGGCGAGTTGTGGAGCCACGTGGGCGCTCTGAGCGAACGGCAGCAGTTCGTCGTCGTGCACCGCTACGTGGGGCAGTGGACCTACCCGGAGATCGCCGACAAGCTCGGCTGCTCGACGGCGGCCGCCCGACGTTGCGGAGCCGACGCCATCGCCGCGCTGCGTCATCGACTCATCCCGACCCGAGAGGACACCTGATGACCAGCGACGACGTGTTCACCACGACCATCGACGCCTTCACCGACGCGTCATCGACCGAGGCGCTGACGAATCGGCTGCTCGAACATGTGCGTCCGCGGGACGTCGACGTCGTGTGGACGACGCACGAGACGCTGCTCGGTCGGCTCCTGCTCGCCTTCCGCGACGACGCCGTCGTCCGCATCGCGTTCGAGTCGGAGGGCTTCGACGCCGTGCTCGACGACCTCGGTGAACGTCTCGGACGCCGCACGCTGCGCTCGGCCCAGCCCGCCGACACCCTGCGCCGCCAGCTCGACCTGTACTTCACCGGGGTGCGCGTGGAGTTCAGCGTGACGCCCGACCTGTCGTTGTCCACTGCCCCCTTCCGACGGGAGGTGCAGTCGAGCCTGCCCACGATTCCCTACGGTCGCACCATCAGCTACGCCGATCTCGCCTCCTCGACGGGACGCCCCCGCGCGGTTCGCGCCGTCGGCAGTGCCTGCGCGAGCAATCCGCTACCCATCGTCCTCCCCTGTCACCGGGTCGTGCGTAGCGACGGCTCCCTCGGCAACTACCTCGGCGGCGTCGAGGCGAAGCAGCGGTTGCTCGAGCTCGAGTCCGCCGCCGCGCCTTAGGCCCACCTAAGTCATGCAGCCGGCTCTCAGGGTTTACGCCGACGACATCTGCGCGACGTCTCGTGTCTGCCTCGACGCCCAAGGATCGACCCGCGTGGGCGCCCCCACCGTCCGCCCTGATCAGCTCCCGACTTTCCGCCCCGGCGAGGAGACCCCATGAGCCCCAAGCTGCTCCCCCTCATCAATACCCGCCACGGTTCGCGCAGCGCGAAGACGTGCGAGTACCGCTGCGCCAACCAGTGCGACGCGCCGACGCCGAACACCTCGGGCAACGAGGAATTCCAGACTCTCGCTCAGCGTGCCATCGCCCGTCGCGCGATGCTCACGGGCTCCGCGGGCGCCATGGTGCTCGCCGGTTTCGGCGCGCAGGCTGCTGCGGCGGCGGGCACTGCGCACGGCCACCACCCGCGACCCGAGCGCAACGTCGGGCGCGCCTCCTTCACCTCCGTGGCGCCGAACCGCAAGGATGACGTCGTCAACGCCGAAGGGTTCACGCACGACGTGATCATCCGTTGGGGCGACCCCGTCACCAAGCGCGCACCGCGTTTCGACGTCCACCACCAGACGCCCGAGGCACAGGCGCAGCAGTTCGGTTACAACAACGACTATGTCGGCATCATCCCGCTCGACGGTCGCCGCGCCCTGCTGAGCGTCAACCACGAGTACACCGACCCGGAACTGATGTTCCCGACCGGGACGGACGAGCTGCTCAAGAAGAAGATCGAGATGGCCGCGCACGGTCTGGCGGTCGTCGCCATCGAGAAGGGCCGGGCCAAGGGGTCATGGAAGGCCAGCGACCCGCGCCGCTCGCGCTACAACCGCCGCATCACGGCCAGCACGCCACTGCGCGTCGACGGCCCCGCCGCTGGTCACGAGCTGCTGCGCACCAAGGCTGACCCCAAGGGCACGACGATCCTCGGAACCTTCGCCAACTGCTCCGGCGGCACCACGCCGTGGGGCACGACGCTGCACGGCGAGGAGAACTTCCACGGCTACTTCGACGCCTCCGGCGCGCTCGACCCCAAGCAGGCCGATGCCTACAAGCGGTACGGCATCACCGGCCAGGGCAAGGGGTGGAAGGACGTCGACGAGCGTTTCGACCTGACGAAGACCCCGAACGAGGCCAACCGCTTCGGTTGGATCGTCGAGCTCGACCCGCTCGACCCGTCAGCCCCGCCCGTCAAGCACACGATGCTCGGCCGTGTGAAGCACGAAGGCTGCAACGTCACGATCGCACGTGACGGCCGCGTCGTCGCCTACACCGGCGACGACGAGAAGGGCGAGTACATCTACAAGTTCGTCTCACGTGACCGCTACCAGCGCAGTGCCTCGCCCGCCGCACGCCGCCACAACAAGACGCTGCTGTCCGCCGGCACGCTCTACGTCGCGAAGTTTACCGGTGACGGCGACGCCGACGGCGTCCACGACGGCACGGGCACGTGGATCCCGCTCACGAGCGAGAAGAAGTCGCACGTTCCGGGCATGAGCGTCGCGGAGGTGCTCGTCCACACCCGCCTGGCGGCCGACAAGGTCGGTCCGACGCGCATGGACCGCCCCGAGGACATCGAGCCGAACCCCGTCAACGGCAAGATCTACTGCGCGCTGACGAACAACTCCGATCGCGGCAAGAAGTTCACCACGGACGAGGCCAATCCCCTCGCCTCGTCGATGACGCGCAAGAAGCTGGGCGAGCCGCTCACGGCCACGTCCGGCAACCGCAACGGATACATCCTCGAGGTCACCGAGGGCCGTGGCCGCTCCTGCGGCAAGGGGTACGAGACCTCGACCGACTTCACCTGGGATCTCATGCTCATCTGCGGTGACCCGGCCGCGCAGGAGACGTACTTCGCCGGCTTCCCGAAGGAGCACGTCAGCCCGATCAGCTGCCCCGACAACGTCGCCTTCGACGCCGTCGGCAACCTGTGGATCTCCACCGACGGCAACCAGCTCGGCTCCAACGACGGGCTCTTCCGCGTCCCGACGAACGGGCCGGAGCGCGGCCGCGTCCAGCAGTTCCTCACGGTGCCCTTCGGCGCCGAGACCTGCGGGCCGCTCGTCAGCCCGGACCAGCTGTCCGTCTTCACGGCCGTGCAGCACCCGGGCGAGACCGACGACGCGACGTTCGAGAAGCCGACGAGCACGTGGCCGCACACGGACGCCTTCCCCCGCCCGTCGGTCATCGTCTCCTACGCGAAATGACGATGCTCGTCTGACCGAGCGTGAGCCGTGAGGTCAGACGAGCAGGCGCCGGCGGCTCACCCGCGCATCGGGTGAGCCGCCGGCGTCATGCGTCATGGCCTAGGCTGGGGCCGTGAGTTCGCCCGCCTTGCATCGTCGCGTCTCGATGGTCGCTCTCGTCGCCCTGGGCGGCGCAGCGGGGGCGATGGCCCGCGCCGGTGTTGCGGCCGCGATGCGTGCGCCGTGGGCGACACTGACGGTCAACCTCGTCGGCGCGTTCGTCCTCGGCGGGCTGCTCGAGTTCTTCACCCGCGCAGGCGACCGCCCGGCCTGGCGTCTGCTGCTCGGCACCGGGTTCTGCGGGGCTTTCACGACGTACAGCACGTTCGCGCGAGAGGTCGCCGAACGCTCCGCTGGGTCGGGAGTGGGCCTCGCCGCCGCGGAGGTCGCGCTCGGCCTCGCAGCCGCGGCGGCGGGGGCCGTCGTCACCGCCCGTTGGGCACCTCGGAGCAGCGCATGATGACGTGGCCGCTCATCGCCCTAGGCGGCGCTGTCGGAGCCGTCCTGCGCTTCGTCCTCGACGGGGAGATGAAGGCCCGCGGCCCACGCACGTGGCCCCACTCGACGTTCGCCGTCAACCTCCTCGGCTCGTTCGTGCTCGGCGTCCTCACCGCGCATCCTCGCCCAGGATGGTTGAGCGCCCTCGTCGTCACCGGCGTCTGCGGCGGCTTCACGACGTTCTCCACCGCGAGCGTCGAAACGCTCACCCTGCTGCGCGCACGGCGCGCGGCCACAGCTCTCGGGTACGCGGTGGGCAGCGTCGTCGTCTGCGTCGCCGTCATCCTGTTGGCCCACCGCATCGCCTGACGGCCGGGCTCGGGCCGGCTGTCGAGCCGCGCGGCGCGCATCCGACACCGCGACCGACTCGAACCGAAGCTCACTCAGCCCCGAGCGCTGCGGGGCGGCGCGGCAACGTCACGATCGCCGTCGTGCCGGCAGTGCTGGAGTCGAAGTGGATGCTCGCCTCCATCGACTCCGCGAGTGCCATCGTGATGGCGAGGCCCAGCCCACCGCGACGATCGGTGTCCGAACGCGCCGCCCCCTTGAAACGTCGCCCTGGTTCGGCGGCGACGGACGCGGGCAGCCCCGGCCCGTCGTCGGCCACCTCGACGACGACGCTGTCGCCGGCGTCGCGCACGCTGAGCTGCACGCGCGTACCGGCGGGCGTGTGGCGTCGCGCGTTCGTCACCAGATTGACGATGACGCGGCGCACCCCGTTCTCGTCGCCCACGATCTCGCACGCCTCGTCCGGCGCGTCGAACGCCCACAGGTGCTGCGGCGCCATCAGTTTCGCGTCGGACAACGCCTCCAACGCGAGGAACGTGACGTCGACGCTCTCCTGTGCCGCGCGTTGGCCGGCGTCGAGGTGGGCGAGGAGCAACAGATCCTCGACGAGGCGCGCCATCCGGATGCTCTCGCGTTCGATGCGACGCAGCGATGGCGCCAGCTCGAGCTCGAGCGCGCGCACGTCACTCGCCGCCCTACGTCCGTGGTCAGCGCCGCCATCCTGGCCCTCAACGCCCGAGAGGCCCCCGCCGGCAGAGTCGCCCGCCGCCTCGGATCGCTCGGACTCCACGGCGCGCGTGAGCATCGACGCGGACAGCTCGGCATGCGATCGCACGACGGCCAGCGGCGTGCGCAGTTCATGGCTGACGTCGGCCAGCATGGTGCGCAGGGCGGCCTCGCTCTCGTCGCGGCGCGCGAGGGCCGCCTCGACCTGACGCAGCAGATCGTTGATGGCGTGCGTGAGCACCCCCACCTCGTCGGCGGCTCGTCGCGGTTCGGGCACACGGCGGCTGACGGCGTCCTCCACCGATTCCGCGGGTGTCTCGGCGATACTGCGCGCGGTGCGCGTGACGGCCTGCAGGGGCCGCACCTGACGTCGCGTCAGCCACACGCCGACGGCGCTCGCCACGATGCCCGCGGGCACCCACAGTGCCAGTTGCCACGCGGCGAGGCGGGTGAGGTCGCGCTCCGCAGGTTCCATGCTGACGGCAGCGAGCACCTCGGTGCCGGGCTGCCTCAGCGTGGCGACGCTCATGTCGTCGCGTTCGGGCAGCTTGACGTCGCGCAGGCCGTCCGGGCGATCGAGCTCGGTTCGCAGCGCGGTGGCGTCCTCCGCCGCCACCACGCGGTCGGGGCCGTTGGCGCGCACGTCGAGCCGGTCGCCACGTCGCACCATGACGATCGCCCCGGACGGTAGTTCTTCCGCCAGCTCCTGCGCCGACGTGTGCTCGTGGTTGACCGCAACGTGCAGGGTGTCGTCGATGCTCGCGTGGATGACGGCGCGTGACAGCAGGAACGAGGCGATGCAGCCGATGGCGGCGAGCACCATCGTCAGCGTCATGACGAGCACTGCGACGCGGGTGCTCAGCTTGCGTGGCCGCAGCCGTGCGAGGTTCATCCCGCGGCGGGTCGCATCGTGTATCCGAGGCCCCGCACCGTGTGGATGAGCGCCGGATGCGACCCGTCGATCTTCTTGCGCAGGTAGCTGATGTAGAGCTCGACGACGTGCTCACCGCCCTGGAAATCCTCGCCCCACACCGCGGCGAGCAACTCCTGCTTCGAGCACACGCGACGCCCGTTCTGCGCCAGGTGCCGCGCGAGCGCGAACTCGGTGGCGGTCAGACGGATCGGTTCGCCGGCGCGCGACACCTCGTACGTCAGGGTGTTGATGACGAGGTCGTCGACGACGAGATGCTCGCCCTGCCCCTGCGCGACCATGCCGCTGCGGCGCATGAGCGCCTCGGCGCGGACGATGACCTCCTCGAGGCTGAACGGCTTCGTCAGGTAGTCGTCAGCGCCCTGCCGGATGCCACTCACCCTGTCCTCCAACGCATCCCGCGCCGTGAGGAAGATGACTCCCGCCTCGGGCAGGATCGAGCGGATGCGGGCGAGGACGTCGAAACCGTCCGTGTCCGGCAGCCCGATGTCGAGGACGACGACGTCCGGGCTCTCGCGCCGCGCGAGGGCGACGGCCTGCGAGCCGGTCGTCGCCGTCAGCACCTGCCAGCCCTGGAACGTGAACGCCGCCGACAGCGACGCGAGCAGGCCCTCCTCGTCGTCGACGATGAGGACGCGCGCCGCACGTCCGGTGACGTGACGAAAGGATGCCTCGCGGGTGTTCATGCTCCCACGATAGAAGCCGCCGAGACGCGCGAAACAGACCACAGTTCCATGAGAGGGAATTCTGAGGAAGGGGCGATAGTTTCATCTTCGTGCCCAGGAAGGTGCTCCCGTTCCCCCCTGGTGTGATGCGTCCTGGGCACCCCAGCGGCGGTGGAGGTCTCGACCTTCACCGCCGCTTTCTTCTCACCGCGGGCGCGTCGTCCACAGGCCGTGACGGCGGGAGCGCTCTTTCCGCTGCCGGAGCAGGCTGATCCACAGGGTGGCCGTGCTGACGTTGGCGCCGCTCATGGCCCGCCCGCCACGCTCGAGCCATGAGCGACGATCTGGCACCCGGCCCCCTGTTCGACACCCCCGCGCCTGACACCTCCGACGACGCCGCACCGACGCTCGTCGGCGCGTGGATGAGCCCCGACCTCCTGACACATGACGGTGTCGTGCCGCATGACGATCGCCTGCCGGGCGATTTCGGTGCGACCGGCCCCGGGGCGGACGATCCCGACGCGGGCGGCCCGGCGGAAACCGGCCTCGGGTCGGACGAGGCGCCGTCGGCCAGCCAGCCGTCCCCTGCTGACCCGACGGCCGGTGAGTCGGCCGCTCCCGAAGACGCGCCTGCTCCGGAGAACGAGCCAGCTCTCGAGGACGGTCTCGTTCCAGGGGACGATCTCGAGTCGTGCGCGGCGACCCTCGCAGTCGCCGTCGTGCTCGAGCGCGGCACTCCGTCTGCATGGCGCGCCGTGCCGGTGCGTCAGGGCCTGAGCAGCGCCGTCATCGATGCGGTGATGACGCCCCGCGTCATGACGAGCACCGTCGACGCCGTCGTCGCCCGCCACGAGGCCGCGTTCGGGGCGGGCACCGCGTCGGAGCTGCTGCACGCGTTCGATCTCATGGGCGAGACGACGTGGCGGGAGGAGATCGGCACCGGCCACCGCACCCGCGCCAGTGTGGACGCACCCCACAAGAGCGCCGTCATCCGTCAGGCGGCGGCGCTCCTCGCGGGCCGAGGTATCGAGTCCTGCGCCGACCTGGTGGCGGCCGCCCACGACGACGACCTCCGACGGGCCTGGTGCGTGCTGCCCGGCCAGTCGTCCGGCTCGACGTGGCGTCATCTGCTGCTCGCCGCAGGGTGCGACGACGTCATGCTGTGCCCCCTCACCCGATCCTTCGCGCGCCGCGCCACCGGCCACACCTTCACCGCCGACGAGCTCCACGCCGTCATCGTCTCCGCGGCCGTCCAGTTGGGCATCACGCCCGCCGCGATCGAGCACCAGATGTGGCGCGGCGCGCTCACGGCGAAGCGCCACCGCCCCAGCGCGAGGGACGACGGCGCTGCGCGTGAGGGGGCCGATGAGCCCCCTGCTGTCGACGATCAGCTCTGACGGCGCAGACGCATCGCGATGCCCGCGCCGGCAGCCACCACGACGACAGCCAGGCCCGCGAGGCCTGTGACGGCGCGCTCGTTGCTCACGCCATCGGTGTCGACCTTCGGCCCCGTCGTCGTGGTCGGGGACGCGCCGTCGGAAGCGGAACCGGTCTCCGTCGCGCCGGTGGTGGAGCTCGTCGAACCGGCCGGCGGCGTCGTGGGCTCGGTCGTCGGCGTCGTGGGTTCCGTCGTCGGCGTCGTCG
>NZ_JAGEKQ010000035.1:0-43248 GCF_017565385.1 Dermacoccus sp. NHGro5 | reverse complement strand
ACAACCCCAAAAGGGTCATCGTAGTTCTGTACAATCATTAATCACTCAGCCAAAACACGCGACACTCCATAAGTGCCACTAAAATGTTTGGCGATGATCACATCGGCACGCTGTTGAGTTCTCAAAACACCATCGCACACCACACGAAGCGGCGAACTTTCGCTCGCCACCCGCTCGGGGCAACTTCTTAACCGTAATCCATCCGGCTCTTGGGCGTCAATTCCGGCTCTCGCCGTCATCTCGCGCACTTGGCTCCAGATGAAGCATCAGCCGGGCCGCACCGTCGTGTACCTGCCGGACCTTCGATCATGGATCGAAACGGGGTTTTCGCTTCCGGTGCCCGCCCTGTCGGGCTGACTTCGTAAACATTAGCCCAGGTTCTTCGGAGCGTGCAAATCGGGCCGGCCGAGCCGCTTGGGCCGTTCCCCTCCGCGGCGGGGGCGTGGCACCTAGACTCGCATCGGAAACCGTGGGCGACCGCGCCCAAAGCCGGAAGGAACACCCCATGCCTGAAGCCGTCATCGTCTCCGCAGCACGCACGCCCATCGGGCGCGCGTTCAAGGGTTCACTCAAGGATGTCCGACCCGACGACCTCGCCGCCCAGGTCGTCGAGGCCGCCCTCGCCAAGGTGCCCGACCTCGACCGCTCGCTCGTCGAGGATCTGTACCTGGGGTGCGCCGAGCCCTCCGGGCGCCACGGCAACAACATGGCTCGCGTCGTCTCGGTCCTGCTCGGGATGGACACCGTGCCGGGCGCCACCGTCAACCGCTTCTGCGCCAGCTCCGTGCAGACGACGCGCATGGCCGCTCACGCCATCAAGGCCGGCGAGGGCGACATCTTCATCTCCGCCGGCGTCGAGTGCGTCTCCCAATACACGAACTTTGCCGGTGCGGGTGCTTCGGACGACGCTGACCTCAACCCCCGCTTCGCCGACGCCATGGCCCGAACCCTCGAGACGGCCAAGACGAACGCACGCTGGAGCGACCCCCGTGAGTCGGGCGAGCTTCCCGACGTCTACATCGCGATGGGCCAGACCGCCGAGAACGTCGCCACCTACCGCGGCGTCTCCCGTCAGGAGCAGGACGAGTGGGCCGTCCGCTCGCAGAACTTCGCGGAGAAGGCCATCGCCGACGGGTTCTTCGCCCGCGAGATCGCCCCCGTCACGCTCGCGGACGGCACTGTCGTCTCCACCGATGACGGCCCCCGCGCCGGCGTCACGTACGACTCGGTCGCCGGACTCAAGCCCGTCTTCCGCGAGGAGGGCACCGTCACCGCCGGTAACTGCTGCCCGCTCAACGACGGCGCCGCGGCGCTCGTCGTCATGAGCGACGTCAAGGCCCAGCAGCTCGGCCTCAAGCCGCTCGCCCGCGTCGTCTCCACCGGCGTCAGCGGCCTCTCCCCCGAGATCATGGGCATGGGCCCCGTCGAGGCCAGCAAGCAGGCCCTCGCCCGCGCCGGAATGAGCATCGGCGACATCGACCTGTACGAGATCAACGAGGCCTTCGCCGCGCAGGTGCTGCCGAGCGCCCACGACCTCGGCATGGACCTCGACAAGCTGAACGTTCACGGCGGCGCCATCGCTCTCGGCCACCCCTTCGGCTCGACCGGCGCGCGCATCACGACGACGCTGCTCAACGGACTCCAGTCCATCGACGGCCAGTTCGGCCTCGAGACGATGTGCGTCGGCGGCGGCCAGGGCATGGCCATCATCTACGAACGCCTCAACTGATCGACCCCGCTGCTCGGCGCGGCCGAGCGGCGCTGGCGATCAAGACACCGCATGACACGAACGGCGGGCCCTTTGGGGCCCGCCGTTCGTGTCATGCCGTGGCACTCGTCCCGTGGTGACGCTCGGCCGAGGCATCGCATGCGGGTGGTCGTCATGCGCACGTTCCCATGGGATGCGCGTGTGCAGGCTGTACCGCGGGGTGGATGAACGCCGCGATCGATCTCGTAGGGTGTGCCGGCCATGCCCAGCCCGGGTTCAGGCCTGCGCACGGTCCTGCGACGTCGCGACGTTGACCATCCAGTTCGCGCCGAAGCTGTCGGTCAGCATTCCGAACTCGTCCCCCCACATCTGGACGGCGAGCGACAGCGTCACGTCGGCGCCTTCAGAGAGCGCCGCGAACCATCCGCGCAGGTCGTCGGCGTCGTCGCCGGAGAGCGAGATCGTGATGCTGCCACCGGGCGTGTGCTCCATCTGCTCCGGCGTGTCCGAGGCCATGAGCGTGAAACCGGACGGCGTCTTCAGCATGCCGTGCAAGACCTTGTCCGCCCCGGCGCCCTCCACTCCCATGTCACCGAACGTCGAGATCGTCAGTTCGCGCCGAAGACCCGGGCGTAGAACTCGAGTGCGTCCTTCGCGGTGTCGCGGAACTGGATGTAGGGGTTCATGCGCGAGGTCATTCGGAGCTCCTGAGATCAACGCGGCGGGGCGCCACGCCCGTGCGACGCCCTGCGATGGCCCCCGGGGCAGCACCCACGGCCGTCGAGTTCGCGTCTCAGCCGACGGAGCTCATCTGCCAGTGCCAGGCGCTGCCCGTCGGATGCGCCGGACGAGCCGTCAGCCATTGTCGCGGGGTTCACCACGTCGTGGACGAGCGTCGCGATGACCGCGGCAGCCCACGCGCCGTCGAACTGCGCCGTGCGCGCCGCCAGCCGTTCCGACTCCTCGTCCTCCCCCGCGACCATGCGGACGAACCGTGCGAGCGCGCAGGCTGCATGGTCGGCCGGCGCGCCCGGAGGCAGCGCCCGCAACGTGCGGACGACCCGCCCGAGTTCATCCTCGAGCGGGTCGCCGGCGCCAGGAAGAATCGCCGTCATCGTCAGTCTCGGAGGCGGGCGATGAGACGCAGCATCTCGACGTAGAGCCACACCACGCTCACCATCAGGCCGTACGCCATGAGCCACGACGTCTGGCGCGGAACGCCCGCGTTGACGCCCTGCTGGATCGAGTCGAAGTCAATCGCGAGCGAGTACGAGGCGAGTGCCACCGCGAACAGCGAGATGCCGATGCCGAGGGCGCCACTGCCGCCGATGCCGAAGCCGCTCTGCAGCCCCGTCAGGACGAGAACGAAATTGACGAGCGCGAACAGCAGGTACCCGATGAGCATGCCCGCGAAGATGCGACGGGAGCGCGCCGTCACGCGGATGACGCCGGTCTTGTACCCCAGCAACATCCCGCCGAAGACACACAACGTCGCGAGGATCGCCTGCCCGACCACCCCGGGGTAGGCCGAGTTGAAGAACGCGCTGGCGGCGCCGAGGAACAACCCCTCGAACACCGTGTAGGCGAGGATCAGCGGAACCGAGATCGTCTTGCGGAACGCGATGACGAGCGACAGCACGAAAGCGACGATGCCACCGCCGGCCCACAGGCCGAGGGCCGTCGAACTCGTCTGCGAGTCGATCGCCCGATCTGCGAAGACGAACGTGCCCGCCGCCACGACGAGCAGCAGCCCGAAGAGGTTGAGTGACTTCGTGACGACGTCATCGAGCGTCATCCGCTCCGGCTGCACCTGTGGCGCACCGAACGTCGGGTTGTACATGGGCCCGGACGCCGGCTGTTGTGGGAAGCCGTACCCCTGCTGCTGCCCACCCGCCTGAAAGCCTGCGGCCTGACCTGAACGCATGTCACGCTCGAACTTGCTGAACACCGGATTACCGGCCATGGGGCCCCTCCTCAAGGACGTGACGTGGTGCCCTCGACGGGATTCGAACCCGCACTGAAGCGATTTTAAGTCGCCTGCCTCTGCCGTTGGGCTACGAGGGCACCTCATCCTAACGACAGGGTCATGACGCCCTTGCGGACGACATGACCTCGTTCACCATGACAACGCCCCGGCAGAACGCGGTGTTCCCCGGGGCGCCTTCGTGCCATGCGCTCTGCCTCAAAGCATGCTCATCGCGATGCCGTCGAGAATGTCCGTCTCGCTCGTCACGCACGTGGTGACGCCCGCGCGCTCGCGCACGCGTTCGACGATCGTGCGCCAGATCAGCGCGCCCGCGCCGATGACGTCGACACGGCCCGGATGCATGAAGCCCATCGCGCCGCGCTCGGCGCACGTCGCACCCAGGACGGCGTCGCACGAGCCGATCACCTGCTCGCTCGTGAGGCACGCACCGTGGATGCGCGACGAGTCATACGCAGGCAGCCCCAGCGCGTGCGCCGTCACCGTCGTGATCGAACCGGCGAGGCCGACGAGCGTCGCGACCTGTGACAGGTCGACGGCGGCCTCCGCCTCGTCGAGGGCGGCATCGATATCGACGAGGGCAGCGTCGATCTCGGCCTGCGTCGGCGGATCGCTGCGCAGGTGACGCTCACTCAGGCGCACGGAGCCGATGTCGAGGGAGATCGACTGCTCGACATCCTGCGAGCCGCGCACCAGCTCCGTCGACCCGCCGCCGAGATCGACGACGAGATACGGGGCGCGCGCCTCGGCACCGAGGCCTGCCGTCGCGCCGGCGAAACTGAGCGCCGCCTCCTCCAGCCCGGAGACGACCTCGGGGACGACGTCGTCCCCGAACGCGGCGAACGCGCGTCGCACGCCGTCGGTGAATTCAGCCGCGTTGGCGGCGTCGCGGGAGGCCGACGTCGCGACGAAGCGGACGGCGTCGACGTCGTACTCCCGACACAGCTGGGCGTACTCGCGCGTGACGAGCAGGGTGCGCTGCATCGCGGCGTCGGCGATGCGGCCCGAGACGTCGATGCCCTGGCCGAGGCGCACGATCTCGCTGCGCCGCGCCAGGTAGGTGAGCCCTGACCCGCCGTCGGCCGCCACGAGCAACCTGATCGAGTTGGTCCCGCAGTCGATCGCCGCGACCCGACGCTCACTCATCGTCATCGTCTCCCGCACCGCAACAGCCGTTCTTCCACCACGCATCGCCGAGCAACGCCAGCGCTTCGTCACCGAGCGGGTTGATTCCGGGGCCCACCGACAGCGAGTGCGCGACCAGCACGTGCAGGCACTTGACGCGCGTCGGCATGCCGCCCGCGGAGATGCCGTCGATCTCCGGCACATCGCCGAGCTCGCCGCGGCGCCTCAGATAATCCTCGTGGGCGGCGCGGTAGGCGGCCGCAAGGTCGACGTCGGCTTCGAGACGCTCGCTCATCTCCCTCATGACACCCTGCGACTCAAGCGTCGAGATGGCGCCCGTCAGGCGGGGGCACGTCGCGTAGAACGACGTCGGGAACGGAGTGCCGTCCGGCAGGCGCGGCAGCGTGCGCACCACCGTCGGACACCCGCACGCACAACGCGCCGACACCTCGACCGCACCGCGCGGCACCCGTCCGAGCTGCTTCTCGATCGCCGCAACATCCTGCGGGCTGACGCCCGAGTGTTCGTTCATGTCCGTCGTGCTCACTTCTCGCCCTCCGCCGGGGTCGAGATCGAACCCCAGATCTGCCCGTACCACGGGTGCGATGACAGACCCGTGGCATCTGCCACGCCGTTGCGCGGCGTCGTCGCGTGCGTCGTGCCGGCATCGTCCACGTACACCGTGATCGACTTGCCCGGCATCGCGTACCCGAGCCGCTCCTGCGCCTGCTGCTTCACGTACGCCGGGTCGTCCCAGCGTTTGCGCTCGGCGGTCAGCGCGTCGACGCGCTGCTGACCGGCGACCTTCTCCCGCTTCAATTCCGCGATCTCGCTGCGCTGCTGCAGATAGCTACGCAGCGTGGGCGTGAGGACGACGAGCATGACGGCGAGCAGAGCGCTCATCGTGATGAAACGGCGAACCGTGCCCGGGTCGGCTCGACGACGCGCCACCGGCGCCTCGTCGAGCTGCTGACGCAGTGTCGGACGTGTCGAGCCACGCGGACTCGAGCCGCGTGGGCGGGAAAGATCACGGCCGGCGGGACGCGAGCCGGTGCGGGCGCGCGAACCTCCCGCCCCGGTGTCATCACCGGAGCGGGAGGTGCGGGAACTGCGATTCGCCAAGACGCCGCTCAGTTGTTCGAGAAGCGCGGGAAGGCCTTGCGACCGGCGTAGACCGCCGCGTCGTCGAGGTCCTCCTCGATGCGCAGCAGCTGGTTGTACTTCGCCACGCGCTCCGAGCGCGCCGGGGCACCCGTCTTGATCTGGCCGCAGTTCGTCGCCACGGCGAGGTCGGCGATCGTCGTGTCCTCCGTCTCACCGGAACGGTGCGACATCATGCAGCGGTAACCGTTCGTCTGGGCGAGGGTGACGGCGTCGAGCGTCTCCGTCAGCGAACCGATCTGGTTGACCTTGACGAGCAGCGCGTTGCCGGCCGCGTTGTCGATGCCCTTCTGCAGACGCTCGGGGTTGGTGACGAACAGGTCGTCACCGACGAGCTGCACGGCGTCACCGAGCTTGTCGGTGATGTGCGCCCAGCCGTCCCAGTCGTCCTCGTTGAGCGGGTCCTCGATGGAGACGAGCGGGTACGCCTCGACGAGTTCGGCGTAGTAGTTCGTCATCCACTCCGCGTCGCGCTTCTGCCCCTCGAACGTGTACGTGCCGCCGTCGTAGAACTCGGACGCCGCGACGTCGAGCGCCAGCGCGATCTGCTCGCCCGGCTTGTACCCGGCCTTCTCGACGGCTTCGAGGATGAGGTCGAGCGCCGCACGGTTCGACTCGAGGTTCGGGGCGAAGCCACCCTCGTCGCCGAGGCCCGTCGCGAGACCCTTGTCCTTGAGGACGGCCTTGAGCGCGTGGTAAACCTCCGTGCCCATGCGCAGGGCCTCCTTGAAGCTCTCCGCACCGATCGGCGCGATCATGAACTCCTGGATGTCGACGTTCGTGTCCGCGTGCGAACCACCGTTGAGGATGTTCATCATCGGCACCGGCAGCACGTGCGCGTTGGGGCCACCAACGTAGCGGTACAACGGCAGACCCGCAGACTTCGCGGCCGCCTTGGCCACGGCCAGCGAGACGCCGAGGATGGCGTTCGCGCCGAGCTTGCCCTTGTTGTCCGTGCCGTCGAGCTCGATCATCTCGGCGTCGATGAGGCGCTGCTCATCCGCGTCGAAACCGACGAGGTGCGGCGCGATCTGCTCGATGACGGCGTCGACGGCGTCCTCGACACCCTTGCCGCCGTAGCGCTTCTTGTCGCCGTCACGACGCTCGACCGCCTCGAAGGCGCCCGTCGAGGCACCCGACGGGACAGCCGCGCTCTCGTTGGTGCCGTCGTCGAGGAGCACGACGGCCTCGACCGTGGGGTTGCCGCGCGAGTCAAGGATCTCGCGAGCGCCGATGCCTTCAATGGTTGCCACAGAACTCTCCGATACACGTGGTTGATTCGGGCAGCGGGTCTGATCACCCGCGTCAGTGTCGAGCCTAACGAACCGCTGGGGTACTGCCGGGTAGGAACGTGGGGTCTGTCGAGAACGGGACGCGCGTCACCCGCCGCCTCGCGGCAGGTCGGCGTCCGGCGGGGCGGGGTGGGGCTCGGCGTGCTCAGCGTGGTCGATGCCCCCGAGGTGATCACCGAGGGGCGCGGCGTGCAGGCGCGACAGCGTGGCGGAGAGCGCGACGCTCGGGTCGACTCCGAGGCCACGGGCCTGCACGACGAGGTCGAGCAGCGCCGCCCCGATGGAATCCTCGGCGGCGAGGGCCTCGACGCGTTCGGCCTGCCCCGCCTTCGTCAACCGCCCGACGACCTTGACGGCCCGCTCGAGCGGCGGCAGCCCGGCCGGGATGCCTGCCAGCGGATCGTTCGCGTCACGCTCCGGTTTCTCGGCCGCCTTGATCCTCGCCCATTCGGCCTCGACCTCCTCGGGGTTCGAGGCGGCACCGTCGGCGAAGACGTGCGGGTGACGCCTGACCAGCTTCTCGACGAGCGTCGCCGCGACGTCGTCGACGTCGAAGCCGTCCTCCTCGCGCTCCGCGGCCACGCGGGCGTGGAAGAGCACCTGGAGCAGCACGTCGCCGAGCTCCTCCCGCAGGTGCTCGCCGCTCGCCTCGGCGATGGCCTCGGTGACCTCGAACGCCTCCTCGACGAGGTACGGAGCGAGGCTCGCGTGCGTCTGCTGGGCATCCCACGGGCAGCCGCCGGGCGAGCGCAACGTGTCCATGACGGCGACGGCGTCGAGCAGGCGCGAACCGGGGGCGTCCCACGACCCGACGACGACCTCGACGGGCGGCGGGTCGTCGAGACGCGTCAGCTCGCCGGCGAGCGCGTCGGTGAGACCGGGATCGGCGTCCGCCGAACCTAGCCAGACGACGTGACGCCCGGCGACCCCCGCCGCGACGAGGGCATGTGCCGTGGCGGCCGGGGGCTCGTCACGGATCTCGACGTCGAAGCCCTCGTCGCGCGTGACCTCGACGAGCGGTTCGTCACCCGCGCGGCCCAGGACGGCGTCAGCGCTTTCGAGCCGCCGCCAGGCGTCGCGCGTCATCAGCCCGGCGGGCACCCGCGGGCTGACGACGAGCAGGGCGATGCTGCCGCTCATCGTCGCGCTCCGCCCGCGCGCGCCATCTCCTGCGCCGCCGCGGCGGCGGCGATGTCGTCGAGCAGCACGGCCTGGACGAGCTGCGCCGCCCACTGCAGGATCGCCTGGTCGCGAAGCGGCTTGCCGGCGACGGGCTTCGTCATCGGCATGGGCACGAGCAACCGCTCCTGGTTGGTCTTGACGAGCGTGCCCGGGAAGAGGCGCTCGAGGCGCATCTGCTGCGACTCGCGCAACTCGGTGACCGGGCCGAAACGGACGTACTTGCCCTGCACCCCGATGTCGCTGATGCCCGCTTGCCGCGCGATGGTGCGCAGCCGGGCCACGTCGAACAGGTTGAGCACAGGCGCGGGCGGCTCGCCGTAGCGGTCCTTCAGCTCGGCGATGATCTCGTCGAGGGCCGCTTCGTTCTCCACGCTCGCGAGCTTCTTGTACGCCTCGAGGCGCAGCCGCTCCCCCGGCACGTACTCGTGCGGCAGGTGGGCGTCGACGGGCAGTTCGATCTTGATCTCGACCGGCATCGACGAGGTGTCGTCGCCGCGGTAGTCGGCGACGGCCTCACCGACCATGCGGACGTACAGGTCGAACCCAACCCCCGCGATGTGGCCGGACTGCTCGCCGCCGAGCAGGTTGCCGGCACCGCGGATCTCCAGATCCTTCATCGCGATCTGCATGCCCGCGCCGAGGTCGGTGTTGCTCGCGATCGTCTGCAACCGGTCGTGCGCCGTCTCGGTCAGCGGCTTCTCGGCCGGGAACATGAAGTAGGCGTACGCGCGCTCGCGACCGCGCCCCACGCGACCGCGCAGCTGGTGCAGCTGGCTTAGGCCGAGCTGGTCGGCGCGCTCGACGATGAGGGTGTTGGCGTTGGCGATGTCGAGACCCGTCTCGACGATCGTCGTCGAGACGAGCACGTCGAACTTGCGCTCCCAGAAGTCGACGACGACCTCCTCCAGGCGTGCCTCCCCCATCTTGCCGTGCGCCGTCGCGACCCGCGCCTCGGGCACGAGTTCGCGGATTCGCGCAGCCTGCTTCTCGATGCTGCCGACCTTGTTGTGGACGTAGAACACCTGACCTTCGCGCATCAGCTCGCGTCGGATGGCCGCCGTCAGCTGCTTCTCGTCGTACGCCCCGACGAACGTCAGGACGGGGTGACGCTCCTCCGGCGGCGTCGCGAGCGTCGACATCTCGCGGATACCGGTGACAGCCATCTCGAGCGTGCGCGGGATCGGCGTCGCCGACATCGCAAGCACGTCGACGGCCGTGCGCATCTGCTTGAGCTGCTCCTTGTGCTCGACGCCGAAGCGCTGCTCCTCGTCGACGATGACGAGCCCGAGATCCTTGAACTCGATCTCCTTGCTCAGCAACCGGTGCGTTCCGATGACGAGGTCGATCGAGCCGTCCTTGAGCCCCGCGAGGACCTCGCGCGCCTCCTTGTCGCTCTGAAAACGCGACAGCGACGCGAGCTTGACGGGGAAGCCCGCGTAACGCTCCGCGAACGTCTGATAGTGCTGCTTGACGAGCAGCGTCGTCGGCACGAGGACCGCGACCTGCTTGGAATCCTGCACCGCCTTGAACGCCGCGCGCACCGCGATCTCGGTCTTGCCGTAGCCCACGTCACCGCAGACGAGACGGTCCATGGGCACCGTCTTCTCCATGTCGGCCTTGACCTCTTCGATGCTCGAGAGCTGATCGGGCGTCTCGACGTACGCGAAGGCGTCCTCCAGCTCGCGCTGCCACGGCGTGTCGGGCGCGAACGCGTGACCCGGCGTCGCCTGTCGAGCCGAGTACAGGCGGATGAGCTCGCCGGCGATCTGCTTGACGTGACGGCGGGCTTTCGACTTGGTCGCCGCCCAGTCCGAGCCGCCCATCTTCGACAGCGTCGGCATCTCGCCGCCGACGTAGCGCGTCACCTGGTCGAGCTGGTCGGTGGGCACGAACAGCCGGTCGCCGGGCTGACCTCGCTTGCTCGCCGCGTACTCGAGGACGAGATATTCGCGCGTCGCGCCGCCGACGGTACGCTGCATCATCTCGACGAACCGGCCGACACCGTGCTGTTCGTGGACGACGTGATCGCCCGGCTTGAGCTGCAGCGGGTCGACGACGTTGCGGCGGCGCGACGGCATGCGTCGCATGTCCTTCGTGCTCGCCGTTCCCGCCGAGCCGGTGAGGTCGGCCTCGGTGAGGACGACGAGCCCCGCAGCGGGCATCTCGAAGCCGCGGCCGAGCGAACCCGTCGCGACCTCGACACCGGGGGCGACCTGCGTCATCGGGCGTGCGGCGAGGTCGTGCTCGGCGAACACCTGGGTGACGCGCTTGGCGAAGCCCGGGCCGTCCGTCACGACGGCGACGCTGCGCCCGGCCGCGACGTGAGCCGCGACCTCGGCGGACGCGCGCTCGGTGTCGCCGCGGTAGTTCGGCACGTCCTGCGACTCGATCGTGACGCGGGTACCCGGCAGGTCGTCCTCGAGGAACTCGTGCAACTCGTCGTCGGCCGCGAACGAGCTGAACGACCACCAGGGGTGAGCGGTCGCGAGCGCATGCTCACGCAGTTCGAGAAGGCTGCGGTACGACGCGCCGTCGAGCACGCCTCGTAGGTCGACGGGGACGGCGTTGCCGGCGGCCGCATTGGTCCAGCTCGCCTCGAGGAACTCCTGCGACGTCGAGACGAGGTCGTGCGCGCGGGTGCGGACGCGCTCGGGGTCGACGAGAATGACGCGCGCAGCATCCGGCAGCACGTCGATGAGCGTCTCCATGCCGGCCGGCAGCAGCGCCGGCATGAGCGACTCCATGCCCTCGACGGCGATGCCTTCGCTGACCTTCGTCAACATGTCGGCGACGCCCAGCAGGCTCGGCGCGAGCTCAGCCGCGCGCTCACGGACCTCGGGGGTGAGCAGCAGTTCGCGGCACGGCGGGGCCCACAGCCCGTGCGGGTTGACCTCGAGCGAACGCTGGTCGGCCACCTTGAACCAGCGGATCTCCTCGACGGTGTCGCCCCAGAACTCCAGGCGCACCGGGTGATCCTCGGTGGGCGGGAACACGTCGAGGATGCCACCGCGCACGGCGAACTCGCCGCGGCGCTCGACCATGTCGACGCGCGTGTAGGCCGCGGCGACGAGGGCTTCCACGATGTCCTCGAGCGGGCGCTCGTCACCGGCGGCGAGGCTCACGGGTTCGAGGTCGCCGAGGCCCTTCGCCATGGGCTGCATGAGGGCGCGCACCGACGCGACGACGACGCGGACGGGCCCGTACGTCCCGCCCGCTTCCGGGTGCCTGAGGCGGCGCAGCACGGCGAGACGCCGCCCGACCGTGTCGGAACGCGGCGACATGCGCTCGTGCGGCAGCGTCTCCCACGACGGGAACTCGGCGACGTCGTCGTAGTCGACGAAGTTGCGCAGGGCCGTCGCCATGTCGTCGGCCTCGCGCCCCGTCGCGGTGACGACGAGCATCGGCCCCGCCGCGTCGCCGCCAGTCTGCAGCAGAGCCGCCACGAGAGGAGCGCGCAGACCGGCCGCGGCCGCGATGTCGACGAGCGACTCGTCCGCGGCCAGCGCGAGCAGCCGCTTGACGGATTCGTCGGCGCACACGCGCGTCAGCAGGGGCGCGAGCGGCAGGTGGGCGGCCTCGGGCATGCGGGCTCCTTCGTCGAATCGGTGACGACGCACGCGGGCGCCGTGCGCGCCCGGAAGGGGCGACGGCTTCGTCGGCGGGCGACGCGTGAAGTCTAGAACGGGGCGGCGACAACCCCGGAATTCCAGGCATTCACCCCCTCATCACCCTGCGGGGCACGAACGATGGAGGGATACGCCGGGGGCAGTCACGGCCGTCCGAACAATTCCACGTCACGCGCCGCCGACGAGCCGTCGAGACGCACGCGCGTCCACCCGTCGGGCGTCGGTTCGAGGACGACGCGCGGCGCGTCATCCCGCCCGGCTCGCTGGTCGCTGGGGCCGCGCTCCTCGATGACCCGGGCGTGCAGGAACGACGACCAGCGCGTTCGCACGATGACGTCGCGTGAGGGTGCGACCCGCAGGATGAGGTGGGAGGAGGTCTTGTCCGTGATCGTGGCGCCGTCGGTGACGAGCGGCTTGGCGTCCGGCACCTCGAACACGCGCCACTGGTCGTTCGACCACACCTCGTGCCAGCCCGGGGGCGTCGCGGCGACGGTGCGCCACTGCCCCGTCTTCTTCACCGGATGGCGGTTGAGAGCGACGTAGCGCACCGCCGAATCCTGCAGCCACCCGGTGAGTTCCGCGTCGGAGATGTGCGCCTCGCGGTCGACGAACGCGTCGGAGAGGCTGCGGTCGGCCTGCGTCTCGTACCCGCGCGCCAACCAGAAATCCTCAGCCATGACGAACGCCGAGGTGTGCGTGCCGTCGGCGACGACCTCGATGCGGCTGTTCTCGATGCCGGGCAACGCCTGGAGCGCGTCCGACAGGGGCCGGTACACCGTCACCGACGACGCCGATGCGCGGGCGTCCGCGAGATCGTGGGCGGTGAAGTACCCCGACCAGACCAGGGCCGGCAGCACGGCGCACGCCGTCATCCGGTTGCTGCGGCGGGCCGTCGCGGCGACGGCGACGGGCAGCACCGCGAAGACGAGGCGCGCGAGGTTGGAGCCGAGCGCGTTGGGGACGGCGGAGAACACGAGCACCGCGACGGCGGCGATGGCGATGGCGAGGACGACCGGTTTCGCAGGCTTGGCGAGCAGGAACAAGCCGAGAAGGACGAGGGAGGTGAGCGCTCTGCCCCAGCCATACCCCTCTGGCCCACTGCTACCCCACACGAGCGACGAGACGCCCATGAAGGCGATGCCGACCAGGATGGGAACGAGCGAGATCCGACGGACGAGCAGCCCCGCCCCGAATCCGACGAGCACGAACGCCACCGCCACGGGTGAGGCGAGGCCGCTGAGGATGACGAGCAGCGACGCCGTCCAGCGACGGTCGCGGATGGCGGCGTCAAGCGCCCCGAGGGCGATGACGGCACCGACGAGGAACGTCGTGCGGCCGGCGCCGAGCGTCATCACGGCGCTCAGCGTCGCGACCCACACGGCCACGATCGGGCGCCGCACCTGCGTGACGGTGAGTGCCACAGCCCATGGGATAGCCGTGGCCGCGAGCGCGACGACGGCGTGGGCACCGAGGGCGGCCGACAGCCAGGGCACGAGGACGGAGTATCCGCCCGGAGGGTGGGCGCCGCTGTACCAGCTGAACCAGTAGCCGAGGCCCACGCCGTCCCGCGCCGCCTGAGCGCGCGCGAGCGCCGCCCACATGTCGCCCACACCGGGCGCGACGACGACGAAGAGCACGCCGGCGAGCGCGACCACCGCGGTCGCGAGCCAGGTGTGCAGCGCCAGCCGGCGGCTCACGCCCTCAGCGGGCATGCACGAGGTTCTGTGCGTCGTCGAGACCGCGGTGGACGAGCAGTTCGACCGCCTCCGCGCCCGAGGGGATGAGGAAGTCGAGTTCGCGTCGCTCGGTCGCGGAGAAGTCCTTGAGTACGAAGTCGCTCACCTCCATGCGTCCGGGCGGGCGCCCGATGCCGAGGCGGACGCGCAGGTAGTCCTTCGTGCCGATGCTCTTGCTGATCGAGCGCAGCCCGTTGTGGCCGCCCTCGCCGCCACCGAACTTCAGGCGCACCGCGCCGAAGTCGATGTCGAGTTCGTCGTGGATGACGACGAGGCGCTCGGCGGGGATCTTGAAGAACTTCATGAGCGCGCTGACGGGCCCGCCCGATTCGTTCATGTACGTGCTCGGCACGGCGAGGACGACCTTCGGGCCGGGCAGCCCGCCCGGCAGCGTCCCCAACCGAATCTCTGCTGCCGCGGCGCGCGCCTTGTGCGCGCGCAGGGCGACGCCGGCGTCAGCGGCCATGCGGTCGACGACCATCGCACCCACGTTGTGCCGGTTGCCGGCGTACCGGGGCCCGGGGTTGCCGAGCCCGACCACCAGCCAGGGTTGCCTGCGCGCCTCATCCACGAGGCCCAAGTATGCCGGATCGCGCATGGGCGCACGCTGGGCACGTCGACGAAACGCGCGCCCTCATCCGCGATCGAGCCGACGACCGCGCCGCGACGGAACGCGAACGACGGGCTGCCGCTCACCAGGATCGGTGAGCGACGGCCCGTCGTCGTGAAGATCCGATGCCCGCGTGGAGGCGGGCGGCGAATCACTCGGAGTCTTCGGAGCCAGCGGCGTCGCCCTCGGCGGGAGCCTCTGCAGCGTCGTCGCCCTCGGTCTCCTGGTCGGACTCCTCGTGCTCGATGCCGGCCTCGGCCTCGGCCTCGGCGAGCTCGGCATCGAGGGCCTCGGCGGAGATCTGCTCGGTGACGTTGATGACGAGCATCTCCTCGTCGGAGACGAGCTCGACACCGGACGGCAGCGTGATGTCCTTGGCGAGGATCTGCGTGCCGGCCTCGGCGCCCTCGACGGAGACGGTGAACACCTCGGGGATGTCCGTGGCGGGCGTGAGGACCGTCAGCATGCCGTTCTCGGTCGTGACGACGGTCTCGGCAGCGGCCTCACCCTCGGCGTGGACCGGAACGTCGACCTCGACCTTCTCGCCCTTCTTGACGATGACGAGGTCGACGTGCTCGATGAAGCGACGGATGACCTCGCGCTGGACGTCGCGGGCGAGCGCGAGCTCCTCCTTGCCGTCGAAACGGATCGTGAGCAGCGCGTTCGGGTTCTTGACGGCCATCATCGTGTCGTGGCCGGGCAGTTCGAGGTGAACCGGCGTCTCGCCGTGCCCGTAGAGGACGGCGGGGATCATGTCGTTGCGGCGGATGCGGCGCGCGGCGCCCTTGCCGAACTCGGTGCGAAGCTGAGCTTCGAGAACGATCTGGTCAGCAGCCATGGTGGTGCCCTTCGGTGCGTCAGGACCGACGACGCGTGCCGCCGGAATGGTCGGTGGCCTCGTCGGGACGCGACGCGCGGACACGATGCGGGCGCGTCGACGCAGGTCGGCGCGGGCGGCCTGGGGCCGCGGGATCTCGCAGACGAGCGCCACCGCGTCGATCACGGACCCTCGGGGCTCGCTGCGCGCGCCCGTCTCGTCCCTCGCCGAGGCAACCGGAACAGTCTAGCGGGGCGGCGCGCGAACACGAAACGGCGTGAACGCGCAGCGCCGCGCACCCCGGGTGGGATGCGCGGCGCCGCGTTCGTCAGGGTGAGATCATTCCATCTCGTCGAACATGCTCGTCACGGAGCCGTCCTCGAAGACCTCGCGGATCGCCTGCGACAGCAGCGGTGCGATCGACAGCACCGTCAGCTTGTCGAACTTCTTCTCGTCCGTGATCGGCAGCGTGTCGGTGACGATGACCTCGCGCGCCACCGAGTTCGCGAGCCGCTCGACCGCCGGGTCGGAGAAGATCGCGTGCGTCGAGGCGATGACGACGGACTCCGCGCCCGCGTTCATCAACGCGTCCGCGGCGTGGCAGATCGTGCCGCCGGAGTCGATCATGTCGTCGACGAGCAGGCACGTGCGGCCCTCGACGGAGCCGACGACGCGGTTCGCGACCGACCGGTTGGGGCGCGTGACGTCACGCGTCTTGTGGATGAACGCCAGCGGCGCGCCGTTGAGGCGTTTGCTCCACGCCTCGGCGACCTTGATGCGGCCCGCGTCCGGCGAGACGACGGCGAGGTTCTCGTCGCCGTACTTCTTGGCGACGTAGTCGGTGATGACGGGCAGCGCCTGCAGGTGGTCGACGGGGCCGTCGAAGAAGCCCTGGATCTGGTCGGTGTGCAGGTCGACGGCCATGAGGCGGTTCGCGCCGGCCGTCTTGAACATGTCCGCGACCAGGCGCGCCGAGATCGGCTCGCGACCGCGCGACTTCTTGTCCTGACGGGCGTAGCCGTAGAACGGCGCGACGACGGTGATGCGCTTCGCGGAGGCGCGCTTGAGCGCGTCGACCATGATGAGCTGCTCCATGATCCACTGGTTCACGGGAGCGGTGTGGCTCTGGATGACGAACGCGTCGCAGCCGCGCACGGACTCGTCGTAACGCACGTACGTCTCGGAGTTCGCGAAGTCGTACGCCTGCATCGGCACGAGCTGCGTGCCGAGGCCCTCGGCGACCGCCTTCGCGAGCTCGGGGTTGGCCCGCCCGGAGAAGACCATGAGGTTCTTCTCAGTGGTGCGCTTCATGGACAGGCTCACTTCGTGATCCCTTCGTCTGCGGAGAATTCCTCGTCAACACTAGTGGACGCCGCTTCACCGGCGGCGGCCCGGGGCGAGGCGTGCGCGACGTCACGCGCGGCGTCCGCCGTCTTCGTCCCGGCACGGCGGCGCTCGACCCAGCCGTCGATGTTGCGCTGACGGCCGCGTGCGACAGCCATCTGGCCGGCCTCGACGTCACCGTCGACGGCGCTGCCGGCCGCGACGTAGGCGCCCGGAGCGATCGTGACAGGCGCGATGAGCACCGAGTCGGAGCCGACGAAACTGTGCGCGCCGACGTGCGTCGTGTGCTTCTTGACGCCATCGTAGTTGGCGAAGATCGTGCCCGCGCCGATGTTGGCGCCCTCACCGATGACGGCGTCGCCGCAGTACGTGAGGTGCGGCACCTTGGCGCCGTCACCGATCTGCGCGTTCTTCGTCTCGACGAACCCGCCGATCTTGCCCTTCGCGCCGAGTTCGGTGCCCGGGCGCAGGTAGCTGAACGGGCCGACGCTCGCACCGGCGCCGATCGTCGCGAGGTTGGCCTGCGTGCGCACGACGGACGCGTCGTCGGCCACCTCCGTGTCGACGAGTGTCGTGTCGGGGCCGATCTCGCAGCGCGCACCGACCGTCGTCGCGCCGCGCAGCTGGGTGTTCGGCTGGACGACCGTGTCGCGGCCGATGGAGACGTCGACGTCGACGAACGTCGTTGCCGGGTCGATGACGATGGCGCCGTCACGCATGACCTGCTCGACGACGCGACGGTTCAGCTCGCGGCCCATCGCGGCGAGCTGCACCTTGTCGTTGACACCCTCGGTCTGCCACAGGTCGGTGATCGTGTGCGCCTCGACGCGCCCACCGGCCGCGCGGGCCAGGGCGAGGACGTCGGTGAGGTACTTCTCGCCCTGGGCGTTGTCCGTCGTCACCTTCGCGAGGCTCTCACGCAGCACGATCGCGTCGAAGGCGTAGATGCCAGAGTTGATCTCACGGATGTCGAGCGCGTGCGCGAGCTTCGCGTCCCCGGCCTCGCGGGCGGCGAGAGCGTCCTTGTGCTCGATGATGCCGGCGACGGAACCGGATTCGTCGCGCAGGATGCGGCCGTAGCCCGTAGGGTTCTCGACCTCCGCGGTCAGCACGGTGACGGCGTTGCCGCCTGCCTCGTGCGCGCTCGTCAGGTCGACGAGGGTCTGCGTCGCGAGCAGCGGCACGTCGCCGTAGGTGACGAGGACGGTGCCGCTCAGGTCGGCCGGGAGGACGTCGAGGGCGCTCTCGGCGGCGCGGCCGGTGCCCTTGATCTCGTCCTGATCGGCGATCGTCGCGCCCGGCTCGAACTGCTCGATGTGCGCGGCGACGACGTCGCGCTGGTGACGCACGACGACCGCTAGATGCTGCGGCTGCGTGCCGCGCGCCGCGTCGATGGCGTGGCCGAGCAGGCTGCGGCCACCGATCGTGTGCAACACCTTCGGGATGTCGGACTTCATGCGGGTGCCCTCGCCGGCGGCGAGGACGATGACGGCTGCGGGACGGGGTGCGCTCACGCGAGTGACTCCCTGCGGATCGACGATCGGTGGTCTGGCCCGCCCCGGCGGCCCACCCGGTGCGGGCGACGGGGCATATAGAGGTGACTCTACCGCCCACCACCGCCAGAGGCGCTGCGTGCATTCGTCGCGCTCCCCTGTACGCCTTCATGCTGGGTGCATGTCACAGGCGATCGGCGAGACCACCGTGCGGCACCAACACGTCGGGTGGTTGGAGCTGTTCTGCGACCTCGTCTTCGTCGTCGCCATCGAGCGCCTCACCCACCTGCTGCACGGCGACCCGGGTCGCGCGTTGCCGCGACGATCGGGCTCACGATGCTCGTGTGGTTCGCGTGGTTCAACGTGACGGCGCTGACGAACGTGCGCGGCGGCATCGGCCCACGCGGACGCCCGCTCATGTTCGCCTCGATGGCCGGCGTCGGCGTGCTCGCACTCGGGATCGAACCCCTCATCGACGGCCATCCGTGGCTGTTCGCCGTCGGCTACGTCATCGCGCGCACGGCCGTGTGGCCGCTGTGGTGGAGCGGACGACGCGGCGCCGGCGCCATGCGTCCGCTGCTGTGGGGCCCGGGCGTCAGCGCCCTGTGGCTGCTCACCCCGCTCGTGCCCGAGCACCTGCTCGGCTGGGCGCTCGCCGCCCTCGCCTTCCTCGAGATGGGCCTGTCGCTGCTGCGCCCGGACCGCAAGGAGTCGGACGCGCCTCGCCTCAGCGGCCCGCACCTGGTCGAACGCATCGGCCTGTTCGTCATGATCGTGCTCGGCGAGAGCGTCGTGCAGATCGTCGACTCCCTCGACACCGAACGCACGGCCATGACGTGGCTGACGGCCGACTGCAGCGCGCACCTGCACCCCGGATCGCTGACGTGCCTGTGCCTCGGAATGATTCTCGTGCACGTCGGCACGCAGTCGTTGACCCGTCAGGCGTTCGCGACGAACCTCGGCTGAAACCGCGACGCCGCCCGCAGACGGCCGCTGAGCGTGCACAGATGCATCGTGAACAGGCTGAGGCCCACGTAGAGCGGGCACGCGACGCAACGGGGGCGCCGCACGATCCGCAGGGCACCTGGCACGCGATCCTTGGCGGGTTGACGCAACTCGCGACGCATCTCGTCCCCGTCGTCGTCATCTGGTGGCTCGGCGGTCACTGGGCGCCGTGGATCGTCATCACGTTGCTGTTCCTCTACGTCTCCGCGGCCATCTCGGTGCAGGGGTACGGCGAGCGCCGCATCACGGCCTATGTCGAGACCATGCGCGCCGGCGAGGTTGCCGGTGGTACCGGCACTGTCGGTGGTGACGTCGCGGGCGCAGCCGGCGCGAGCACTGCTGACGACGCGACGAACGGCCGCGCCGAATGAGCCGCATGAGCACCGCCGCCAGTGCGCCCGACAGCGGCGCCTCCCCTGGCGGCCGCCCCGCTCCAGGGCGTGGTCGACGACTGGTGCGCCGGGTGGCGCGCGTCGTCGTCAAGCTGTTTCTCGTCGTGACGATCGCATCGTTGACGTTCAACGCCCTCGTGCGGCCGCCGCAGACGCTGCAGGCGCCCGACGGGCGCGACGTCGTCGTCGACGGCGCGCGCGTGCATTACCGCGTGTGGGGTGCGCACGGCACGCCGATCGTGCTCGTCCACGGTTTCGCCGAGTCGACGGTCGCGTGGTCGCTCGCGGCGCCGGAGCTCGCGAAGAACCACGTCGTCTACGCCGTCGACCTGCCCGGGGCGGGCTACTCGCAGTACACGGGCCACTACTCGATCGAGGATCAGGCGCGTGCCGTCACGGGTCTGATCGAGGCGTTGCACATCGAGCGGCCGGTGATCGTCGGGCACTCGCTGGGCGCGGCCGTCGTCGGGCGCGCGGCGCTCGATGCCCCGGGCGCCATCGGCGGTGTCATCTTCGCCGACGGCGACGCCATGGCCTTCGAGGGACGATCGGCCGACCCTGGTGCGTGGACGGGCGTCGTCTCGCGCCTGCCGTACGTCACGACCCTCTACCGACTCGGCACGCAGACGAACGTGTTCGCGCGCCCGATCTTCGACGACCACTGCGGTTCGACGTGTCGCGGCCTGCAAGGCCCCGACGCCGACCGACTGATCGACGCGTGGATGCGGCCGCTGCGCTCGCGCGACGCGGAGGACGCCATGCGCGTCATGGCCGCACACGCGATGACGCACCTGAGCCCCGAGCAAGTGCGCGCCATCCGCGTGCCGCGCGGCATCGTCTGGGGCGCCGAGGACGCGACGTCCGGCGGCTCGCTCCAGGTCGCGCAACAGAACTTCGCGGGCGCGCCGACGGCGACGATTCCGCAAGTCGGCCACCTGTCGATGGTCGCCGACCCGGCAGGTTTCGCGGCCGCGATCGAAACACTGCTGACGCGGCTGTGAACGCCCTGACGTCAGGCGTTCGCCTGCTCTGCGGCCTGCGTGGTCTCGTCGACGAACTCCCAAGCAGCACGGGCTTGGGTGACGTCGCCGGCCTCGGTGAAGCGGCGTGCTGCCTGCAGCGCGACGGCCGTCGCCTGCGTGATGTCGCCCTGTTCGCCGTAGGCGTGGGCGGCTGCGAGGTACAGGCGCCCCTGCGTGCTCGGCGGCAGGTCGGCATCCTCGAGGGCGGCGCGGATGTCATCGAGCGCCTCATCCACGTGCCCCTGCGCCCGCGCGAACCGCGCACGCACGATGGCGAGGGTCGCCAATTCATCGGCGCTCTCGAGCAGGTCGAGGCGGCTCTTCGCTTCGCGTAACAGTTCCGCGACCCCGTCCTCGCAGCCGGCCTGGAGTCGCTCTTCCGCCGCAACGCGCGGAAAACGAGCCCAGTTACGGAAGTCTGCGGTGGGCGACAGGAGTTGGTTCGCTCGATCGTGCGCAGCCTTGCCGGCCTCGACGTCACCGCTGTGCCACGCCACGTTGCCGAGCACCCACTCGGCCAGGCCGCGAGTCGGGGTCTCCTCGAGCGCTGCGGCTGACTCTTCGAGCTCGTGGGCGTAGGCGCCGGCATCGTCATGCCCGGCTGAGATGGCGGCGATGAGTGCCTGCGCCGTCACGATCATGGGGAGGTGCGCGGACTGGCAGAGTCGCACGGCGTCCGCAGCGCTCGACGCGGCGAGCCGCGCGTCCCCGTCGAGACGCGCCGCCTTGGAAGTGAGGATGCCGGCCCGCGCTTCGAGCAAGCTGGAGCCGACCGCGCGCGCAGCTGTCAGGTGAGCCGTGGCCTCAGCGACTGCCTCGCGATAGTGCCCGAGGTCGATGTTGATCTCGACGAGCAAGGCACCGATGAGAAGTGTGATGTCGGAACGTCCGACCGTCGACAGCTGGCGGCGGGCGTCCTGCGCCTGTTCGAAGGCAAGACCGAATGAACCCTGGCGCCACGAAAGAACGGCCTCGGAGTAAAGAGCAACCGCCTCGGCCTCTCCCGCCTTGCGGCGCCCGAACCCGGACAGATCGGAGGCACTCCCGAGCGTGCCGGGCTCGAGATTCAGCTTGGTCTCGAAGTAGCGAAGCATGTCCGGGGTCGGGGTCCGACGGCCCGATTCGAGGTGAGAGACGTAGCTGACGCTGCACCTGTTGCCCGCCAGTTCTGTCTGCGAAAGGCCCGCCTGTTTGCGCGCTGCCTTCAGGCGTTCACCAAAACTCATCGGTAACTACTTCCAGCCCCACAAGCGAGGCATACTTGACACACAACTTGACTCAGCGTGGAGCAAGTTGTTGAACTCTCTACATTACGCATCATATCCAGGAGTGACCATGGCCATCTTCAAGAAGCTTTCCGCATCCGCTGCGCTCGTGGCTGCCGCCGCGGGCCCGACGGTGGCCATCGTCGCCGCCAACTCGGCTGACGCAGCGCTGGCGAGCTCCGCTCACCACCTCGTGGTGAAGACCGGCGAGCACCGCATGTCGGACACCTGGCCGGCCTGATCATCCGCCAACTGCGTAACGTCGCGTGCCCCGTAGCCCCAAAGGCTGCGGGGCACGCGTCGTTCGTCGAGCACTCGCTGTCCACGAGGGCGTTACTCGGCGCCGCCAGGGCCCATCCCTGCCCGCTGCACCCGGAGCGCCGTCGCCCACAGGCGGACCACCATTGTCGTCAGCTCGCGATGCACGAGCACCGTGACCCACGTGAGAGCCCTCATGACCCCGACTGACGCGACGGTGTGCCGCTGACGGCGACCTCCGTTCGCACGACGACGCGGAAGCACAGACACCATCCCCACTCCCCGGTACGACGAAGCCGTCGGCACGCGTGTTGCGTGCCAACGGCGTCTGCATGAGTGCAGGGTCAGCGTCGATGAGCCGTCACCCGCCCGTGACATCGGTGATCCACTGGCGGCTGTCCGTCAGGTTGGCGTAGTTGGAGCCGGTGTGGATGTCGGAGCCGGGATCGGTGGAGTCGCCCGTCGAGCAGACGCCAACGATCTGACCGTTGACGATGAGCGGGCCACCCGAGTCGCCGTGATTCGAGGAGCCGTTGACGCCCTCGAGGTGTATCGCGCGACCACCGTAGGCCTCGGCGCTCTCACCCAGGACGGAGACGCCGGCCTTGTAGAGCCCCGACGTCGGGACGCGGTAGGCGCGCAGGCTGTAGCCCTCGATGACGCCGGAGTCGCCCGCCGTCGCGTCGTAGGAGTCCGCGAGTGGCATGTTCTGGTTGACGAGGGCCGGCTCGATGAGATGCGCGAGCACGACGTCGCCGTTGGACGAGCTCTGCATGGCGTCGACGGCGATCGGCGTGCCGCGGTTCGAGGTGGAGTTGGAGAGGTAGACGTTCATCGACGTGTCACCGTCGGTGCCAGGTGCCTCGGCCTGCTGGCCGGCCGCTTTTTATACATGACTGTATAGGCGACATGCATTTGTCGCATTGCGAAAACATGGATCACCCTGACGGATTCGGCGCAGAAGTGGGTCGTTGCCGCACCAAGCTGCGGTTCTCGCGGCCGACGTCGCGCGGAGGGAAGCGCCATCGTCACGCATTCGTCCTGAGAAGTTCCCCAGGAAGATGTTCCCTGCTCTCGCCGCTGCCGGCGTGGGTGCCCTGACCCTGGCCGCGGCCGCGCCGTCGATGGCGGCCGACTCGCCTGCGACGCCCAGCACGACCGGGGACCACGCCAAGTCGACGATCGTCGGCAGCCTTCAGCACACGCCGATCGAGTTCTGGTGCTCGAAGGGGATGCCGAACCACGTCATCGCAGTGGGCACGGTGAAGACGCCGGAGGCGACGGTGACGGTGAGCGAGCCGCAGCTGCACGAGACGCACACGATGGGCCCGGTGACGCACGACAAGCCGCTCGTCATCTTCTCGAAGATCAACCAGGCCGGGAAGACGGTGACGATCACCGTCAAGGGCAACACGAGCGGGTCGGCGTTCAGCGTCACCGGCACGATTCCGGCGACGTGCAAGGGTCTGCCGACGGTTCAGCCGAACGGCACCGTCATTCCCCCTGCCCAGCCGACGAAGCCGATGCCGGGCACGCCCACTCCGACGAAGCCCGCCCCGAAGCCGATCGACCCGAAGGTGCAGACGGACCTCGTCGCGTCGCGGAGCTCCCCGACGTCCGGTGAGCTCGGCCTCGCCGGACTCGCGTTCGCGGCCATCGCCGCCGGGGGTGCCGCGACGTCTCGTCATCGCTGATCGGCGTCACGTCCCGCGTGATCTTCGCCCGGAAACGCGTCGACGATGACGCGCTCTCGGACGATGATGGTCGGGCTTTCAGGCTCCCCGGGTTGGAATCGAACCAACGTCGCTAGTCCTGATTCAAAGTCAGGCGGCCCCTGCCAGCAGAGCAACCGGGGAACGTCCGCGAAGCGCGGACCGCACAAGAGTAGTTCACGCCGGGCCGCGCTGCACTCCGTCGACGCACCGACGCGTCCCCGCGATCTACGGCGCGGACCGCGCCTCGGACCGCGTCAGCCCGCCCGGGCGCCCCAGGTCTCGGCTGCGACCTCCCGCCCACCCGGCACAATGGTGGGCATGACGACTCCTCGCCGCACGCGCATGTCGGGCACCCAGCGTCGCGAACAGCTCATCGACGTGGGGCGCCGCACGTTCGCGGAACGAGGCGTCGCGGCGGCGACCGTCGAGGAGATCGCGGCGGCGGCGGGCGTGACGAAACCCGTCGTCTACGAGCACTTCGGCGGCAAGGAAGGCTTGTACGCCGTCATCGTCGACCGCGAGACGCGCAGCTTCCTCGACCACATCGCGAGCGCCCTGACCGACGACGGCACACCCCGCGAACTCTTCGAACGCGCCGTGACCGCCCAACTCAGCTACATCAGCGCCAACCCCGACGGTTTCCGTGTGCTCATCCGTGACGCCCCGTCCTGGCACTCGACGGGCTCCCTCGCGAGCCTCATGTCGGACATCGCCACAAAGATCGAGAACGAACTCTCCCGCGTCATGTCGCGCCGCGAGATCGACCCCCGTTTCGCGCCGATCTACGCGCAGATGCTCATCGGCATGGCCGCCCTCACCGGCGACTGGTGGATCGAGCACGGCCAGGAATTCGACGCCACCGAGATGGCCGCCCACATGGTCAACCTCGGCTGGAACGGACTCACCGGCCTCGACGCCACGCCCACGCTCGTCGCGGCCGCGCCGGTGGCCAGCGGCGAGCCTGACGTCGACAACATGGTGGCACCGATGGGCCTGGGCGACGACGAGACGGACGACGACATCGCGTGACGAGGGCTGACGCCGTCTGCCGAGGGCAAGTCTCTCGACATCAAGTTTCTTGACGAGCGATAGACTGACGGCATGTCACTCACCGGTTCGCCGCGCCCTGCCGACTCGAACCGTGCTTTCGGCCCAAGGGGCGCCGACGACATCGCGTCTGCGACGTCGACCGCTCCCGACGGCAAGCCGCACCATGACGAGGTCGACGTCATCGTCGATGCCTGGGCGAGCGTCCGCCCGGGGCTCGACACGACGCCACTCGAAGTGCTCTCGCGCATCAGCCGTATCGCGCGGCGCCTCGACCAGGCGCGCAACGCCGTCTTCACCGAGCATGAACTCGACGGCTGGGAGTTCGACGTGATGTCCGCCCTGCGCCGCGCAGGCGAACCGTTCGAGCTCTCCCCCGGCGCCCTCGTGCAGAAGACACTCGTCACCTCCGGCACGATGACGAATCGCGTCGACGGACTCGAACGACGCGGCTTCGTCTCCCGTCAACCATCGCCGAGCGACCGCCGCGGCGTCCTCGTCCGGCTGACCCCCGCGGGGCTGCGGGCCGTCGACGCCGCGTTCGACGCGCTGCTGCATCACGAGCGCCGCCTGCTCGCCGGCATGGACGACGACGCTCGCGCTCACCTCGCCGCGTCGCTGCGGACGCTGCTCACGGCCGTCGAGAGCTGACCGCGAGGCACCTCAGTCGTCTTCGGTGCGGACGGTGCTCGACGTCCTGGATGCAGGCTCCGACAGCGCCGTCGGAAGAGATCCGGTCGGCGCCAGCTTCTCGACGAGGGCGGTGATGTCCGCGACGAGCCCGCGTCCCACCGGTAGCCGTGCGAGCATCAGCATGCGCGCGAGGATGGGGGCGACGCCGTCGATGAGCGTCATCGTGCGCGCCCGCTGCTCGCTGTCATCGCACACCCAGTGCAGCGTGATGCCGAGATAGACGAGCCACAGCAACATCGGCAACTGGCGTCGCAGTGCGCCACCCGGCACGCCCTTCGAGCGTTCGAGCACGTCGGTGACGAGGCCGATCGCATCGTCGCGCGCCTGCGCCGACGCTCCCGACAGCGGGCTCGTGCCCGACGACGCCTGCAGCGCCGTCGTCAGCAGCGTCGAACCGAAGCCGTGGTACGGCTCCATGACGTCGATGCCCGCCCGCCACAGCGCGCATAGGTTGTCGGCAAGCGGCGCTCCGTCGCGGATGGCGGCCAGCGCAACGTCGCGATGCTCGGCCTGGAGGCGCAGGTACAACTGCTGGACGAGCGCGTCCTTGCCGTCGAAGTAGTAGTACGCATTTCCTTGCGAGACGCCGGCTTCCGCGGCGATCGCGCGCATCGTCGTCTTCTCGTATCCGTGCTCGCGGAACATCGCCAACGCCGTCTCGACGAGGGCTTCACGCGTCTGCTCCGACTTCGTCGTCATGCGCTCAGTCAACCACGCTGTTGAACACGTTCAACGGCGCGCGCGGGGTCGTCGAGCCCTCCTAGACAGTCGTTCACGGCGCCTGGTGTGGCAAACGGCGCAGCGCCGCCAGGCGCCGCGCGCGACCGGAACACGCGCTCAGTTCAGGCGAGCACCTCGGCGGCCTCGAGCCAGTCCATCTCGAGTTCGTCCTTCTCGGCGAGCACGGCACGCAGCTTGACGTCGATCTCCGCGGCCTTGCCGTAATCGCTTGCGGCAGCGGCGAGCTCGTCGTGCAGCTTGGTCTCGCGCTCGGCCAGCTTCGCGAGCTGACGTTCGATGCGCGCCACCGTCTTGCGCGCCTCGCGCTCCTCGGCGGCGCTCACCACGCGTCCGCCGGCGCCAGCGCCTGCTGCGTCGTCAGCCGCGAGCGAGGTCGCATCGACCCCCTTCGCCGCCGCGCCCTGACGCTCGAACGCCGCCTGCGCCTGCAGGTGGTGCGCACGCAGCTCGAGGTACTGCTCGACCCCGCCGATGAGGTCGAGGATCTTGCCGTCTCCGAGCAAGGCGACCTGGCGATCGCACATGCGCTCGAGCAGGTACCGGTCGTGGCTGACGACGACGAGTGTGCCTGCCCAGCCGTCGAGGACGTCCTCCATCGACTGCAGCGTCTCGATGTCGAGGTCATTGGTCGGCTCGTCGAGCAGCAGCACGTTCGGCTCGCTCATGAGCAGGCGGAGGAACTGCAGTCGTCGACGTTCGCCACCCGACAGCTCCGACACCCGCGCCTGCTGACGTCCCCCGGAGAAGCCGAGCCGCTTCGCGAGCTGCGAGGCGGACGTCTCCTTGCCGTCGAGCATGATGTAGCTCGCCACGTCCTCGATCGCCTCGATGACGCGCCAGCCCTCGACGTCGTCGAGCTCGCGCACCTCCTGCGTCAGGTACGCGATCTTGACGGTCTTGCCCTGCTTGCGTTTGCCCGCCGACAGCTCCTGGGTTCCCGCGATGGCGCGCAGCAGCGTCGACTTGCCCGCGCCGTTGACGCCGACGATGCCGGTGCGCTCGCCCGGCGCGAGCCGCCACGTCTGCTTCGTCAGCAGTTCGCGCCCGCCGAGCGTGACGGACGCGTCGACGAGGTCGATGACATCCTTGCCGAGCCGCGTCGTCGCGAACCGGACGAGTTCGACGTCATTGCGCGGATCCGGTTCGTTCGCGATGAGCGCGTTGGCCGCGTCGATGCGGAACTTCGGCTTGCTCGTGCGGGCCGGGGCACCGCGCTGCAGCCACGCGAGCTCCTTGCGCAGCAGGTTCTGGCGACGCTCCTCCGTCGCGGCCGCGATGCGTGCACGTTCGGCCTTCGCGAGCACGAACGCGGCGTAACCGCCTTCGTACTGCTCGACGCGTCCGTCGATGACCTCCCACGTGTTGGTGCCCGTCGCGTCGAGGAACCACCGGTCGTGGGTGATCGTGACGAGCGCCGAGTCGCTGCGTGTGCGGCGTGCGTTGAGGAAGTCGGCGAGCCATTGCACGCCCTCGACATCGAGATGGTTGGTGGGCTCGTCGAGCAGCAGCAGATCAGGGTCGTCGACGAGCAGCTTCGCGAGCGCGATGCGACGGCGCTCGCCACCGGACTTGGGGCCGACGACGTCGTGCAGATCCATTCCCGGCAACAACCCGTTGATGACCTCGCGGATGCGGGCCTCCCCCGCCCACTCGTGCTCGGCGCGATCACCGACGACGGCCTGCAGCACCGTCCACTCCGCAGGAATCGTGTCCGCCTGCGTCAGCATGCCGACGGTGACGCCGTTCGCCATCGTCAGACGCCCCGAATCGACCTCGTGCACACCCGCGAGCACCTTGAGCAGCGTCGACTTGCCTCCACCGTTGCGGCCGACGATGCCGATGCGCTCACCGCCGCCGATGCCGAGCGACACCGAATCGAGCAACTGCTGGGTGCCGAGGGCGAGCGAGATCTTCTCAGCGGACAGGAGGTTGGCCATGCCCGCGATTGTCTCACCGCCGTGTCACGTCGCCCAAAGCTGATGATGCGGCGCCCGTCAGAGCAGGTGCCGGACCGAGACGAGCGCTCGCCACGCCGTCCGTCAGATGTGGACGTAGTTCGCAGATGGGGACGTAGATCGCCGATGTGGATGGCAATCGCGAGGGTGGACGAAAATCGCAGGGTGGCAAGGCGGGGCGGGTCGGGGGTTCGGTCGGGGCGTCAGGAGGCGGAGGTGATCTGGGCGCCGTGGGGAGTGGAGGCGGCGAGGACGTAGTCGTCCGCGAGGTCACCGGCAGCGAGCACGTTGCGCAGCGCGACGGCGTCCTTGCGGCTCGCCATGAGGAACGCCACCGTCGGGCCCGAACCCGAGACCATCGCGTTGAGGGCACCCATCTCCAGGCCGAACTCCATCAGGGCGCGCAGCCTCGGCATGAGCGACAGCGCCGCAGGCTCCAGGTCGTTGTGCATGGCGACGGCGACGCCGTGGACGTCACCGGAGCGGACGCTCGCGAGCAGGCCGTCCGACGGAGAGGGCTCAGGCACGCGGTGGCCCTCCCGCAGCCGGTCGCACTCGGCGTAGACGGCGGGCGTGGACAGCCCCTCGTGCGTCAGCGCGAACAACCAGTGGTAGGTGCCCGTCGCGAGCACCGGCACGATCTTCTCCCCGCGCCCGGTGCCGAGCGCCGTGCCTCCGGTGAGGGCGAACGGGACGTCTGAGCCGAGCTGCGCGGCGAGCTCCTCGAGCGTCGCGCGCGACAGGCCGAGCCCCCAGAGCGCGTCGCAGGCGACGAGCGTCGCGGCGGCGTCTGCCGATCCGCCCGCCATGCCACCAGCCACCGGGATGGCCTTGCGAATCGCGATGGCGCAGCGGCCGTCGACGCCGTACGAGGTGGCCATGAGCTGCGCCGCTCGCCAGGCCAGGTTCGACTCGTCGCACGGCACGACGTCCGCGCCGAGCCCCGTCACCGTGAGCGAGAACTCGTCGGCCGACGTGACATCAACCTCGTCGAACAGGTCGACGGCATGGAACGTCGTCGCGAGGTCGTGAAACCCGTCGGCTCGGCGTGGCCCCACGCACAGCTCGAGGTTGACCTTCGCAGGCACCCTCACGCTGACGCGGGTGATCTGTGCGCTCGAAGCCGTCATGCCCCCACCCTATGCATGGACCGCCCTCCGGGCAGCCACCCGAGCCAACAGGCGCCGTCCGCCACAGTGTTGGGTGGGCATTGCGGCCGGAGGACGACTCAGTCCTGCGTCGCCGCCGCGTGGGCGGAGGCGATGGCGGCGAACTCGTCGATACCGAGGCGCTCGCCTCGCGTCCGCGGGTCGATGCCCGCCGCCACGAGTGCCGCCTCGGCCCGGTCGGCGCCGCCCGCCCAGCCGGCGAGGGCAGCCCGCAGCGTCTTGCGGCGCTGTGCGAACGCGGCGTCGATGCACGCGAAGACCTGTGCGCGCGTCGCCTCCGTCGTCGGTGGGTCACGACGCACGAGCGAGACGAGACCCGAATCGACGTTCGGGGCCGGCCAGAAGACGTTGCGTCCGACGCGGTCGGCGAGACGCACGTCGGCGTACCAGGCGGCCTTGACGCTCGGCACGCCGTAGACCTTGCTGCCCGGCTCAGCTGCGAGGCGCTGCGCGACCTCGAGCTGCACCATGACGAGCACGCGCTGCAGCGACGGGAAATGCTCGAGGAAGTTGAGGACCACGGGCACCGACACGTTGTACGGCAGGTTCGCGACGAGCGCGGTCGGTGCCGGCTCGAGCGAGTCGACCGTCATCGCATCCGCTTGGACGACGTTCAGCTTCGATGCGTGCTGCGGCGCGAACCGCTCCACCGTCGCGGGAAGCTGCGCCGCCAGGTTCGGGTCGACCTCGACGACGCTGAGATGCGCGACGGCCGGCAGCAGCGCGAGCGTCAACGACCCGAGCCCCGGGCCCACCTCGACGACGGTGTCGTCGGCCCCGACCCCTGCCAGGCGGACGATCTTGCGCACCGTGTTCGGGTCGATGACGAAGTTCTGCCCCCACGTCTTCGTCGGACGCACCCCGTGACGCTCGGCGAGCTCGCGGATGTCGGCGGCACTCAACAGGCCCGTCGTGTCGTCACGGCCTGCGGGCGTCGCGTCGTCGTCATGCATGACGCCAACCCTATCGGCACATGCGAAGACCCGGCCCGCCCCACGAGGGGACGAGCCGGGTCTTCATGACCGGGCGCGCGGTGCGCGTCAGGTGTCGATCAGGCTGCGTGGCCGCAGGCCCACGGCTGCAGGCCGCGCTGGGCGTAGACCTTGTTCGCGATGGCGATCTGCTGCTCACGGGTCGCGAGGTCGGCGCGCGGGGCGTAGGCGCCGCCGCCGGAGCCGAGCCACGTCTGGTTGTCGAACTGCAGGCCGCCGTAGTAGCCGTTGCCCGTGTTGATGTGCCAGTTGTTCGTCGACTCGCAACGAGCGATGCGGTCCCACATGCCCGAGTTGGCGGCGGCCGGAGCGGCAGCGCTCTTCTGCGTGCGCTGGGCCGACGAGGCGTAGGTGCGCTGCTTCGGCGCGCTCTGCTGCGTCACGGCCTTGCGGGCGGTCGAACGCGACACCTGGGTCTGCTGCGACTGCTGCGGCGCCTGCTGAACGGCCTGCTTCGTACCGATCGTGACGACGCGGCGCACGGCGTTGCGCGTGACGGTCGTGTCGATCACCTTGGAGGAGACGACCTTCTCGCCCTTCTTGGCGCTGCGGTACGTCACCGTCTCGGCGCCCGAACGGCCTTCCTGCGTCACCTTGGACGTGCCCTTGGGCATGTCGGCGCTGTAGACGTACTTCGTCTTCGCCGGGATCGTCTGGACCTGGCTCCAGTTGACGTACGTGACGGCGGGAGCAGCGGCCTTGGCGGGCGTGGCGGGCTTGGCCGGCAGAGCCTGACGGGCCTGCGAACGCGAGGCGCGCTCGGCCTGCGTCTGCTTCGGCACAGCCTTCGTCGTGGACGGCTTCGGCGCAGCCTTCGTCGTGGACGGCTTCGGCGCAGCCTTCGTCGTGGACGGCTTCGGCGCAGCCTTCGTCGTGGACGGCTTCGGCGCAGCCTTCGTCGTGGACGGCGTCGAGGTCGCGGACTTCGTCGGCGTCGAGCTCGAGGAGATCGAGGGAACGTCGGACGCGGTCTTCGAGTCGCTCGAACCGCAAGCGGCCAGCGTCGAAGCGGCTGCCACGGCAGCGGCCGCGGCGATCGTACGAGAAGTGGTGCGGGTGGTCGAGAACGTCATCATGCTCCGATGTCGAAGGTCCCTCACTGGCGGCGCGCAGAGCACCGAAGGCTCGGTGCGAAGCGCTCGGCTCAGGCCTGCGCTCCAGCCCGTCGACCATGGGGTCGAGGGCACGTCCGTGTGATCCAGACTCGGGTTAACCCGGACAACACTGCCGAGGCAACCCGCGAGGGTCAAATTCAGATAACGGAACCGTAACGGATACTGCGACGCGATGGGGCGTCAGGTGCGGCATCCCGGGAAATCTTCCGCTGCAGTGGGATTCGTCACACGCGGTGCCAGCCCCCTTGCGTCGATCGCTGCGCTATGGAATCACGCGCGTGACGCTCACCACGGCCCGTAGACGCGCTCGGACGTCTCCGACAACGCCGCACACAGCGCCGGGACGTCGACGTTCTTGACCTCGGCGAGCGCTCGCACCGTCAGCGGCACGAGGTACGGCGCATTGGTCGCCCCGCGGTGCGGCGACGGCGTCAGGTACGGCGCATCCGTCTCGACGAGGAGCTGCTCGAGCGGCACCTGTGCGAGTGCCGCCCTCAGTTCGCGGGCGTTCTTGAACGTCACGACGCCGGCGACGCTGACGTAATAGCCGCGCTCGACGCACTCGCGCGCCATCGCGACATCACCGCTGAAGCAGTGCAGGACGGTCTTCTCAGGCGCGCCCTGCTCGGCGAGGATGCGCATGACGTCCTCGTGCGCCTCACGGTCGTGGATCTGCAGCGCCTTGCCGAAGCGCTTGGCGAGCTCGATGTGCCACCGGAAACTCTCCTGCTGCACCGCGACGCCGTCGGGGCCGGTGCGGAAGTAGTCGAGCCCGCTCTCACCGACGACACGCACCCGCGGGTGGGCCGCGATGCGCTCGATTTCGGCGTATGCGGCGTCGAGCTCGCCCGCGGCGTACAGCTTGGGCGCCTCGTTGGGGTGCAGCGCGACGCCGCCGAGCAATTCGGGGTGGGCGTCGATGACGCGCTCGGTGAAGCGCGCGCCCGCAAGATCACACCCCACCTGCACCATCCGATCGACGCCGACCGCGACGGCCTCGTCGATGACGGCGCGCACGTCGGGTGGCGCGCCGCCGTCACGGGAGATGTCGAGGTGAGTGTGATTGTCGACGACCGGTGACGGCAGCGGCTGCGGCGGCGTCGGCTTGTCGCTGCGGCGCAGGTTTGGGTCGCTCACGCCGAGATGTTCATTCGCTCGAGTTCCTCCTCGACCACCGCCGGGTCGAACTTCTTGAACGCCGGCTTCGGCTTCGCGATCGGCGTGCCCGGCGCGGCGTCACGCGGCTGCCAGCGCGGCGTGGCCGAGTACTCGCCCGTGATGATGCGGTACGGACGTCCGTCGTCGAGGTCGGTGACCTCCTTCGCGACCGGCATCGGCATGAACTCCCCCTCACCGCCCATGACCTCGTGCACGAGATTCGCGGAGAACGGCACGAACGGCGCCATCATCGTGTTGAGGTCGACGACGCACTGCGCGAGCGTGTGCAGCACCGTCGCGAGACGCTCCCGCTCGTCCTCACCCTTGAGCTTGAACGGCTCCGTCACCGCGACGTACCGGTTGACCTCGCCGACGAGACGCATCGTCTCCGTGAGGGCCGCCTTGAGACGGTTGCGCTCGATGAGCGCACCCACCGTCGCGAACCCGCCGCGCACCGCGTCGAGCACCTCGCGGTCGACATCGGCCAACTCGGACGGCGCCGGGATCTCACCGAAGTTCTTGTGGATCATGCTCGCCGCACGATTGACGAGATTGCCCCAGCCCGCGACGAGTTCCGAGTTGTTGCGCTGCACGAACTCGGCCCACGTGAAGTCCGCGTCCTGACTCTCGGGGCCGGCCGCGACGATGAAGTACCGCAACGGATCGGGACCGTAGCGCTCCAGCACGTCCTTGACGTAGATGACATGCCCCCGACTCGTCGAGAACTGCTTGCCCTCCATCGTCATGAACTCGGACGAGACGACCTCCGACGGCAGGTTGAGATGCCCGAAAGGACTCTCCACCCCGCCCTTCGCGCCCTCGCCATTCGCAGCAAGAAGCTCAGCGGGCCAGATCTGCGAATGAAAGACGATGTTGTCCTTCCCCATGAAGTACTTGGAAACCGCGACTCCGTCGCTGTTTCCAAGTACTTCCGATGCCTTCTGGGCTCCGACGCTGCCCTCGTCGGACGTCGCACGCTCCGCCCGAGCGAGCTCCGCATCTCCGCCCGTGCTCGCAGGCGCGTTCCACCACTCGCGCCACTTGTCGGGCTCGCCGAGGCGACGTGCCCACTCGATCGAGGCCGACAAGTAGCCGACGACGGCGTCGAACCACACGTACAGACGCTTCGTCGGCTGCTCGCGCCATCCGTCGAGCGGCACGGGAATGCCCCAGTCGATGTCGCGCGTCATCGCGCGCGGACGGATCTCCTCGAGGATGTTCTGGCTGAACTTGATGACGTTCGGGCGCCACGTGCCCGTCGCCTCACGCCCGTCGAGCCACGACGACAACGCGTCCGCGAGCGCCGGCAGGTCGAGGAAGAAGTGCTGCGTCTCGATGAACTCCGGCGTCTCACCGTTGATCTTGGAACGCGGATCGATGAGATCCGTCGGGTCGAGCTGGTTGCCGCAGTTGTCGCATTGATCGCCGCGCGCCTCCGCGTACTTGCAGATCGGGCACGTGCCCTCGATGTACCGATCCGGCAGGGTTCGCCCCGTCGACGGGCTGATGGCGCCCGACGTCGTCTGCTCGACCATGTACCCGTTCTCGTGCAGCGCGAGGAACAGCTTCTGCACCACCTCGTAGTGGTTCGCCGTCGTCGTGCGCGTGAACAGGTCGTAGCTGAGGCCGAGGCCGACGAGGTCGTCGACGATGATGCTCGCGTTCTCGTCCGCGAACTCCTGCGGCGTCTTGCCCGCCTTCTCCGCCATGATGACGATCGGCGTGCCGTGCTCGTCGGTGCCCGAGACCATGAGCACGTCATGACCCGCCATGCGCATGTACCGGCTGTAGACGTCGGAGGGCACACCGAAACCGGCGACGTGCCCGATGTGGCGGGGGCCGTTGGCGTACGGCCAGGCAACAGCGGAGAGAACCTTGGTCATGGGCCCATCCTAGGAGCCGCCGCCGACAACCGCTCTCTCGTGTCACCTCCCCTGCCGCGCCCCGAGGTGGCCCCGGCGAGGAGCGCACGCCGACGAGGTCGACTCAGTGCAGTCCGCTCTCGTGCGCCGCGTGGCTCGCGGGCTCGAACTGCAGCGTCGAGTGGTCGACGTCGAAGTGGCCGACCAGGCACTCGAGCACCTCGTCGAGCAGCCGCGGGGCGTGCCCGTCGTGGAAGCACTCGTCGTCGATGACGAGGTGCGCCGACAATGCCGGCAGGTCGCTCGTCACGCTCCACACGTGCAGGTCGTGCACGTCGCGTACGTGATCGACCTCGAGCATGTGCGCGCGGATCGCCTCGACGTCCGTGCCGTCCGGCGCGCCCTCGAGCAGCACGCGCCCGGCCTGCGCGACGAGCCCTGCCCCCGCGTGGAACATGAGAGCGACGACGATGAGCGTCGCGACGGCGTCGGCGCGCATCCACCCCGTCGCCCAGATGACGGCGGCGGCCACGGCCGTACCGATGAACCCGTACAAGTCGGTGATGATGTGACGGTACGCGCCCTCGACGTTGAGCGACGTCCGGTTCGCGCGGGCGAGCAGCATGCCCGCGGCGACGTTGACGACGACGCCCGCCAGGGCGACCGCGAGGACGGGTTTCGGCTCGACCTGCGGCGGGTCGACGAGGCGCCGCACCGCCTCGACGAGCAGCACCGCACCGAGCAGCAACAACGTGATGCCGTTGCCGAGGCCGGAGAGGATCTCGGCGCGCTTGAACCCGAACGTCAACCGCGCGTTGGCGGGCTTCGCAGCGAGGTGGATCGCCCACAGCGCCAACGCGATGGCGGCGGCATCCGTCAGCATGTGCGCCGCGTCCGACAGCAGCGCGAGCGAACCCGTCGCGAAGGCCACGACGACCTCGGCGAGCATGTAGAGCGCGAGCAGCGCGAGGGCTGCGCTCAGGTAGCGCCGGTCGGCGTCAGCACTCGGAGCATGGCTGTGGGCGTGGCCGCCATGTCCGTGGCCGTCATGCGCAGCCTGCTGCTCATGGGCCTCGCGCCCGTCATGCGATTCGTGTCGTGTGCCCACGCGCCACCTCCTCGGTCGGCACAATGCTAACGGCCCTCATCGACGGCTGAGTCACGTGATGCGCGCTGCGTCAGTCCTGACTGACTCGACGCGCATCATGTGACTCAGCTGCACCGGCGTCGTTCGGGGGAATGCCCGCGGCTGTGCCAGAGTTGACGCAGTGTTTCGCCGGGGCCGGAGGCGCCGGCGGTCGTTGACCCGAAGGACGTGCCATGTTCGCAGCGCTCACCGGGGCGGGCCTGTCCGCCGCCGCCGGTCTCAACGCCTACATCCCGTATGTCGTCGTCGCTCTGCTCGCGCGCTTCACCGACGTGATCACGCTGCCCTCCGGGTTCTCGTGGGTCGAGAGCACGCCGTCGATCGTCATCGCGTCGATCCTTCTCGTGGGCGAGATCATCGTCGACAAGATCCCGGCCCTCGACAGCGTCAACGATGCGCTCGGCACGATCGTGCGCCCCGCCTCGGGCGCCGTCGTCTTCGCGGGGACGGCGGCCGCCGCGAACCTCGACAACTCGCCGTGGATGACGCAGCATCCGTGGGTCGGCCTCATCGGCGGCGCCATCGTCGCGGGCATCTTCCACACGGGAAAGGCCGCCGCGCGCCCCGTCGCGAACGTCGGGACGGGTGGGTTCGCCGCGCCCGTCCTGTCGACGGCGGAGGACGCGACGTCGATCCTGCTCAGCCTCGCGGCCGTCTTCGCGCCGATCCTCGCGCTCGTGCTGCTCGCCGTCGTCGCGTGGGTGATGTGGCGGCTGTGGCGCCGGGTCGTCGCAATGCGTGAGCGCCGCGCCGCGCGCGCCGCGGTCTGAGAGCGCCCGGCCCATGTCGTTTCCCGCCCTCGCCGCCGACTCCGCGCTCGAACACCGCCTTCGGCGCCGTCGTCTCGTGCGCAACATCGTCGCGGCGCTCGTCATCGCGCTCGTCGTGTTCGGGGTGATGCGGACGTGGCACGCCGTCACCGCCTCGGGTCAGAACCCGCACGTCGCGACGAAGACGGTGACGCTCATCGCCGCCGAACCGCGAGACGACGGCGTCCACGTGCGGGCGCGACTCGACGCGCCGTCGGTCGATGCGACCTCACACGAACTCGAAGCCGTCATCCCGACCGCGACGTGGAACCTCACCCATGCGCTGTGGGCCTGCTACCCCCCGAACGACCCGGCCCGCGGCAGCCTGCGCACGCCCCTCGACCCCGGTTGCGTGTACTTCGTCGACGCCCAGGACTGACGACCGGGCCTGCGGTTGCTCGGGGGCGCTAACCGTCAGCGCGCCGCGAGAGCAGCGTCGTACAGGGTCTTCTTGGACAGGCCGCTCGCCTGGGCGACCTGGCCGCACGCGTCCTTGAGCCGCACTCCCCCGGCGACGAGATCGAGCACCGTCGCGACCGCATCCTCGAGCGACGCCTCGCGAGGTTCGGCACCCTCGACGACGACGGTGATCTCGCCGCGTGCCCCGTCGAGGGCCCACGCCGCGAGTTCGCGCAGACCACCGCGGCGGACCTCCTCGTACGTCTTCGTCAGTTCACGACAGACCGCGCCGCGCCGCTCGTCGCCGAACGCGTCGGCCATCGCCTCGAGCGTCACCGCCAAACGGTGCGGCGCCTCGAAGAACACCATCGTGCGTGCCTCGTCGGCGAGCGCCGCGAGCATGCGGGCGCGTTCGCCGGCCTTGCGCGGCAGGAACCCCTCGAAGCAGAACCGGTCGACGGGCAGCCCTGACACCGCGAGCGCCATGAGTACGGCCGACGGGCCGGGCACGCACGTCACCGTCAGGTCGCGTTCGACACACGCGGCGACGAGGCGGTACCCCGGGTCGCTGACGCTCGGCATCCCGGCGTCGGTGACGAGCAGGACGCGTTCGCCTGCGGCGATGCGCTCGACGATCTCGCCCGTGCGCTGGGCCTCGTTGTGCTCGTGGTAGCTCATCATCGACCCGCTCGGGGTGACGCCCAGCGCGTCGCAGAGCCGCTTCGTCCGCCGCGTGTCCTCCGCGAGGATCAGCGGCGCGCTCGCGAGTTCGTGCGTGAGACGCGGTGCCGCGTCCGCCGGGTCGCCGATCGGCGTCGCGGCGAGAACGAGGGCGGGGACGGGTGCTTCGGTACTCACGCGGCCATGGTGTCACGCTGGCGCAGGCGCGCCTCGTGCCCGCCGCGGGTCGACCTGGGTCACGGGGCGTGACGTCGGAGCGGGCCCCTCCTGTCAGTGCCACCGACTACGCTGGCCAACCGGGGCAGACCGTCCCACCGCCAGCCCGCGAGGATCGAGGACGCCACCGGTGAACGCCACCCTGACTGACGCCCCGTCGTCCGCCACCCGCGTCGACACCGACGGCCATCCCGACCGTGACGAGTTGATGCTGCGCGAGCGCCTGCTCGGCGCCCCGGCGAGTGCGCAGCAGAAGTTGTGGAGCTGGTTCGGCCCCCTGACGGTCATGCTGATCGGCGGTTTGCTGCGGCTGTGGGATCTGGGTCGCCCGCATCAGCTGATCTTCGACGAGACGTATTACGTCAAGCAGGGCTGGTCGATGATCCTGTACGGCCACGAACGCAAGACGCCCGCGAACATGCCGGAGCCGGACGCGTTCTTCACGCACGGCCAGGTGCCGACCGTGTACGGCACCGAACCCGACTTCATCGTCCATCCGCCGTTCGGCAAATGGATGATCGGCGCCGGCGAGCACCTGTTCGGCATCACCTCCTCGTTCGGCTGGCGCATCGCGGTGGCACTCACCGGCACGCTCGCGATCCTGCTCGTCGGGCGCGCCGCCTGGCACCTGTTCCGCTCGGCGACGCTCGCGACGATCGCGGCGCTGCTGACCGCGTTCGAGGGCATGGAATTCGTCATGTCGCGCACGTCGATCCTCGACGGGCTCGTCAGCTTCTGGGCTCTCGCCGGGTTCGTCGCGATCCTCGCCGACCGCGACCGCAGCCGTCGGATCCTCGCGCGCAAGGTCGCGCAGCTGCGTCGTGACGGCGACTGGTCGTTCGATGCGAAGCAGCGCCTCGCCGGCCCGTCGCTCGGCCTGCGCCCGTGGCGCTGGGTCGCCGCCGTGTGCCTCGGCCTCGGCATGGCGACGAAGTGGTCCGACGGGTTCTATCTCGCCGCGATCGGTCTGCTCACCGTGTTCTGGGATCTCGGAGCGCGCCGCGCCGTCGGCGTCCGCCGCTGGCTCTCGGCGACCGTCATCAAGGACGCCGTCACCGGGGCGCTCATCATCGTCCCCACGGCATGCCTGACATATCTGCTCACCTGGGCCGGATGGTTCCACTCGAACGACGCCTGGGGACGCAACTGGGCCGCGAGCAACCCGGCGACCAAGAACACCGGGTTCGCACCCGATTCGAGCCTGTTCTCGTGGCTGCCCGACAGCCTGCGCAGCCTGTGGCATTACCACATCCAGATGTACGACTCGGCGGAGAGCATCACGTCGCCACACACGTATCAGTCGAACCCGTGGTCGTGGATGGCGCAGACACGCCCCACCTCGTTCTTCTACGAGGCGCCTGCGAAGGGCGATCAGGGGTGCTCGGTCACGGAATGCTCCAAGGCGATCACCTCGCTCGGCAACGTCACCATCTGGTGGTTCGGCATCGCCGCCCTGCTCGTGTGCATCTTCATGTGGGCGCTGCGCCGCGACTGGCGTGCCGGGACGCTCATCGCACTCGTGCTCGCCGGATGGCTGCCCTGGTTCAGCTATCAGGAGCGCACCGTCTTCACGTTCTACGCGGTCGTGTTCGCGCCCTACGTCATCCTGGCCGTCACGTACTGCCTGGGCTTGATCCTCGGACCCGCCACCGCGAGCCTGCGACGGCGACGCATCGGCGCCGGCGTCGTCGGTGCGTACGTCGTGCTCGCCGTCGCGACGTTCGTCTTCTTCTGGCCGATCTACACCGCGCAGGTCATCCCCCACGACCACTGGAGCTGGCGGATGTGGCTGCCGTCCTGGATCTGACGGGGGCTTCCGGCGCGGGTCGCGTACCGACCGGCGGTCGAGGCTCGTGATGCCGGCGGCGGAGCCCGCGGCTTCGCCGATCACCAATGCGCGACCTCTCATCGTGCTATGACCCAGGTCACGATCTGGGTACGAATCGGCTGACGCGCGGCGGGGCGATTGTCCGATGCGATACGAGCCGTCAGAGTTCTCCACATGAACGCACCCCATCCGCCCGCTGACGGCGAAGCTCTCAGCAGCGGCCTCAAGCCGCGCCACGTCACGATGATCTCGATCGCCGGCGTCATCGGCGCCGGCCTCTTCGTCGGCTCGGCCTCGGCGATCAAGCTCGCCGGCCCGTCGGTCCTCATCGCCTACGCGCTGGCCGGGACGCTCGTCGTCCTCGTCATGCGCATGCTCGGCGAGATGGCGACGGCCAACCCCGATTCCGGCTCGTTCTCCGTCTACGCCGACCGCGCGCTCGGCAAGTGGGCGGGCTTCTCCATCGGGTGGTTGTACTGGTGGTTCTGGGTGCTCGTCATCCCCGTGGAGGCGACGGCCGGCGCGAAGATCCTCTCGGGCTGGATCGACTGGCCCCAATGGGTGTTCGCTCTCATCATCACCGCGTTGCTGACGGTGACGAACCTGTTCTCCGTCGCCAACTACGGCGAGTTCGAGTTCTGGTTCGCGCTCATCAAGGTCATCGCCATCGTCGGGTTCATCGTCCTCGGTGTGCTCGCGATCCTCGGCATCCTTCCCGGCTCGCACGCCTCGGGGCTGCACGGATTCACCGACCACGGCTTCTTCGCCGACGGCTGGAGCGGCGTCCTCGCCGCCATGCTGACGACGATGTTCACGTTCATGGGCACCGAGATCGTGACGATCGCCGCGGCCGAGTCGAAGAACCCGGTCGAGGGCATCCGCAAGGCCGTCAACAGCGTCATCTGGCGCATCTCGCTGTTCTACCTCGGCTCGATCTTCGTGGTCATCGCATTGACGACGTGGAACTCCCCCTCGTTGCAGAAGAATGGCTCCTACCAGGAGGCGCTCAACAACATGGGTCTGGAGAATCTGGCGAGCGTGCTCGACTTCGTCATCCTGACCGCCGTCGCGAGCTGCCTCAACTCCGCGCTCTACACCGCGAGTCGCATGGCGTTCAGCCTCGGCCAGCGCGGCGACGCACCCAAGGCGTTCGCGCGCATCAACCGACGCGGCGTGCCGCAGGTCGCGATCCTCGTCTCCGTCGTCGTCGGCTTCGTCGCCGTGTTCGGCAACTACCTGCTGCCGGAGAAGATCTTCACGTACCTGCTGTCGACGTCAGGCGCCATCGCGCTCATCGTCTACCTCGTCATCGCCGCGACGCAGCTGCGCTCGCGCGCCGCGATGAACCGTGTCGGCGCACGCCCGGCCGTACGCATGTGGGCGTTCCCCGTCCTCACCTACGTGACGATGGCGTTCATCGTCTTCACGATCGTCGCGATGGCGCTGCGCGCCGACCAGCGCCTCAACCTATGGCTGACGCTCGGCCTCACCGCCGTCGTCGTCGGCATCGGCATCGCTCGCTACGGCGCGAAGGCCGGCAGCGAGGAATCGATCCTCGAAGCGGTCGAAGCATCGCCGCACGTCGACACCGAGACCAGCGAGCTCGCACGCCACGAACGTCACCCGTGACGCGCGCCTGACCCGAAGCTCGCGCGGCGCGCCGCCCACGACGATGTGGGCGGCGCGTCGCCATTCGGGCGTCATCGCGGCTCTACACTCACGCCATGGCCTCGACGATCTTCAGCGTGATCCTGCTCCTGCTCGCCCTCGTGGCCTTCCTCTACGGGCGCCACCTGCGCCGCGCGGGGCGGAAGCAGGCCGTCCCGGACTCACGGGGCGAGGCGGCCACGACCGGTCGTGCCCGCGCGGGTGATCTCGACGCATCGGATGACGGTGTAGAAGATGTCGACGCCGACGACAGCGATGATCTCGACTCCGGCGCCTCCCCCGCCCGCGGGTTCCTGCACGCCGCGCGTCCCGAGGCGCCGAGCACGCGGGCTCGCGCGCGTCTGGCCTACCTCGTCTCTGCGGCCTGCGCGACGCTCGCCGTCATCGTCCTCGCCGTCGCGAGTTCCGTCGTCGTGCCGACGAAAGAGATCGGTGTCGTGACGACGTTCGGCAAGCCGACGGGCAGCCTCAGCAATGGCTTCCACCTCAAGGCGCCGTGGCAGAAGGTGACGTACATGGACGCCGCGATCCAGACCGACAGCCACACCGCCGACGACAAGAGCTGCATCAACGTGCGCATCGCCCACCAGGCGACGGCGTGCGTCGACGCGTCCATCCGCTGGCGCATCCGCCCCGACGCCTCCGACGCGCTGTTCCAGAACTACCGCGAGTTCTCCAGCATCCGCTCGAGCCTCGTCGACCGGCAGCTGTCCTCGAGCCTCAACAAGGAGTTCGCGTCCTACGACGCCCTCGCCGTCGACGAGAAGGGCAACCCGACGACCCCGACGCTCGCGAAGCTCTCAGAGGACGCGACGAAGGACATGCGCGACCAGATCGGCGACCAGATCGAGGTGCTGTCGGTGATCATCCCGGTCATCAAGCTCGACGACAACACGCAGTCGAAGGCCAACGCGCTGCTCGCTCAGGTCGCGCAGACGCGCATCGCCGAGCAGGGCGTCAAGACGGCCGAACAGCAGGCGAAGGCCAACGAAGCGCTCGCGAAGTCGGTGAGCAAGGACCCGAACGTCCTCGTCTCCAAGTGCCTCGACATGGTCGAGGGCGGCAAGGTGACGCTGCCCGCAGGCTTCTCGTGCTGGCCGTCCTCGGGCTCCGCCGTCGTCGTCCCCTCCACCGGCTCCTCGTCGAAGTAACCCCCGCCCCCCTGCGATTCTCGTCCCCCTTCGCGAATCTCGTCCACATCGGCGAACGGCGTCCCCCTTCGCGGATCTCGTCCACATCGGCGATTTTCGGCCGCATTCAACGGACGTTGTGGCGTTGGGGTCGGTGAGCGGCGTTTCAACGCGTCGGGCGGATTCGTTGTCACAGCGCGAAGCGTCACCCTGACCGCGGACTCGCGCCGCACTGCACCGACCCACGCTTTCACCGATGAGGACGGGGGAAGCACGCAGCGCGCCGGGGCGGGCGAGTAGCCTGACACCATGCGTACCTGGGCCATCGCCACCGTCACACCCCTGCTCGTCCTGACCGCGTGCTCCGCCCAGACCCACCGCTTCGACACCGCGACGGAACTGCGCAGCGCAGCCGTCAACGCAGGCCTGCACTGCACCGGGTACAACCCGACGACGCCGCCCGCGGGCGCCTCCAGCTCAGGCGAATGCGTCGGCGGCACCCACGCCATCTTCGTCGTCTACGACGGCGAGAACGCAGCCAAGAAAGCCATCACCGACGCGACCGGCAAACTGACGGGCGACGACGCCGTCCTCGCCGGCCCCAACTGGTACGTCATGAGCAGCACCTCAGCCCTCGACGGCATCAAGGACTCCATCGGAGGAGACATCAAGAGCAAGTAGGCGGCGGCCGAACCCGGACTTGAGACGCGCTCTTTGCGCGTCAGCGCCAAAGGCGGGGCTCGGCACGCACTTCGCGCGTCGGAGCCATGGGGACTCCGTCATCCTCGTTCCGCTGCGGCGGCTCCTCGAATCACAGTGTTCGACAGATGTGAATACAGACAGCCACCCGGACAAAAATCTTGTCCGGGTGGCTGTCTGTATTCATCTCGGTGGAGCTATGGG
>NZ_JAGEKQ010000034.1:0-17806 GCF_017565385.1 Dermacoccus sp. NHGro5 | reverse complement strand
CGAACCCCGAACGCTACCGAGGCCGGCGCCCCATCGCCGCCACAACACCCGAAATCACCCAACTCAACCCCACGTGACTCCAATCAGGTTGACAGCTTCCGGTCACCGACGAAGTACGACGTCGTAATCGCCGAGAGGCCGACCGCCAGCAGGCCACCGATCTCGCTCGCCGCGGAGGCCAGCGACGTGACGAAGCCGCGGCGGTGCGGTTCGGAGCCCTCGACGAGGTACGTCATGACGCCCGAGTACTCGCCGCCGACGCTGAACGCCATGAGGGCGCGCAGGGCGATCATCAGGTAACCCGCCATGGGCCCGATGGAGGCGTACGTCGGCAGGCAGGCCGTCGCGAGCATCGCCAACGTCATGAGGGCCATGGAGATGAGAAGGACGGGCTTGCGCCCGATGCGGTCGCCGACATGGCCGAAGAACGCGGCGCCGACGGGGCGCATCAGGTAGGTGCCGGCGAAGACCAGCAGCGTCCATGCGGTACCGCTCGTGCCGCCGCCGAAGAAGACGCGCGAGATGACCGTCGTCAGGTACAGGTACAGCGTGAAGTCGTACCACTCGATGACGGTCGACGACCCCGCGACGGCGAGCGACGTCTTGCTCAGCGGACGATGGGCGTCGAGGGCGCGTGGCGCGTCGACGGGGATGGCTGCCATGAGAGATCCCTTGTGCTGGAGGCGTCCTCGGCTCGGGTGGTGCATCGAGCGTCATGGTGCGAGGGGCGGGCGCCAGGGGCGAATAGGTGACCTCCAGCCAAGCACGATGATGCGACGAATGCCACGCCCGTGACAGTGACATGTGAAGGTTCGCAACCTTTGCGCGTAGACTGGATGCTTCGTGCAGGTGGCCGACTCGCCCCTGCGCCTCCCCTCGAATCGGAGCGCCCCGCGCTCGTCGTGCGCCCGGCGCGCGGCAGCGCCGGACCGGGCAGCACACGTCGTCGAACGACGCCCTCCGGTCTCGGGAACGCGTGGCGCATGAGAGTCGGACGATCGTCGAGATGCGAGATCGCCTGCGACGCGCGGATTCACCGCGCGGGCTTCCACCATCGATCGTTCGTCTTTCCATGCAACTTCTCCAGGAGTCATCTGTGCCCTCGTTCTCCGATCTCGGCGTGCCCGCCGTCCTCGTCAAGACCCTCGACAAGCTCGGCATCGACACGCCGACACCCATCCAGGCCGCGACGCTGCCCGACTCGCTCAAGGGCCGCGATGTCCTCGGCCGCGGCCGTACCGGCTCGGGCAAGACGTTCGCGTTCCTGCTGCCGCTCGTCGCCCGTCTCGACGAGACGCGCTACGAGATCGACGCCTACCGCCCGCGCTCGCTCGTCCTCGCGCCGACGCGCGAGCTCGCCAACCAGATCGCCGACTCGCTCAAGCCGCTGGCCGCGGCGGCCGGGCTGTCGTACACGACCGTCTTCGGCGGCGTCGGGCAGAACCCGCAGGTCAAGGCTCTCAAGGCGGGCGTCGACGTCCTCATCGCGTGCCCCGGGCGTCTGGAAGACCTCATGGGCCAGGGCTTCTGCGACCTGTCCGACGTCGAGGTCTGCATCCTCGACGAGGCCGACCACATGGCCGACATGGGCTTCCTGCCCGGCGTCAAACGCATCCTGACGAAGGTGCCGCGCGAGGCGCAGCACCTGCTGTTCTCCGCCACGCTCGACGGTGGCATCGACGTGCTCGTCAAGAAGTTCCTGTCGAACCCGGTGACGCACCAGGCCGATTCGGCGCAGTCGCCCGTCGCGACGATGGAGCACCACGTCTTCGCCGTCGACTCCGACTCGCGCATCGACGTGCTCACCGACCTCGTCTCCGCACCCGGACGCACGGTCGTGTTCACCCGCACCAAGCACGGCGCGAAGAAGCTCGCTAAGCAGCTCGCCGGCCGCGGCATTCCCGCCGTCGACCTGCACGGCAACCTGTCGCAGAACGCTCGCGTGCGCAACCTCGACGCGTTCCACTCGGGCGCCGTCGAGACGCTCGTCGCGACCGACATCGCCGCGCGCGGCATCCACGTCGACGACGTCTCGCTCGTCGTTCACGCCGACCCGCCCACCGAGCACAAGGCCTACCTGCACCGCTCGGGCCGCACCGCCCGCGCCGGCGCCGCGGGCACCGTCATCACCCTCATGACGCCGGATCAGCGCGGCGACGTGAAGTCGCTGCTGCGAATGGCGAAGATCAACGCGACGACGACGAACGTCACCGCCTCGCACCCGCTGCTCGATGAGCTCGCGCCCGGTGAGCGTCGCACGATGAGCGCCGACGAGGTCGCCGCAGCACTGCCCACCGCACCCGTGCAGGAGCCCTCGCGCAAGAAGGCTCCGAAGGACGGCGGCGAGCAGCGTCAAGGCGGACGTGGCCAGGGCGGACGCTCCGGCGGCCGCAACCAGGGCGGAGGACGCTCCGGTGGCCGAGGCGCTCAGAGCGGCGGCCGCGGCGGTCAGGACGGCGCCGGCCGTGACAACCAGGGCAGCGGACGCTCCGGCGGTGCTGCGACCGGTGGTCGCGACGGCAACCGGGCGGGCGGGCGTCCGTCCGGTGGCTCGGGTTCACGGAGCCAGGGTGGCTCGCGTGGTGGTTCGGGTGCGCGTGGCCAGGGTGGCTCGGGTGCGGCAGGACGCTCCGGCGGCGCTCGTCGCAGCGGCGGTGCAGCCGGGTTCTCGTCGAACTCGCGCGCCGGGCGCTGACCCTCCCGCGATTCCCGTCCACATCGGCGAACGGCGTCCACATCGGCGATTCTCGTCCCCTTGTGCGCTTTTCGGTCACATCTGCAGATCTGCAGATGTGACCGAAAAGCGCCGATGGGTACGGGCGTCGATCACAACCCTGCGGCGTCTAGGGTCTCGGCCATGATGCGCTGACCGTCCTGGACGGCACGTCGCTGCACGTCCTGAGCGCGGCCGACGACGGAGATGCGCGCGACGTCGGCGGGCGGCGCCACCTGCGTCACCCGGTCGTCGTGCGACATGAGGTGCTCGATCTCCTGCTTGCGCAGGTTGCGGCGCGTCCAGGCCGCGCTCGCGCCGGGCGCGTGACGGGACATCCACCGCGCGACGAGTCGCTTCTCGACCGCCTTGTCGGGGCTCAGATCCAGCGACGGCGCCTTGGTGCGCAGCACGAGCACGTGCGTCGCGCCCTGGGCCAGTGCTGTTTCGACGGGGATGTTCTCCGCGATCCCGCCGTCGATGAAACGTCGCCCGTCGATCTCGACAGGTGCGCCGCCGAGAACCGGCAGCCGCGCCGTGGCGCGCAGTGCGTCCTGCAGGCTTGCCTTGTCGTGGATCATCGGCGCCAGGTCGACCGCGTCGCCACTCGCCGCGTCGGTGGCGATGGGGTGGTACTCGACATCGCTCGCGAGGATCTCCTCGAACCCCATCGGCGTGACGTTCTCGTACAGGTCGTAGACGATGACGTCGGTGTCGACGACGGGTTTGCGACGCAGCGCGTTCGACGGGCGGATCGTCGCATTCATGCTCTCCGGCGCCCACCAGCCGTGCAGATTGGCCCGGGCGCGGCCACAGATCAGCCAGGCGCCGTTGAGAGCTCCGGCCGACGCGCCGTAGACCGCATCGACGGTCGTGAGCAGGTCGCGAGCCTCGAGCTCGGCCACCATGCCGCCGCCGTAGGCCGCGCGGGAACTGCCGCCTTCGAGGACGACGGTGACGCGCGCGTGGTCGTGACGCCGCAGGGGCTGGCTCGAGTTGTCGCGCCGGTGGCGCATGACGTCGAGGACGGTCTTCACGGTTCCCCATCCTGACGCGCGTCGGCCCCACGGGCCAAACGCGAGGGTGAAACCCTCCCGCCCGCCCCAGGCCACCAACGTGGCCCGCTGACCAGAGGAACGGCGGCGGGGGACGACCTGCTTGGATGTGCGGATGGAGTTCACCGCCGCGATGCTCGCCGCCGTCGTCGCGGCGATCCTCGTCGGCGCGGTGCTCCAACGCCTGTCGGGTTCGGGCATGGGGCTCGTCCTGGCTCCGACACTGACGCTCATCATGGGCGCCGCCCATGGCGTCCTGCTCGCGAACGCGACGACGACCGTTTCCGGCCTGCTGCTCACCCTGACGTTGCGACGTGACGTCGACTGGCGGCGCGCCGGCATCATCTGCGCCTGTGTCGTGCCGGGCGCTCTCGTGGGTGCCGTGGTCGTACGCGAGGTCAGTGCGGCCTGGCTGCAGGTCGTCGTCGGAGTGGCGGTGCTCGGCGCAATCGGCTTCACCGTCGGCGCCGATCGCCTCGGCCGTCTACCGCACGTCACGTCCGCGTGGCCGACGCCCGTCGCCGGCGGCATCGGCGGATTCTTCAATACGCTGTGCGGGGTCTCGGCGCCCGTCCTCGTCATCCACTCCCGGCTGACGCGGTGGGAGCATCGATCGTTCGCCGCGACCCTCCAGCCCATCTTCATGACGATGGGGGCCATCTCGGTCATCGCGAAGACGACGCTCGGGTCGACGGGCTCGACCGAGTTGCCGCCCTGGTGGCTCATGCCGCTCGTCGTCGTGCTCGTGCTCATCGGTGTCCGCATCGGCGAGGGTCTCACGCCTCGCGTGACGACGGCGCAGGCGAAGCGACTCGCGATGGCGCTCGCCGCGCTCGGTGGCGCGTCGGCGCTCGTGCGGGGTCTTCTCACGCTCTGACGCTCATCTGACGAGCATCTGCGAGGCGCCGCCGCCTGCCCCCCAGGCCGACGTGGTCGAATGACGCATGAGCACTTTCACTCTCGCCGGTCATCGCGTCGGACGCGTCGGGTACGGCGCCATGCAGCTTCCCGGGCCGGGCGTGTTCGGTCCGCCACGCGATCACGACGAGGCCGTCCGCGTGCTGCGTCGCGTCGTCGAGCTCGGCATCGACCACATCGACACGTCGCAGTTCTACGGCCCGAACGTCTCGAACGAACTGATCAAGGAGGCGCTGCATCCCTACGCCGACGATCTCGTCATCGTCTCCAAGGTCGGCGCCGTGCGGGGACCGTCGGGTGAGTGGCTGCCGGCGCAGCGCCCCGACCAGCTCGTGGCCGCGGTCCGCGAGAACCTCGTGACGCTGGACGTGGAGCGGCTGCCGGTCGTCAACCTGCGCGTCATGCCCGTCGACGAGATCGGCGATGAGAACGCCTGCCCCCTCGAGGAGCAGCTCGGTGCCATGCAGGGCCTGGTCGAGGCGGGGGAGCTCGAGGCGTTCGGCGTCAGCAACGTCTCGACCGAGCAGGCGCGCGTCGCGCTCGACGCGGGCGCCGTGTGCGTGCAGAACGCCTACAACCTCCTCATGCGTGACGACGACGCCACGCTCGAGTTGTGCCGTGAGCGTGGCGTCGCCTACGTGCCGTTCTTCCCGCTCGGCTCGGCGTTCGAGCACCTGCCGAAGGTCGGCGACGACCGGGCGGTGCAGCGCATGGCCGCCGAACGCGGCGTCACGCCGGCGCAGGTCGGCCTGGCTTGGTTGCTCGCGCGCGCCGAGAACGTCCTGCTCATCCCTGGCACATCGTCGATCGCGCACCTCGAGGAGAACACGGCGGCTCGCGACGTCACCCTCAGTGACGACGACCTCATGACGCTGAACGCCCTGCGCTGAGCGGCGCGTGCCGCGCACCGTCGCAGCGGCAGCAGCTGACGTCGATGGGAGCGTTCTTCCGTGCCCTCACAGACCAGATGCTGCCCTCCGACGTGCGTCAGATGTCGGCGCCGAGCGACTGGGCGAGGCGTCGCACCGGGGCGGCCTCGTCCTTCTTGCCCGCACGCTCGAGCGAGCGGGCCAGGAGCACGGCGGCGTCGACGTTCGTCGGGTCGACGTCGAGCAGTTCACGGGCCGCGACGGTGGCCTTCGTCAGCTGCGCCGAGTGGTAATAGCTGCGGGCGAGCAGTTCGCGAGCATCACGCGACGCGCCCTCCGGCGTGCCGGTCATGCCCTCGATGAGACGCGCCGCCTCGGTGTACTTGCGCACGTCGAACAGCTCCTTGGCCGTGCGCAGGGTCTCGTAGGGGTCGCCGCTCGGGTCGGTGATCGTGTGCAGGCCTGACGGACTGGTCGCCGCGCCGAGCATCTGCTCCATCGTCGGCGTGGCCGCCGGCTCGTGCGCCTTCATCGGCGTGGTGGGCTCGAAGGTCTCGTCGCTCATGGCTGCTCCTGTGCGTCGCGGTGTGTCCGCGTCAACCATCGCTGCGGCGCCGCTGTTCCCGATCACCTCGCCTCCGAACCGCGCGCCGACGAGTGGTGGCAGCACACCGCGGGGTTCGTCAGTCCGTCGTGCGTGCCGCTTCGGACGTCGACTCGTCCTCCGCGGCCTCCGCGGCGTCGAGGGGTACGGCATCGACGTCGGGGGAGTTGTGCGGGCCGTCGTATCCGGCGAGGGAGCGGCGGCTGCCGCGGGCGACGAGCGCATCGTCGCCGGTGACCATCCCGCGCAGCGTCGTCGCACCGCCACGCAGTCGCGAGAGGAAGCGCACGAGCGAGCGGCGCTCGTCGGGGTTCGTGCGCTGGTCGATCTGTCGATCGCGAGGGTCGTCGTGCGCGGCTTCGGGGTGCTGCATGTGCTCGACGGTCAAGGCGGCCACGGCGCCGGCGTGCGCGTACATGACGGAGTGCGCTGCGCTCGGGATCTCCCAGGCGCGTGCGTGCGGCGTGATGTCGCACAGGTGCCGTGCCCAGGAGCGCGGGCTGGTCGCGTCGTGCTGCCCACGCAGGATAAGGGTGTGCGCGCGCACGTGCGGGAGCCGCTCTTCGATCGGGTAGTTCATCATCTTCGGCAGCACCTTGAAGAACCACCACGGCCCGCAGAGCACGTAGGAGATGAGGACGTGCACGGTGATCGCGAAGGGTTCGCGCCCGGCGCACTGGGCGAGGCGCCACGCCTGGCGCGCGATGCTGCTCTCGGCAGAGTTCACGACGGGGCCGATGAGGACGATGGTGCTGAGATCCGAGCGCCGCGCCGCGACCTCGGTGACGACCTGTGAGCCCATGGAATGCCCGACGAGGACCGGGTCGTCCAGCTCGAGCTGGGTGATCGCGGCCTCGACGAGATCCGCGAATCCTTCGATCCCGGGCGTTTGCTTGCCGTGCGGAACGCCGCCGAAGCCGGGAAGGTCGATGGCGTGGACGGTGCCGACCTGATTGAGATCGAGGGCGAGGCGAACGTAATAGTCGGAGGCCACTCCGATGCCGGCGACGAGGACGAAGTCGCGACCGCGGGGGCCGCTGATCGAGGTGACGCGCGCTTGGGAGGGGCCGTGCTGCACGAGCGAGACCGTCACGTTTCCGCTCGTCGCGTGTTGCTCGGGCTCTGTCCGCATCGTCGCTCTCCATCGTCCCGCAGCGCCGGCGAACCCACACGCGCTCGCCCTGTCTATCCCGCGATCCTACCCAGGGGTAGTGGCGGCGTCCGCGCGACGGGCGAGGCTCGTCCAAGGCTGACGAGACGGGGCCCGGAGAAAACTTCTGCGACGGGGAATGAAGTGCGGATCAAACAAGTTGAGTCAAGTAACAGCAACTTTGATGAGCCGAGGGTTGACACTCACGGCGAAACAGAGTTGAGTCAACATCAGTCAATCTGACGGTGTGGGCCACGCCTGCAGGGCGCGCGCACAGATCGTCGTTTCCTCGAACGAAGGAGATCCCACCATGGGTCGCGCAGTCGGTATTGACCTCGGTACCACCAACTCGGCCGTCGCCGTTCTCGAAGGCAACGAGCCCAAGATCATCGCGAACGCCGAGGGCGGTCGCACCACCCCATCCGTCGTCGCGTTCACGAAGAACGGCGAGATCCTCGTCGGCGAGATCGCGAAGCGTCAGGCGGTCACGAACGTCGATCGCACCATCCGTTCCGTCAAGCGCCACATGGGCACGGACTGGACGACGGAGATCGACGGCAAGAAGTACACGCCGCAGGAGATCTCGGCCCGTATTCTCATGAAGCTCAAGCGTGACTCCGAGGCCTACCTCGGCGAAGAGGTCACGGACGCCGTCATCACGGTTCCCGCCTACTTCGACGACGCCGAGCGTCAGGCCACGAAGGAGGCCGGCGAGATCGCGGGCCTCAACGTCCTGCGCATCGTCAACGAGCCCACCGCCGCGGCCCTCGCCTACGGCCTCGACAAGGGCAAGGAGGACGAGCTCATCCTCGTCTTCGACCTCGGTGGCGGTACGTTCGATGTCTCCCTGCTCGAGGTGGGCAAGGACGCGGAGGACGGCTTCTCCACCATCCAGGTGCGCGCCACCTCCGGTGACAACAAGCTCGGTGGCGACGACTGGGACAACCGCATCGTCGAGCACCTCATCAACAAGGTGAAGAGCGAGTCCGGCGTCGACCTGAGCAAGGACAAGATCGCCATGCAGCGTCTGCGTGACGCCGCGGAGCAGGCGAAGAAGGAGCTGTCGAGCTCGACCTCGACGAACATCTCCCTCCAGTACCTGTCGATGGGCGAGAACGGCCCGATCCACGTCGACGAGACGATCACGCGTGCTCAGTTCGAGCAGATGACGAAGGACCTGCTCGAGCGCTTGAAGAAGCCGTTCGAGAACGTCATCAAGGATGCGGGCGTCAAGATCTCCGACATCGACCACGTCGTCCTCGTCGGTGGCTCGACCCGCATGCCGGCCGTCGTCGAGCTCGTCAAGCAGATGTGCGGTGGCAAGGAGCCGAACAAGGGCGTCAACCCGGACGAGGTCGTCGCCGTCGGCGCCGCGCTGCAGGCCGGTGTGCTCAAGGGTGAGCGCAAGGACGTGCTGCTCATCGACGTCACGCCGCTGAGCCTCGGCATCGAGACGAAGGGTGGGCTTTTCACCAAGCTCATCGAGCGCAACACGGCCATCCCGACGAAGCGCACCGAGGTGTTCTCGACGGCTGAGGACAACCAGCCGTCCGTCGACATCCAGGTGTTCCAGGGTGAGCGCGAGATCGCCAAGGCCAACAAGGCTCTCGGCAACTTCGAGCTCACGGGCATCGCTCCCGCGCCGCGTGGCGTGCCGCAGATCGAGGTCACGTTCGACATCGACGCCAACGGCATCGTGCACGTCTCCGCGAAGGACCGTGGCACGAACAAGGAGCAGTCGATGACGATCTCCGGTGGCTCCGCGCTGCCGAAGGAGGACATCGAGCGCATGGTCCGCGAGGCCGAGGAGCACGCCGCCGAGGACGCGAAGCGTCGCGAGGAGGCCGAGGCCCGCAACACGGGCGAGGCTCTCGTCTACTCGACGGAGAAGTTCCTCGAGGAGAACGGCGACAAGGTGCCCGCTGACGAAAAGTCGGCCACCGAGAGCGCCCTCGCCGAGCTCAAGGAGGCCCTGAAGCCGGAGTCGTCCGCGTCGCCGGAGGACATCAACGCGAAGGCCACGGCGCTGTCTGAGGCCAGCCAGAAGATGGGCGCCGCGATGTACGCCGCGCAGGCCGAGAACGGCGACGCCGCGGGTGCGGCCGGTGCCGAGGGCGCTGCAGGCGAGCAGAAGCAGGGTGGCGACGACGTCGTCGACGCCGAGGTCGTCGAGGACGACGACGACACCTCCAAGTGAGTGCCTGACCGGGGTGCCACGCGCACCCCGGTCGGCCCCTGACACGAGTACGGCCGGTGGGCTGCCCACGGGGAGCCCACCGGCCGCTTCGCCACCAGGAGGTGGCAGGAAGGAGTCCGTCATGACGGACCAGAACACGAGCGGCGCCACGCCCCACAACGCCGACGGTGCGACGCAGGGCGAGACCGACAACTCGTTCGCCGGCGGTGTGGGTTCAGACCTGCCCGGCGGAGAGCAGCCCGAGAAACTGCAGACGCGTTCCGACGAGGCCGCCACGCAGGCCGGCCCCGACGCGACGAGCGCTGACGACGCGGTCGCCGAGCACCCGGACTCGAAGCTCGCTGCGGAGCGCCTGTCCGACCTGCAGCGCATCCAGGCCGAGTACGTCAACTACCGCAACCGCGTCGAGCGCGACCGGGCTCGTGAGAAGGAGACGACGATCGGCTCGGTCGTCGAATCCCTCATCCCGGTGCTCGACGACATCGAGCTCGCGCGCCAGCACGGCGACCTCACCGAGGGCCCGATGAGCAAGATCGCCGACAAGATCGAATCGACGCTCAACCGCTTCGGTGTGGCACGCTTCGGCGCGGTCGACGAGGCGTTCGACCCCAGCGTCCACGAGGCGCTCATGCACGTCGAGGCCGAGGCGCCCGAGGGCGTCGACGGAACCTTCGTCGTGCAGGTGCTGCAGCCGGGCTACAAGGTGGGCGAGCGCGTCGTGCGTCCCGCCCGCGTCTCGGTCGCAGGCTGATCGAGCGCGCCGCGGCCGAGCCGAGTCGCTTCGTGCCGCGGGGCAACCTGCTTCGCTGACGTCGCGGCGGCGCCCCCACCGGGCGCCGCCGACACACAACTGAAAACCCCATTCGCACGCGCACGCGATGCACGCCCGGTCCGCAACCGGCGGGCGTGAAACCACGAAGGAGGTGCGCATGGCCAGTCAGGACTGGTTCGAAAAAGACTTTTACGCCACCCTCGGTGTCGCGCAGGACGCGAGCGAGGAGGACATCAAGAAGGCCTACCGCAAGCTGGCCCGCAAGTACCACCCGGACAAGAACCCCGGTGACACCTCCGCCGAGCAGAAGTTCAAGGAGATCGGCGAGGCCAACCAGGTGCTCTCCGATCCGCAGCAGCGTCAGGAGTACGACGCCGTGCGTCAGATGGCGCGAGGCGGCGCCCGCTTCAGCGGCGGTGCCGGCGGCGCCGAGGACGTTTTCTCGTCGATGTTCGGCGGGGGCGGCGGCAGCGGTTACCGCACCTATTCGAGTGGGGCGGGTGGCCAGCAGGGCATCAACCTCGAAGATCTGCTCGCCCAGTTCGGTGGCGCCGGCGGAGGCTTCGGGGGCGGCGGGTTCAGCTCCGGCTTCGGCGGCGGCTCCCGTCAGCGCGCCGCCCAGAGAGGCGAGGACGTCGAGGCGCGCGCGTCGATCACGTTCCGTCAGGCCGTCGAGGGCAGCGAGGTGCGCATCAGCGACGCCGATGGTCAGAGTTTCACCGCGCGCATTCCGGCCGGGGTGAAGGACGGGCAGAAGATCCGGTTGCGCGGCAAGGGCCGTCCCGGCTTCGGCGGTGGCCCGAACGGCGACATGATCCTGCACATCAGCGTCGGCACCGACCCGGTCTTCGGCCGCGACGGTGACAACCTCACCGTCGAGCTGCCCGTGACGTTCGCCGAGGCCACCCTCGGCGCCACGGTGCAGGTGCCCACCTTAGACGGCAAGAGCGTCAAGGTCCGCGTCGCGCCCGGCACGCCCTCGGGCCGCAGCCTGCGCGTCAAGGGCCGTGGCGTGAAGACGAAGAAGGCGACCGGCGACCTCATCGCGAAGGTTCACGTCGTCGTGCCGAAGGAGCTCACCGACGAGCAGCGTCGGGCCGTCGAGACCCTCGCGGCGGGCGAAGCCGACCCGCGCGAAGAGCTGCTCGCGAAGGCGCGTCAGGCCGCGTCGTGACGCCGTCGCGGGTCGAACGGCGGCTCGGCGAGATCGTCGACGACCACAACGGACGCGTCGGTGACGAGCGGCTGCACGGCCTCGACGCTCCGGCGAAGCCGGTGTACGTCATCTCCGTCGCCGCCGAACTGGCCGGGATGCACGCCCAGACGCTGCGCCAGTACGACCGTCTGGGGCTCGTCACCCCCGAACGCACGAGTGGCGGCGGCCGCCGCTACTCGATGCGCGACATCGCGCAGCTGCGTCGGGTGCAGGAGCTGTCGTCGGAGGGAGTCTCGCTCGCCGGCATCCAACGCATCATGGAGCTCGAGCACCAGGTCACGGCGCTACGGGCGCAGATCGAGGAGCTGAGCGAACAGAACGCGCAGTACCGGGACGCACTCGAATCGCGCTCTCACACGTGCGTCTTCGCGGCCGGACGCGACGGCATCGTCGCGCTGGGGCCCGGCGAACGACCGCGCCCGCGCTCGATCGGGCGTTCGCTCCGGCCGTACAGCACCCGCTGAGCCCGAGCTCGTCACGACGCACGCTCCGGAGCGCACGACGCAGCGCCACACCGTCGTCGTACAACACCTGCATGGCCGAGGCCCTCATCCCCGACTCGGGATGAGGGCCTCGGCGCGCGATGCGGGCGTCAGGCCGCCGTCACAGGATGCCGTGCTCGCGTAGCAGCACGCCGATCTCGGTGGAGTCGAGCCCCTTCGCGATCTTGCGGCGCAGTACGGCGGGGCCGGGCAGCTCGGTCTTCTCGCCGTCCTTGAGGCGCGCCGAGGCGTCGAGCAGCGTCCGCACGTCGTAGGTCGAGTTGAACACCTCGGGCACACCGCGCTCGACGCCGAACAACTGGTAGGTGGCTTCCATGCCGGTGCGCACCGAGTACTCGGTCGTGAAGATGCAGTCGCGGCTCGTCTCGGCGAACTGGCCGATGAAGGCGAAGTTCTCCGCGCCCTCCGGCACGACGTCAGGGCGGTCACCGGCCTTGCGGGGCATGAAGAACGACGTCACGTACGGCATCATGACCGGTACGCACTTCGCGCCCGTCGCGGCGAGTTCGGGAATGTCAGCCTCGGGCACGCCGAGGTGGTAGAGCCACTCGGCGGTGATCTCCTCGCCGGTGCACTCGCTCATCGGCTTCTTGACGTAGTCGCCGGGCGTGTCGACGAACAGGCTGTAGACCCACACGACGATCTGGTCCTTCGGCTGCTTCTTGAAGTGCGGCTGGCGGTTCACCGTCCAGCTCATGAGCCAGCTCGAATCCTTGACGGTGACGATGCCGCCCGTCACGACTCGTCCGCTGAAGGGGTCGCGCTTGGCGATGCGCCGGATGTACTCGGGGATGCGCTCATCGAGCGTCGTGACGGTCGCCGACTCCCACTTCGTCTCGTCGATGGAGCTGCAGAACACCTCGGGGCGCCCGAACGACGGATCCTTGCGCGCGATCTTCTTCCACAGGTCCCACGCCGACGCCGGGCCGCGGTTCAGCGTCGCGGCGGTGTGGTGGTCGCCCTCGTCGGAGTTGTCGACGAGTGAGCCGATCGTCATCAGGACGTAATCGTCGTCCCCGAGGTCGACGCCCGTGTCACCGGCGTGCTCACCGGTGCGGGTCCACTCGATGCGGGTCGCGCGCTTGGCCGACGCCGTCAGGTCGAACTCGACGTCCGTCACCTCCGTGTCGTACTGGAAACGCACGCCCTGCTCGCTCAGCCACTTCGTCATCGGCAGCACGAGCGACTCGTACTGGTTGTACTTGGTGAACTTGAGCGCCGAGAAGTCGGGCAGCCCGCCGATGTGGTGGATGAAGCGGTGCAGGTACAGCTTCATCTCGAGCGCGCTGTGCCATTCCTCGAACGCGAACATCGTGCGCCAGTAGAGCCAGAAGTTGCTGTCGAGGAAGTCGCGGCCGAACACCTCGTCGATGCGTTTGTTCTCCATCTCCTCGCGCGTCGCGAGGAACACCTTGACGAGGTCTTTCTGCGCCTTCTGGTTCAGCGTGAACAACCCGTCGGTGTGCGCGTCCTGGCCGCGTTCGACGGTGGCGCGCTGCAGCGAGTAGTTCGGGTCGTCCTTGTTGAGCCAGTAGAACTCGTCGAGCACGGACGCGCCCTCGACCTCGAGGCTGGGGATCGTGCGGAAGCAATCCCACAGGCACTCGAAGTGGTTCTCCATCTCGCGTCCACCGCGGATGACGAACCCCTTCTCGGGCTCCTCGATCCCGTCGAGGGCGCCACCGGCGAGGGAGCCCTTCTCGAGGATCGTGATGTTCTCGCCGGGGACAGCGGCGTCACGGATCATGAAGACGGCCGCCGCGAGGCCCGCGAGGCCGCTGCCGACGATCCAGGCGTGCTTGCTCGCGGCGTCCTTCGGCGGGCGGGGACGGGCGAAGGCTTCGTAGTTTCCACTGCTGTAGTACATGGGATCTCCTCGAGGTCGGGTGCGCGAGATCATCGCGCCGGACGATGGATGAGCGGACGTGCGCCGTCAGGGCTGCAGGATGAAACGGATCGGGTTGCCGTCCTTGCGCGCGAGCCGCTCGAGCACCTCGGGCGCTTCCTCGAGCGGGAAGACCCCGCTGATCGACGCCGACAGGTCGAGCCGCTTCGTGCGGGTCAACGCGACGAGCTGGTGGACGTCCGTTCCCTCGCTGCCGTAGTGGCCGCGCAGCGTCAGCTGCTTGTAGGCGAATGCGGTGTCGGACGGAATCTCGATGGGCCGCCCGGCGAGGCCGACGATGACGAGACGTCCCTGCGGCGCGAGGGAGGCCATCGCCTGGGCCCGCACGGGGGCCACGCCCGCGAAGTCGAACGCGACGTCGAGACCGCGGGGCGAGAGCTGGCGGATGGCGTCCTCCGCGTCTTCAGGGGCGCACGCCACGTCGGCGCCGACGGCGAGCGCCCGTTCGCGCGCGGCCTCGAGCGGGTCGATCGCGACGATGGGGGAGGCGCCGATGAGACGCAGCAACTGCACGGCGTGAATGCCCAGCCCGCCGAGGCCCCAGACGCCGACGGCCTCGCCGGCGCGCACGCGCCCGCTCGTCTGGATGGCTGCCCACGGCGTCGAGACGGCGTCGGGGATGATGGCGGCCTGCTCGAACGGGAGGTCGTCGGGGATCGGGACGAGCGTCTCGGCCTGCGCGAGGGCGTATTCGGCGTACCCGCCGTCGTAGTCGACGCCGCGCGTCAGGATGCGGCCGTTCGGGAGGCGGTGGCCGGCCTGCAGCAGGACGCGGCTGCCCACCTCGATGCCGGGCAGTGTCGGCACGCCGTCACCGAGGGCGGTGACGACGCCCGCGACCTCGTGACCGAGCGTCACCTTCTCGCTGTCGAGGAACTGCGGCGCGATGAGCCCTTCGAGCAGGTGCACGTCCGACAGGCAGACGCCCGCCGCCTTCACCTCGATGACGGCTTGGCCCGGCCCTGGCGTCGGGACGGGTACCTCCTCGACGTTCAGGGTGTGGTGCGTGACGTCGAGGCGTGCGGCCTTCATGGTGTCCATGGTGTCTCCTTCGTTTCCGATATTTTTGACTGTACTCATTTTTTGCGGCGCCACCAGGGCCTTTCGGCCCGGGTAATGTTTCGATCCATGTCGCTTCCCCTCAGCGCCACGGCCGCCTCCGCGGCACCGTCGGCCGGTTCGACGGCCCCGACGAGGCCGGCCCCCACGCCGGGTACGCCTGACGCCACGGTCGTGACCTGCCGACGTCCCGTCGTGAGCGGCTCGGACCAGCAGGGTCGTCGCGCGCGCAACAAGGCTGACAAGCAGGCCCGCATCCTCGCGGCTGCCGAGAGCCTGCTCGGTGAGGTGGGGTACGAGCGCATGACGACGGCCGAGGTGGCCAAGCGCGCCAACGTCGCCGCCGGCACCGTGTTCCAGTACGCCCCGACGAAGGCGGAACTGCTCATGATGGTCGTCGAACACGAGTGGCGTGATCTCGTCGACGATCACCTGCCCGACGACGCCGGTGACGGTGGGGTGCGCGAGCACGTCCTGCGTCTGCTCGAACCGTTCGCGCAGCAGGCCCGTGACTACCCCGAGAACGCGATGGTCGTCGGACGGGAGGTGCTGTTCGGTGCGCCCGGGCCGTATCGCGAGAAGGTCGTCGCGCTGGTCGCCGGTCTCGAGGACGCCATCGCGGGGCTGCTCGTCGCAGCGGGGGGTGACGCGGAGCGCAGCGTCGTCGCCGCGGGCCTCATCGTCTCCGGTGGGGTGCTCGAGCTGAACCGCACGCGTACCGGACGCGCCGAGGTCGAATCCGTGGCGCGCCGCCTCGGAGATCTCGTTGACGTCGCGGTGCGCGGCGCGGGCGTCTGATCGCTCGTGAGCGTGACGCGGGCGCTCAGCCGGCGTGGCGTTCACCTGCGCGTGCCCTGACCTCGACGGCGTCGCCCGCGCGCGCACGGGCCAGTCGCTTCATGCCGTCCGCGGGGCGGATCGGTTCGGGCCACTTCGGGGGAAGCGTATCGCCCTCACGGACGCCGTTGATGCGGCGCCGGAAGAGGGGGATCACCTCGGTGGCGAGCCATCGGCTCTCGGTGCGGATGCTCTCGCGCCAGTGCGGCGCCTCGAACGGAGGCAGCTCCGGCAGTTTGAGCGTGTGGGGGATGCCGAGTTCGGCGAGCACGTAGGCGGCGAGGTGCTTGTGCCCGAGCCGGCTCATGTGGATGCGGTCGAACGCCCACATGCGCGGGTCGTCGAACTCTCGAAACTGGGTGTGATCGACGAGCAGGCAGCCGTACTGGCGGGCCAGTTCGCGCACGGCGTCGTTGTAGAAGACGATGCGCCGCCGCAGCGGCTCGAGCGCCGTCGAGATCTTCACGTCGAACGTCGTGAACAGCAGCACCTCCGCGCCCGATCCGACGAGGCGCTGCAGCGCGGCCTCGTAACGCTCCATGATGGCGGGCATGTCGGAGCGGACGGCGAGGATGTCGTTGCCGCCGGCGTAGAACGAGATGAGCGTCGGTTCGAGCGCGAGGGCGGCGTCGAACTGCTCGTCGACGATCTCGTCGAGACGCTTGCTGCGGATGGCGAAGTTCGCGTACTCCCACGTCGCGTCCACGCGCCCCATCTGGCGGGCCATACGATCGGCCCACCCGCGCACGCCGTTGGGGTACATGAGGTTCGCGTCACCGACGCCCTCGGTGAACGAGTCTCCGACCGCTACGTAACGTCCCTTCATCGGGCTGACGGTAGGTCGTTCGCGTGGCCCGATGTCGGCGTCCGGCTGGCCGTGGGTGATCCGGGGCATGAAGCCTGGGTGAACTCAGGTGGACGAGCAGCTATCGACGAGACGCCGTGACCATCTGCGCTTCCTGTCCCATCTGCGATTCCCGTCCACATTCGTCGATATGACCAAGAATCGCGCACGTGGACGTAGATCGCAGGTGAGGAGCGGGCCACGAGAAGAGTGACCTGACGAGGCTTGACGCGCTCTGACGCCGGCGGCAGGGGCGCCAGCGGCACGTCAGAGCTGGGGGTTGTTCTTGGCGATGACCTCGACGGCGTTCTTGCTCTCGAGCAGGCCGAGGCCCGTCGCGCTGCGATACATGGCGATGGCCTCGATCTCGCGACCCTTGTGCACGAGGTAGCTGACGCGCTCGGACAGATCCTGGCCCGCACGCAGATCGGTGATCTCCTCCTGCAGGTGACGCACCTGCTTCTGCAGCGTCAGGTTGCTCCACCCGATGAGCAGGAGCAGGACGACGGCGACGACGAGGGCCCACACCATGACGATTCCTCACATTCGATCCACGCGCTTGACTCGAGCCGCTCGACTGGAGTCGTCTGACTCGAGCCGCCCCACTCGAGTCGCCAATCTACCGCCTCGCGTGGGCGCGGCGACGATGACAATCCCCAGGTTTCCTTGGCACAGTAGTGCCCATGACCGAGTACCTCATGTTGTTTCCCGAGCGTGATGTCGCCGAGGAGATCGCGGACGACCTGCTCGAATCGGGTGACTTCACCGACGTGCGCGTCGTGCGTGAGGCGCTGGCGGGTGAGGAGGACGACGAGGATCACGAGTGGGGCGTCTACGTCAAGCAGGACACCGTCGACGATCCTGCCTCGGCCGTCGCGCAGGCCCTCACCGAGCGTTTCGACGCGCTCGCCAAGGAGCATGACGGCTGGCTCGACCCCAACCCCGCGCAGCTGCCGACGCGCTGAGCGACGCGGCGTCGGAAGAGCTGACGCGACGCACGTCGCGCCGCCGGTCGTGCTGACGCGTTGAGCTAAACGCCGTCGGGCGTGCTGACGGGCCAAGAGACGCGCCGGGTGGCGACTGCGCGACCTCACCGACGCGTTGCCGCCGTCGACCGGCACATCGGACTAGTTGCTCCCAGCATCGGTGAGGCCCCATTCCCG
>NZ_JAGEKQ010000033.1:0-28833 GCF_017565385.1 Dermacoccus sp. NHGro5 | reverse complement strand
ACGAGCTTGATCCTCAGCGCGCGTTTCCTCTTGCGCGCTTCGTCAACGCTCGCCGACGCTGGAGCTGGCTGGCCTCGCAAGCTCGGGCCCCAGCCCCGCGGCGACGAGCTTGATCCTCAGCGCGCGTTTCCTCTTGCGCGCTTCGTCAACGCTCGCCGACGCTGGAGCTGGCTGGCCTCGCAAGCTCGGGCCCCAGCCCCGCGACGACGAGCTTGATCCTCAGCGCGCGTCGCGCGAGAGGCCCTCGTCCGGGTTGCCGTAGCGACCCGTCACGAGGTACACGATGCGGTCGGCGACGGCCACGGCGTGGTCACCGAAGCGCTCGTAGTAGCGCGACAGCAGCGTCGCGTTGACGCCGGCCTCCATGCCATGCTGCCAGTTGTCGAGCAGCGTCGTGAAGACCTTCTTGTGCAGCTCGTCCATCGCGTCGTCGATACGGCCGATCTCGACGGCCGCGTAGACGTCCTTGGACGAGATCGCATCACCGGTCGCCTTGACGAGACGCTGACCGACGGCCGCCATCTCGGCGATGATCGGGCGCATGTCGTCGGGGATGGCGAGGTTCGGGGCCGCCATGCGGGCGACCTTCGCGATGTGACGGGCGAGGTCGCCCATGCGCTCGATGTCGGAGCTCATGTGCATCGCCGTGACGACCATGCGCAGGTCGGTTGCGACGGGCTGCTGGCGAGCGAGCAGGTCGACGGCGAGGTCGTCGATCTCCCGGCGCAGCGTGTCGATGTCGTCGTCGGCGGCGATGACGCTCTCGGCGACGGTGCGATCGCCCTCGAGCAGGGCGGTGGTGGCGCGCTCGAGAGCGGTGGCCACCATCGTCGTCATCGTGACGAGCTGGTCGGAGATCTTGTCGAGATCCTCGTGGAATGCGTCGCGCATTCGCGTCCTCCTCAGGCTGGCTCCGTGGAGCGCGTGCAGGCATGGCGGATGACCACCCTGCGGTGGTTCCCAGCAGACGTTTCCATGACCCCATGAACGAAGACAAGCGCGAAGGTGAACATCCGGCGACATGTGCGAGGCGCCCGCGCTCAGGGCGCCGCCCGCGGTCATGGTGTGCGTACCCTTGCTCTGTGTCAGACCTCCTCGCCCTCGCCGCCGGTGCAGCCGTCGCCGCTCCGTTGGCCCTGGGCGGGGGATACGCGCTCGGTCGGCGTCCCGAACGACCGCCGCAAGGGGAGACGAGGGGCGCGGCGACAGCCGTGGCCGCGCCGAGCCTGATCGACACCCCTGCCGCGTCGACGACCGACCTCGTGCCGCGCATGCTGTCGCAGGACGCCGCGCGCCTACTGCGCCTGCTGCGCTCGGGTTGGCTCCTCGTCGACCGTTCTGACCGCGTCGTCGCCTCGAGCGAGGACGCCTCCGCCCTCGGACTCGTGCGCGACGTCGACCTGCGGCACGAGGAGATGAAGCAGGTCGTGCGCCTCGCACGTCGCGAACGCCGCACCGTCGAAGGCGACCTCGACCTGCCGCGCGGCCCGATCGACGACGCCCGCGTCGACCTCGGCGTCCGCGTCACCCCCCTCAACGACGACCTCGTCGTCGTGCTCGTCGAGGACAGGACGCAGGCGCGTCGCATCGAGGAGACGCGCCGCGACTTCGTCGTCAACGTCTCGCACGAGCTGAAGACGCCCGTCGGCGGGTTGCGGTTGCTCGCCGAGGCCGTCGAGGACGCCGCGGACGACGCGGAGGCCGTCGCGCGCTTCGCCGGCCGCATGAAGACGGAGACGGTGCGCCTCGCGAACCTCGTGCAGGAGATCGTCGACCTGTCGCGCCTGCAGGGCGCCGACACCGTCGCCGCGGCCAAGCCCGTCGACCTCGGCGAGTGCGCCGTCCGCGCGACGGAGGAGACACGGCTGCTCGCCGAGAGCCGCAACATCGAGGTGCTGCTGCGCGCCGACGAAGAATCGCACGTCGTCCTCGGCGACGAGAACCTGCTGACGACGGCCATCCGCAACCTCGTGAGCAACGCCGTCAACTACTCGCCGGCGGACACGCGGATCTCCGTGGTCGTCACGACCGACGACGACGATGTGGCCGTGCAGGTCACCGACCAGGGGATCGGATTGTCCGCGGCCGACGTGGAGCGTATCTTCGAACGCTTCTACCGTGTCGACCCCGCACGCTCCCGTCAGACCGGCGGAACCGGGCTCGGGCTCGCCATCGTCAAGCACGTGTGCGCCAACCACGGTGGCCGCATCCGCGTCTGGAGCGAACCGGGCGTAGGTTCGACGTTCGAGATGCAGTTCCCCTGCTGGAGCGCCGAGCGCGAGCACCACCTCGCCGACCCCGACGCGCCCCTCACCCGCTCAGCCCGCCCGGTGCTCGCGACGAGCGGCGCCCCGACGAAGGAAGTCCAGTGACCCGCATTCTCATCGTGGAGGACGAGGAGTCCTACTCGGAACCGCTCGCGTACATGCTGAAGAAGGAGGGCTACGAGGCCTTCGTCGCAGCCACCGGACCAGAGGGCATCGACACCTTCGAGCGCGGCGGCGCGGACCTCGTCCTGCTCGACGTCATGCTGCCCGGCATGTCGGGCGTCGACGTGTGCCGCGAGCTGCGCAGCCGCTCGAGCGTGCCCATCATCATGCTGACGGCGAAGGACAGCGAGATCGACAAGGTCGTCGGCCTCGAGATGGGCGCCGACGACTACGTGACGAAGCCGTACTCCGGGCGCGAGTTGCTCGCGCGCATCAAGGCCGTTCTGCGCCGCCGCGGCGAGGCGGAGGCGGGCGAGAGCGACGAGCTCGTCGTCGGGCGTGTGGCGATGGACGTCGAACGTCACGTCGTCACTGTGGGGGGCAAGGGCGTCGCGATGCCGCTCAAGGAGTTCGAACTGCTCGAGATGCTCATGCGCAACGAGGGGCGCGTCCTCACTCGCATGCAGCTCATCGACCGCGTCTGGGGCAGCGACTACGTCGGTGACACCAAGACCCTCGACGTCCACATCAAGCGCCTGCGCGCCAAGATCGAACCCGACCCCGGCTTGCCACAGCACATCCTGACGGTGCGTGGGCTCGGCTACAAGCTCGAGGCCTGACGCGGAGGACCCTGCGTACCACCCGCACCCCCGGCGCACGACGAAGGCCGGCATCCCGCGCAGGATGCCGGCCTTCGTCAGGCGTGGGACGCGAACACTAGTGGCTCGTGACGGATGTGCCCTTCTCCTCCTCGCCCGTGGGGGCGGGGGTCGATTCGCTGATGCCGACGTCGTGGCCCTCCTTCGGCTCGACGTCCTCGGCGTGCTCGACCGAGGCTGAGCCGTACGGGTACTGGTCGAGCACGACCGGGACGGCGACCTGCGTCGAGCCGCCGGGCGTGGCCTTGAGCGTCATGTCGATCTGGTCGCCCGGCTTCGAGTCGCCGATCGAGGCGACCTCGACGGGGCTGACCTTGGCGGAGCCGTTGCCGTTCGCCTTGCCGTCGAGGCGCACGCTCTGGCCTGCGGGAACGGTGACCTGCGTGTCGGTGCCCGCGACGGAGAGCGTCAGTTGACGATCTTCGTTCGCCTTGTTGTAGACGAGGCCCTCGAGAGCACCCTTGTGCGTCTTGTCGTCGTTGACGATGAGCAGGTTGACGGCCTTGAGGTCGCCCACCGTGGCAGAGACACCGTCAGCGGGGTCGTACTGCAGCTCCGTCGTGTACGGGTTGATGACCTGGCCGCAGCCGGTCAGGGTGGCGCCGAGCGTCACGGCGGCAAGAAGCACGCCTGCGCGGCGGCGCTGGGGGTTCATGATTCGTCGCGTCACGTGCCCAAGAGTATCGCCACCGCCGCGCGCATGCGCGCACCGGGTGCAGAGGTGACCGAATCGACACACAACTTTTTCGCCGTTCGCCGCGTGTCGCGCACCGCACGCACCTGCGAGGGGGCCTCATCGGGGTGTGCTATGGACCGGTGGCGAGGTTGGAGACGCCGTCGTTTTGCCCGGAATGGCGCGGCTGCGTGGTATTCTTGGGGTCGCGAAAGGGGCTATTACCACATGGAATTCAAAGTCGGCGAGACCGTCGTTTACCCGCACCATGGAGCCGCCACGATCGAAGAGATCAAGGTGCGCAAGATCAAGGGCGAGGACAAGCAGTACCTCGTGCTCAACGTGGCTCAGGGCGACCTGACCATCGAAGTCCCTGCAGAGAACTGCGACCTCGTCGGCGTGCGTGACGTGGTCGACAAGGCCGGCCTCGAGAAGGTGTTCGAGGTGCTGCGCGCCGAGCACACCGAGGAGCCGACCAACTGGTCGCGCCGGTACAAGGCAAATCTCGAGAAGCTTGCCTCCGGTGACGTCATCAAGGTCGCCGAGGTCGTGCGCGACCTGTGGCGCCGCGACCAGGATCGCGGCCTGTCCGCCGGCGAGAAGCGCATGCTCGCCAAGGCCCGCCAGATCCTCGTCTCCGAGCTGGCGCTCGCCGAGCACACGAACGAGGACAAGGCCGAAGCCACGCTCGACGAGGTCCTCGCGTCCTGAACGCCGGAGCCGTCGTCGTCGCCGCCGGGCTCGGCACCCGTCTCAAGGCGGGCCGACCCAAGGCGCTCGTGACCCTGAGGGGGGCTCCCCTCGTGACGCACGCCGTCCGCCGCATCCTCGCGGCGGGCGGCGTGTCGCACGTCGTCGTCGTCACTCCGGCGACGCACGAGAGCGACTTCGACGAGGCTCTCGCCGAGTTCGACCCCACCCTTGTCACGCGCGTCGGCGGCGGCGCGGAGCGCAGCGACTCGGTGCGGGCGGGCCTTGCCGCGCTCGATGCGTCGTGCGACGCCGTTCTCGTCCACGACGCAGCGCGGTGCCTCGCGCCGCCGTCGCTCGTGGCTCGGGTGCTGGCGGCCCTCGACGACGGCGCTGACGCGGTCGTGCCGGGCGTCGCCGTCGTCGACACGATCAAGCTCGTCGAGGCGCGAGAGGCACAGACGGTCGTCGCGTCGACTCCCGCACGCGCCGCGTTGCGCGCGATCCAGACGCCGCAGGGCTTTCGGCGCTCGGCGCTGCTCGCGGCCCACGCCTGCGGCGCCGACGCCACCGACGACGCCGCGCTCGTCGAGCTCGCAGGAGCGGACGTCGTCGTCGTCGCCGGTGACGATCTCGCCCTCAAGGTGACGACGCCGCTCGACATGGTGCTGGCCGAGCACCTGCTCGCCGCGGACGATGCCGTCGCCGGCGAGGTCACCGACACCCACCCGAGAGGTCAGTCATGACGCACCCCGTCTCATCGTCCGGTCGGCCTGAGTCGCCGGTGTCGATGTCGTTGCCGCGCACCGGGATCGGTGTCGACATCCACCCGCTCGCCGACGACGAGCGGGAGCTGTCCCTCGCAGGTCTGACATGGCCGGGGGAGCGTGGCATCGAAGGTCACTCGGACGGCGACGTCGCCTCGCACGCCCTGTGCGACGCGCTCTTCTCGGCTGCCGGGCTGGGCGACCTGGGGCAGCACTTCGGCGTCGACCGCCCCGAACTCGCCGGCGCCCGCGGCGTGACGCTGCTCGCCGAGACGGCGCGCCTCGTGCGCGAGGCCGGGTACGAGATCGGCAACGTCGCCGTGCAGATCGTCGGAAACCGCCCCAAGATCGGATCGCGTCGCGACGAGGCCCAGGCCGCGCTCTCGGATGCGCTCGGCGGCGCGGTCGTCTCGGTCAGCGGCACGACGAGCGACGGGCTCGGCTTGACGGGCCGAGGCGAGGGAATCGCGGCCATCGCGACCGCGCTCATCGTGCCGCGCGCCTGAGGCGTCACCCGTTCGAGCTGTGTCACGCCGTGACGGCGGCTTCCTGATTCCCCGCCTCGGGGCGTCGAAACCCTTGTGATGACGGGGTTGTCAGCGCCGGGCACTACATTGGAACCAAAGTCGGGCACATGCGCCGAGGCCACCTCGAAGCGGTGCACCGACCCGTCGAGCCACCTTCCACACGAGGAGATCTTTCGATATGTCCCAGACGGTCAAGGGCGTCATCGCCCGCAGCAAGAACGCCCCGGTCGAACTCGTCGACATCGTCGTGCCCGACCCCGGCCCCGGTGAGGTGGTCGTCGACGTCGAGGCGTGCGGCGTCTGCCACACCGACCTGTCGTACCGCGACGGCGGCATCAACGACGAGTTCCCGTTCCTGCTCGGCCACGAGGCGGCCGGGCGCGTCGAGAAGATCGGCGAGGGCGTGACGAACGTCGAGGTCGGCGACTTCGTCGTGCTCAACTGGCGCGCCGTGTGCGGCGAGTGCCGTGCGTGCAAGAAGGGTCAGCCCTGGTACTGCTTCGACACGGCCAACGCGACGCAGAAGATGACGCTGGCCGAGGACGGCACGGAGCTGACGCCCGCTCTCGGGATCGGCGCGTTCATCGACAAGACTCTCGTCGCCGCCGGCCAGTGCACGAAGGTCGAGGAGTCCGACGCAGCCGCGGTCGGCCTGCTCGGCTGTGGCGTCATGGCCGGGTTCGGTGCGGCCGCCAACACCGGCCAGGTCGAACGCGGTGAGTCCGTCGCCGTCATCGGCTGCGGTGGGGTGGGGTGCGCGGCCATCGCCGGTGCCGAGATCGCCGGTGCGGCGCGCATCATCGCCGTCGACATCGACGACGCGAAGCTCGAGACGGCGAAGAAGTTCGGCGCGACCCACACGATCAACTCGAAGAACGTCGACGCCGTCGAGAAGATCCGCGAACTCACCGGCGGGTTCGGCGCCGACGTCGTCATCGACGCCGTCGCACGCCCCGAGACGTACGAGCAGGCGTTCTACGCCCGTGACCTCGCCGGCCGCGTCGTCATGGTCGGCGTGCCGACGCCCGATCTGAAGATCGAACTGCCGATGATCGAGATCTTCGGTCGCGGTGGCGCGCTCAAGTCGAGCTGGTACGGCGACTGCCTGCCCGAGCGCGACTTCCCGGCGCTCGTGGCCCTCTACAAGCAGGGCCGCTTCGACCTCGACGCCTTCGTCACCGAGCGCATCGGCATCGACGCCGTCGAGTCGGCGTTCGAGAAGCTGCACGAGGGTTCGGTGCTGCGTTCGGTGGTGGAACTGTGAGCGCCCCCGCGGGCCCGGAAGTCGTCGTCGCCGACGGCGGTCTGCGCATCGAACGCGTCGTCACCTCCGGCACCTTCGAGCTCGACGGCGGTAAGTGGGACGTCGACAACAACGTCTGGCTCATCGGCGACGACGAGCAGGTGATCGTCGTCGACCCGGCTCACGAGGCGGCGCCCATCCTCGACGGCGTCGCGGGCCGCGAGGTCGTTGCCATCGTGTGCACGCACGCCCACAATGACCACATCACGGCCGCCGCCGACGTGCGCGCCGCGACAGGTGCGCCCGTCCACCTGCACCCGGGCGACCGCGTGCTGTGGGACATGACGTACGACTGGGCGCCCGACGAGTCGCTGAGCGACGGGGACGAGCTGCGGGTCGCAGGGGCCACCCTGCGCGTCATCCACACCCCGGGGCATGCGCCGGGCGCGTGTTGTCTGTACCTCGAGGCGCTCGACGTCGTGTTCACGGGCGACACGTTGTTCCAGGGCGGCCCCGGTGCGACCGGTCGGTCGTACTCGGACGAGGACACGCTGCTCGCCTCGATCCGCGCGTCGTTGTTCACGCTGCCGGGCCACACCACCGTCCTGACGGGCCACGGTGAAGCGACGAGCATCGCGGCCGAGGGCGCCACGATCGGAGCTGGGTCCGAGCAGTGAGCATCCGAGGGTGACCCGCGTGTTCCTGCGCGGTGGTTCGACGGACGTGGCGCAGACTGGGAGGATGCGTCGCCCATCGAGCCTGCCCCTCGCCCACACCCGCCCCGATCGTCGCCTCGTGCACACCGGGGCGATCCTGGTCGGCGTCATCACGCTGGGGGCCGTCGGCGCCGGATGCTCCTCGGACGCGAATCACTCGGCGCCCGCGGCGAACGTGTCGTCGGGCGCTGGGGGTTCGGCGTCGGGAACGCACTCGGGCGCTGAATCGCCCGGGTCGTCGACGAGTTCGTCGAGTGCCGCGCCTGCGGCGACCATCACCATCGCCTCGAACGTCGCCCAGGGCTCGCCCCTGGGGTTGTCGCAGCCGGTGACGGTGAGTGCGAAGGGCGCCGATTCGAGCCCGGCACAGGTCACGGACGTCACCGTCACCGACGCGGCGGGCAAGAGCGTCGAGGGCAACTACGACGCGAGCGCGGGCACCTGGACGCCGGCCGGCCTGTTGACCAAGAGCGGCTCGTACACCGTAACGGCCACGGCCGAGACCTCGGACGGGCAGAGCGCGACGAACTCGCGGACCCTCCTCGCCGCCGCAAACGGTGCGAGCACGACCGGCCTCTACGCCGTCACGCCGTTCAAGCGCTCGAACGTCGGCAACGCTCAGCCGGTCGTGCTGACGTTCAGCCAGGCCGTGCCGCAGGCGCAGCGCGCCGAGGTCGCCAAGCGGTTCACCGTGAAGGACACGGCGAATGTGGAGGGCGCGTGGCGTTGGGTCAGCCCGACGCGCCTCGACTACCGCCCGAAGAACAAGTGGCCGGTCGGCGACAGCGTCACTGTCACCGGCTCGATCCAGGGCATGCCGATCGGCCAGACCTGGGGCGCGGGCACGCTCGGTGACGTCGGCTTCGACGTCACCTCCGACCTCGAGGCGGTGTACGACCCCGCGACGCACGAGGTCACCGTCAGCGAGGGTGGCAAGGTCACCCGCGTCATGAAGTCGGGTGGTGGCAAGAAGGGCTTCGAGAGCCTCACCGGCAAGATGGTCGTGACGGGCAAGGAGCGGACGGTACGCATGACGTCGTGCAGCGTCGGCATCTCCTGCACGCCCGGCGAGGCGAACTACTACGACGAGCAGATCAACAACGCCGTTCAGGTCTCCGAATCGGGCACCTACCTGCACGCCGCACCCTGGGACGACCTCATCGGCAAGGCGGACACATCGCACGGATGCTTCCACCTGTCGGCCGCCGACGCGAAGTGGTTCTACGACAAGGTGCTGCCCGGCAACCTGTTCGTCTCCAAGGGCACGAACAACCCCGTCTCCGTGACGAACGGCGAGGGCGACTGGAACCTCACCTGGCAGCAGTGGATCTCCTGAGCCACTGATCGACGCTGCGCCGCTCGATGGTGGGCAGGCGCTCGGGCGGGGCGTCAGGGCTGCGCGTCGCCGATAGACTGTGCGGCGTGAGCCTGCAGATCTTCGACACCGCCACGCGCGAACTGCGCGACTTCGAACCAGTTGAGCCCGGCAAGGTCGGCATCTACATCTGTGGGCTGACGACGCAGGGTTCGCCGCACATCGGTCACCTGCGCTTCGCCGTCGCGTTCGACGTGCTGCGCAACTGGCTGACGCGCGGTCACGGCTACGACGTCACGCTCGTGCGCAACGTCACCGACATCGACGACAAGATCCTGCGCAAGTCCGCGGAGGCGGGGGAGCCCTGGTTCGCGTGGAGCTACCTTCACGAACGTGAGACGAGCGACGCGCTCGACATCCTCGGCGTTCAGCGACCGACGTACGAGCCGCGCGCGACAGGGCACGTCACCGACATGGTCGAACTCATGGAACTGCTCATCGAACGCGGCCATGCCTACCCGGCAGCCGACGGTTCGGGCGACGTCTACTTCGACGTCAAGAGCTTCGACGAGTACGGCGCGCTGACGCGGCAGAAGCTCGACGACATGGAAGACGCCGCTGACGCCGACCCGCGTGCGAAGCGCGACCCCCGCGACTTCGCGCTGTGGAAGGGCCGCAAGGCCGACGAGCCGGCGTCCGCGAACTGGCCGACGCCGTGGGGTGAGGGGCGCCCCGGCTGGCACCTCGAGTGCTCCGCGATGGCGCGTCGTTGGCTCGGTGACACGTTCGACATCCACGGCGGCGGCATCGACCTGCGCTTCCCGCACCACGAGAACGAGCAGGCGCAGTCACGCGCCGCAGGTCTCGGTTTCGCGCGCTACTGGATGCACAACGGCTGGGTGACGCTGAGCGGCGAGAAGATGAGCAAATCGCTCGGCAACACGCTGTCCGTCACGGAGCTGACGAAGACGGTGCGTCCGCTCGTGCTGCGCTACTACCTCGGCTCGGTGCACTACCGTTCGACGATCGAGTACACGTCCGATTCGCTGGCGGAAGCGAATGCCGCCGTCGAGCGCATCGAGGGCTTCCTGCGTCGCGCCCTCGGCGAGGACGCCGTCCTGACGAGCGCCGACCTCGCCGACGTCGAACTGCCCGAGGCGTTCGTCGCGACGATGGACGACGACCTCAACGTCTCCGGCGCGCTCGCAGCGTGCTTCGACGCCATCCGCGAGGGCAACACCGCCATCGACGAGGCCGATGTGCGGCGCGTCGAAGAGCTCGCGCTGCAGGTCGCCGCGATGACCGACGTCCTCGGCGTCAACCCGCTCGACCCGAAGTGGTCGGGCAACGGATCGGCCGGCGGTGACGAGACGAAGCGTGCGCTCGGCGCGCTCGTCGACGCTCTCGTCGAGCAACGCAAGACCGCACGTGCGGCGAAGGACTTCGCGACAGCAGACATCATCCGCGACCAGCTGGCCGACGCCGGCGTCGTGGTCGAAGACACCCCCGACGGCGCCCGCTGGAGCGTGGCGCGTACGGGTCGAAAGGACAACGACTGATGCCAGGCAACTCATCGCGCCGCGGTGCGATCCGCAAGGGAGCGTCGAAGAAGGGCGCGACGACCGGCAGCGGCGGTCAGCGCCGACGCGGGCTCGAGGGCAAGGGCCCGACGCCGCGCGCGGAGGAGCGCCCGAACCACAAGGCGTACAAGTCGGCGCAGCGCTCCGGCGCCGCCAAGAACGCGCCCAACGCGCGACGTTCGAGCGGTGCGCGCCGCGACCGGACGTCGAGCGAGATCATCGCCGGGCGCAACTCGGTGCTCGAGGCGTTGCGTGTCGGCGTGCCTGCCGCGACGCTGTACGTCGCGAGCCGCATCGACTCCGATGACCGCGTGCGCGAGACGCTCAAGATCGCGCAGGAGCAGGGCGTCGCGATGCTCGAGACGCCGCGCGGTGAACTTGATCGGCTCACGGACGGCGCGGTGCACCAGGGCCTCGCGCTGCAGGTGCCGCCGTACGAGTACGCGCATCCGAGCGACCTCATCGACCCCGAACTGCCCGGCACGCCGCTCGTCGTCGCGCTCGACGGCATCACCGATCCCCGCAACCTCGGCGCCATCGTGCGTTCGACGGCGGCGTTCGGCGGCCACGGCGTCGTCATCCCGCAGCGTCGCAGCGCGGGCATGACCGCGTCGGCGTGGAAGACATCGGCGGGCGCCGCGGCACGCATCCCCGTCGCGCAGGCGAGCAACCTGACGGCCGCGCTCAAGGAGTTCAAGAAGGCGGGCTTCTTCGTCATCGGCCTCGACATGGACGGTGACGTTGACCTGCCCGGCCTCGAGCTCGCCGACCGGCCGCTCGTCGTCGTCGTCGGCTCCGAGGGCAAGGGCCTGTCGCGTCTCGTCAGCGAGACGTGCGACCAGATCGTCTCTGTGCCGATGAGCTCCGCGGTCGAGTCGCTCAACGCCGGCATCGCGACGTCCGTGACGCTGTATCAGGTGGCCGTCAACCGCGGGCTGGGCTCGACGCGCTGAGCCCCGGAGGTCGGATGCGGGAGGCTCCCAGCCCCGTATCGTGGTACGTCCAGGCACCATGATGAACGAGAGGGAGACCTTCACGATGTCGAACCACGACTCCTACGACGGATACCAGCCCGGCGACGGCCAGAACCCCGGTCACTACGGTCAGCCGCACCAGTACGACCAGACCGGTGACCAGGGGCAGTACGGGCAGTACGGTCAGCCGCACCAGAGCCAGTCGAACCAGTACGGCGCCCACACGTCCTACGACCAGACGCAGGCCAACCCCACGGCCGGCGCCCAGGCGTACGGGCAGCAGGTGCCCGCTGATCAGTCCTTGTCGGGCGCCGGGTTCTTCAAGGCGCTGTTCGATTTCTCGTTCTCGACGTTCATCACGCCGAAGATCGTCAAGTTCGCCTACGCCATCTCCGTCGGCGCTCTGGGGCTGTTGTGGGTCTTCATGGTGATCGGCGGCTTCGCGGACAACGCGGCGTCGGGTTTGCTCGCTCTCATCATCGGCCCCGTCCTCATCTTGCTGTACCTCGTCTTCATCCGGATGACGCTCGAGTTCTACGTCGCGATCGTTCGCATGAGCGAGGACATCCACCAGCGTCTGCGCTGACGCGTTCCCTGACGCGAAACGGCCCGGTTCCCTCGGAGAGGGGAACCGGGCCGTTTCACGTCGGGCGAGCTCGAGGCTCGCTCGCGGTGGGCGGGCGTCAGTCGCCGCGCACCACGATCGTGTGGACAATCTTGTCGTGCAGCGTCTGCTTGGTGTCATCCCACAGCGGCCACAGCAGGTCGACGATGAGCAGGAGTCCGCCGCTGATACCGCCGGCGACGGCTTCGAGCAGGTAACGCCCGAAGCCGACACCGGCGCCCGTCGGCTGACCCGTGCGCTCGTCGACGACCTTGAGGTGCAGCATCTTCTTGCCGAGGCTCTGGCCAGTCCTGCCCTGACGGATGGCGCGGTTCCAGAGGTTGAACAGCAACGCGACGAGCGGACCGAGCAGCGCCAACGCGACACCGCCGCCGGAGACGTTGTGCAGCGTCGAGTTGCCGTTGATGTCTTCCACCGAGTAGCTGTCCTTGAACGCCAGCCACAATCCGAGACCGGAGATGACGATCATCGGGACGGCCGACAGCAGGCTGTCGATGAGGTAGGCGCCCACGCGCGACCCCCATGAACCGTAGGGCGCGGACCCCGCCCGTCGAGCGGGCGCACCGTACTGCTGCCCCTGATATGGCTGGTTCTGGTACGGCTGGCCGGGCTGCGGCGCACCCTGGTAGCCCTGCGGTTGGTACGGCTGGCCCTGGTACTGCTGGTACTGGGGGCCCGGCTGCGACTGCGCGCCGCTGCCGTACCCCTGGGCGCCACCGTGCTCGGGCGGCGGAACGTAGGGGTCGTATCCGTTGCTCATGTCCGTTCCTTCTCGTCAGGCGTCGATGGCGGGTGGGCCGCTCAGGCCGTGCGGACGACGAGCGAGTGGACGGCCTTGTCGTGCCACGTCTGGTTCTTGTCGTCCCACAGCGGCCACAGGTAGTTGAGCAGGGGGATGAAGAACAGCAGCGGGATCAGCTGCGACGGCAGCGAGATCAGGATGTCGACTGCGAGGCGGCCGAGACCACGGCCGACACCCAGGTACTGGCCGGTCCGCTCGTTGATGACGCCGATCTTGAGCACCTTCTTGCCAATGCTCTGGCCTCGCTTGCCCTGCAGGTATCCCTCGTTCCAGAGACGGAACAGCAGACCGAGCAGCGTGCCCGCGCCCATGAACGCCCAGGCCCGGTCCGTGAAGGGATCGGTGGGGTCGGCGCCCGGCGCGTCCCAGCCGTCCTTGAGGAAATCTCCGGTGCCGAGCGCGATGCCGACGCAGATGATGGTCGGCAGGATCGTGATGAACCAGTCCAGCAACGCCGCACCGACACGCGAACCCCAGCTCGCGAGGATCGGCATGTTCGGCGCGCCCTGACCGTACTGCTGGGCGTAGCCCGGTGCGCCGTAGGCGTCCGGCCGGCCGTAGCCGCCGCCGTACTGCTGGCCCTGCGCGCCGTACTGCGCGCCACCGTACTGTTGGGCAGGCTGGCCGTAGCTCTGTTCCTGGTATTCCTGCTGGCCGTAACCCTGCTGGTCATGGCTCGGCTGTCCGTAAGCAGGCTGGCCCTGCGGCGCGCCGCCGTACTGGCCCGGCTGCGCGGCGGGGTCGTGCGGATTCTGACCGTACGGCTGGCTGCCGTATCCATTCGTGTTGTTGCTCATGATGATTCCCTCCTGTGCTCCTTCGCACACGAGGTTACCGGGGCGCCGCGCTCAGCGCGCGGTCATCTGCAGGGGCGTTGCGTCGGGGGCGATGACGTTCTGCTCGTCCGGTTTCGTCGGCAGGATGTTCTCGACGTAGTCGGCGACGGCTTCCTCGATCGTCACGCCACGCTGCAGACGCTCCGACATGTACCAGCGGTGCTCGAGCACCTCGTGGAACATCTCGGCTGGTTCGAGCTTCTGACGCAACTGCGGCGGTACCGTGCGGGTGATCGGTTCGTAGATCGTCGCGAGCCAGTCATGTGCGACGGCGCGTTCGTCGTCGCTCTGGCGGTTCTTGCTCGCCGTGAAGCTGACGAGGTCGTTGAGCAGTCGTCGCGCCTGGTTCTCGCCGACCTCGAGACCGGTGAGGTGACGCAGGCGGCGCGTGTGGTAGCCGGCCTCGACGATCTGGGGCTTGATCGACATCGTCGTGCCGTCGATGTCGGTCGTGATGTCGAGCTCGCCGACGTCGAATCCGAGGTCGTTCAGCGAGCGGATGCGCTGTTCGACGCGCCACGCGTCCGAGGCGTCGAAACGCTCGGCCTGCGTGAGTGCCTCCCACAGCTCGTGATAGCGCTCGACGATCGTGTTGCTCACCTCGATGGGGTCCATGTCGTCGGGCACCATGCCGCCAGCCTGCAGATCCATCAGCTCCCCGGCGATGTTGACCTGCGCGATGTCGAGGTCGTGCTCGCGCTGGCCCTTCGACAGCTTCTCGCGCAGCTCACCGGTCTCGGCGTCGACGAGGTAGGCGGCGAACTCGCCCGCGTCACGACGGAACAGGGCGTTCGACAGTGACACATCACCCCACCAGAAACCGACGAGGTGCACCTTGACGAGCAGGACCGCGAGGGCGTCGATGAGGCGGGTCGCCGCGTCCGGGCGCAGCGTCTGGCTGATCATCGCGCGGTACGGCAGCGAGAACTGCAGGTGCCGCGTCAGCAGGCACGCGTCGAGCGGTTCGCCGTGCACGTCGGTGCGTCCGGTGACGACGGCGATCGCCTCGACGCACGGCAGGTGCAGGCGCCGCAGCTGCTTGAGCATCGCGTATTCGCGCAGCGCGATGTCGGCCTTGATCTCCTTGACGGCGAGGATGCGGCCGTCGACCTTCGCGAAGCGGACGATGTGACGCGAGATGCCGCGCGGCAGTGCCGCGAGTCGATCCTCTGGCCACTGCTCGAGGGGCACGCTCCATGGCAGTGCGAACAGCGCGGGGTAGGGGCGTGCTGCCTTGATGTCGAGTGCCACCTCGTCATCCTCCCACCGTGCGGGGGCGGCTGCGCGCATCCGCGTGACGGTGTGTTTCACCCGAAACGGTGCCTCGGCCGCCCGTCGATGCGTCGAGCGGACGATGGCCGCTCGCCATCGTCCGCTCGATCGTCATGTCAGCCCCTCGCGGGTGCGCGTTCAGACGTTGATGCGCTCACCGGTCTCGACGTCGAAGAGGTGGATGTGATCGGTCTTCGGCGCGAAGTAGAGCGTGTCGCCCTTCATCGGGGGGCGGCGGCCGTCGACGCGGGCCATGACCTGCTGGTCCTCGCCCTCGACGTTCGTCTTGCCGTAGACGTAGGCGTCGGCGCCGAGCTCCTCGACCATGACGACGTCGACCTCGAGACCCGCGTCGGACGGCGCGAGGTCTTCCGGGCGGATGCCGAGCGTGACACGGTTCGAACCGGGGCGGGCGTCCGCGGGCAGCGGAATCGACGCGGTGCCGAGCAGCACCTTGTTGTCCTTGACCGGCACCTCGAACAGGTTCATCGCGGGGCTGCCGATGAAGCCGGCGACGAAGACGTTCTTCGGGTGGTCGTACATGTTGCGCGGCGTGTCGCACTGCTGCAGCAGACCGTCCTTGAGGACTGCGACGCGGTCACCCATCGTCATGGCCTCGACCTGGTCGTGGGTGACGTAGACGGTCGTCACACCGAGGCGACGCTGCAGGTCCGCGATCTGCGTGCGCGTCTGCACGCGCAGCTTGGCGTCGAGGTTCGACAGCGGCTCGTCCATGAGGAACACCTGCGGCTGACGCACGATGGCGCGACCCATCGCGACGCGCTGACGCTGGCCACCCGACAGGTCCTTCGGCTTGCGCTCGAGGTACTGCGTGAGGTCGAGGATCTGCGCGGCCTCCTCGACGCGCTTGCGGATCTCGCCCTTGTCGACGCCGGCGATCTTGAGCGCGAAGCCCATGTTGTCGGCGACGCTCATGTGCGGGTAGAGCGCGTAGTTCTGGAACACCATCGCCACGTCGCGATCCTTAGGCGACAGCGCCGTGACGTCGCGTCCGTCGATGAGGATGCGGCCGCTCGTCACCTCTTCCAGGCCGGCGAGCATGCGCAGCGAGGTCGACTTGCCGCAGCCCGACGGGCCGACGAGGACGAGGAACTCGCCGTCGGCGATCTCGATGTTGAGGTCGCTGACGCTGGGACGATCGGCCCCGGGGTAGGTGAGGGTGACGTTGTCGTACGTGACGGTTGCCATGGGGTTTTCCTTAGCGCTCACCGGCAGGAACGTGCCGGACGATCCGTTGTGAACGGGCGGCGCACGGATGTGACGCCGCACACAGCATGCCTGATGGGAGTGGCTCTTGACCAGCCCTTCTGCACATTTGTTTCAGTAGCGCTCATCTGAGCACCCCGTCTCGAGGGGTAGGTGGGTCGATCTGCATGCTCGCTCGGCCCTGCCTATCACCCGATCAACGCTCCTTGATCAAATCGTGACCGTGAAAAACTTTGCAGACCCTGAGTACACGCTGCATGCTGTGAAGCAGGCCACACTCGAGGTGTGGCCCTGAACAATCGGAGCACTCATGACCAAGCGCAGTGTGGCTGTCGCATTCGCGGGCGTCCTCGCCCTCTCCGTCTCCGCGTGCGGCGGCGGCTCGTCCTCGTCCGACTCGTCGAAGAGCGACACGTCTGCGGCTTCGTCGAAGTCCGGCGACGCGAAGGCGCCGGGCAGTGCTGCCGCCGGCAGTGACGTCAACGCCAAGGACCCGAAGCGTGACGCCAACGCCGACCTCGTCGTCTGGGCTGACGGCACCGCGGCCCCCGTCGTCTCCAAGCTCGCCAAGCAGTTCGCGGACGAGAACGACGTCAAGGTCTCCGTCCAGGTCTCGACGGACGTGCGCGGCAACTACGGCACGGCCTTCAAGGCGGGCCAGGCCCCCGACGTCATCGTCGGCGCTCACGACTGGATGGGTGAGCTCGTCTCCAACGGCTCCGTCGCGCCCGTGCAGATCCCCGCCAACGTCGCTTCCGGCTTCAACAAGGAGGCCATCGCCGCGACGAAGTACAACAACCAGTCCTACGGCGTGCCCTACGCCGTCGAGAACATGGCGCTCGTGCGCAACACCGACATGGTCAAGGACGCGCCGAAGACGATCGACGAGCTCGTCTCCACCGGTCAGAAGGTCGTCGACGAGAAGAAGGCGACGAACGTCCTCTCCCTCGAGATGGGCAAGCAGGGCGACGCCTACCACGGCATCCCGTTCCTCACCGGCTTCGGCGGCGGCATCTTCGGCACGAAGGCCAACGGCGACTACGACGCGAGCAAGCTGCTCGTCAACTCGCCCGGGAGCCTCAAGGGCGCCAACCTGCTCGCCGAGCTCGGCAAGAAGAAGGTGCTGTCGACCAACGTCGACAAGACCAACGGTGACGCCCTGTTCGCCGACAAGAAGGCGCCGTACATCATCACCGGCCCGTGGTCGCTGCCGACGTTCGACAAGGCCGGCATCAAGTACGAGGTCTCCTCGCTGCCCACCGTCACCGGCGGCGGAAAGATGACGCCGTTCCTCGGCGTGCAGATGTTCTACGTCAGCTCGAAGGCGAAGAATGCGACCGTCGCTCAGACGTTCACCACGTCCTTCCTCACCACCGAGGCCGCGCAGAAGGCGCTGTTCGAGGTCGGCAAGCGTCCGCCGGCACTGACGGCGGCGTACGACGAGGTCGTCAAGTCCAACCCCGACGTCGCGAAGTGGGCCGAGGCCGGCAAGGGCGCGAAGCTCATGCCGAACATCCCCGCGATGAATGCCGTCTGGGGCCCGATGGGTCAGGCGATGGCCGACGTCATCTCCGGCAAGGCAGCCCCCGACGCCCGCTTCAATGCGGCGCAGAAGGAGATCGAGGCCGCCATCAAGGCCGGCAGCTGACGATCCACCCACGTCGCATCCGTGAGCCGGTGACCACGTCGGTCGTCGGCTCACGGCGCGTCGAGCGTCGACGACGACGCCCATCACGACAGGCCTGACGGCGCCCGCGAGGCGCCTCACGCCCCAGGCTGGTGCGGTGAGCACCGGTGAACGAATTCCCCGAGCGATGGAGAAGGACATGGCGACCCTCGCCGCCCCCGAGCAGACGTCGGGTCTGCCGCCAGCCAAGAGCCCCGTGTGGGCGCCGATCCTCAAGTGGGCGCTCGTCGCGGCCACCGTCATCCTCTGCATCTATCTCGCGACGCAGCTGGCCGACAAGGGGTACGGCCTCGCCGTCGTCGGTGTCGCGTTCGTCGCGATGGCCGTGCTCGTCGTGTACGGCACGCGCCGCAACGTGCCCGCGAAGTATCTGTTCCCGGGCCTGATCCTGCTGCTCGGGCTGCAGGTGTGGCCCATCGTGTACACGGCCGCGACGTCGTTCACGAACTACGGCCAGGGCCACCTCGTCTCCAAGGAGGAGGCGACGAAGCAGGACATCGCCTACTCCGTCCAGCAGGTCGCGGGGTCGCCGACGTACGGGCTGTCGATCGCCGTCAAGGACGGCCAGGATGTGACGTCCGCGCCGTTGCACTTCCTGCTGACCGACGAGAAGGGCAAGCACTTCGTCGGTGACGCCAAGGGGTTGCAGCCGCTCACGGGCAAGACGGAGATGGGCATCGGCCACCTCAAGTCGGCCGAGGGCTATCGCGTCCTCAAGCTCGGCGAGGCGAACAAGCGCAAGGACCTCGCCAACTTCGCGGTGCCGACGAGTGACGGCCACGGCATCAAGGCCAGTGGCGTCTCGCAGGCGTTCGAGGGCGCGCCGACGCTGAAGTGGGACAAGGCGAAGAACACCCTCACCGACTCCGCCACGGGCACGGTATATGTCGAGAAGGATGCACGCTGGGTGCCGCAGTCCGGCTCCGCGAGCCCGCTGCCGGTCGGGTGGAAGCAGGGCGTCGGGTTCAAGAACTACACCGACCTCGTGACGAACGACACGATTCGCAAGGGGTTCTTCGGCATCTTCGCGTGGAACATGGCGTTCGCCATCCTGTCGGTGCTGTCGACCTTCGTGCTCGGCATGCTGCTCGCGCTGCTGCTCAACGACCCGCGCATCAAGGGCCGCGCCATCTACCGCAGCCTGCTCATCCTGCCGTACGCCGTGCCCGTGTTCGTCTCCGCGCTCGTGTGGGCGTCGATGTTCAACCAGGACTACGGCCTCATCAACAACCTGACCGGCCTCGACATCGACTGGTTCGGCGACCCGTGGGCCGCGCGCGCCGCCATCCTGCTGACCAACCTGTGGCTGGGCTTCCCCTACATGTTCGTCGTGTGCACAGGCGCGCTGCAGTCGATCCCGGGTGACGTCATGGAGGCCGCACGCATCGACGGTGCCGGCCCGATCCGGACGCTGCGCTCCATCACGATGCCGCTGCTGCTCGTCGCGGTGGGCCCCCTGCTCATCGCGTCGTTCGCGTTCAACTTCAACAACTTCGGCCTCATCTACCTGCTGACCAAGGGCGGGCCGTTCGTCGGCGACAGCGCCCAGATCGGTTCGACCGACCTGCTCATCACCTACGCGTACCGTCTCGCGATCGACGGGACGAACCCGAACTTCGGTCTCGCATCCGCGGTCGCCGTCGTCATCTTCATCATCGTCGCGCTCCTGAGCTTCCCCGGCTTCCTGCGCAGCAAGGCCCTCGAGGAGGTCAACTGATGTCTGCCATGAACACCCCTGCGGCCGGCCTGCCCGAACCGGGAGCCGTGACCGGCGTGCCCGAAGCTGCTCCCGGTGGCACGCATGCTCGTGCGCCGCGCCTCGGTGGCGGCGTGTGGTGGCGCCACCTGCTCGCGCTGTGCGCGCTCGCCTTCGCGCTGTTCCCGATCCTGTTCCTGCTCTCGGCGGCACTCAACAAGGCGGGGACGCTGAGTTCTTCGACGCTGCTGCCGACGAGCTTCTCGCTCAACAACTTCTCCGACCTGTTCAGCAACGAGGCGCGACCGTTCGTCACCTGGTACAAGAACGCGCTGCTCATCGCGCTCGTCGGTTCGGTGTTCAGCGTCTTCATCGGCGCGTGCTCCGCGTTCGCGTTCTCGCGCCTGCGCTTCCGAGGCCGCCGGGCGATGCTGCTCGCGCTGCTGCTGCTGCAGATGTTTCCGGCGCTGCTCGCGTTCGTCGGCCTCTACATCACCTTCTCGAAGATCGGTGAGGTGATGCCCGCGTTCGGCCTCAACACCACGTGGGGGCTCATCCTCGTCTATCTGGGCGGCGCGATGGGATCGAACGTGTGGCTTCTCAAGGGTTACTTCGACACCGTTCCGAAGGAACTCGACGAGGCCGCGTTCGTCGACGGCGCCTCGCATGCCCGCGTGTTCTTCAGCCTGACGCTGCCGCTCGTGCGCCCGATCCTCGTCACGGTGTTCATGGTGTCGTTCGTCAGCTTGTTCGGCGAGTTCATGCTCGCGAGCATCTTCCTCACCGACGTCGACAAGCAGACCCTCGGCGTCGGCCTCTACGGCATGACGGTCGGCAACGACCGCAACGCCCTGTTCGGCCAGTTCTCGGCTGGTGCGCTGCTCAGCTCGATCCCGATCATGGCGCTGTACCTGGCCTTCCAGAAGCAGCTCATCGGTGGTCTCACCACCGGCTCGGTGAAGTGAACTCGTACCGCGGCGGCGCGACGGGAGCGGGCGCGTGAGCGCCACCGAGGACGCGGCGCTCAGGCGTGGCGGCGACGAATCGCCGCCGCGCCTGCAGCAGATCGCTGCTGCTGCGGGGGTCTCGCAGGCGACCGTCTCGCGCGTGCTCAACAACAAGGCCGGCGTCGCCGAGGCCACGCGCCGCAGCGTCCTCACCGCCGTCGACGTCCTCGGCTACGAACGCCCCGTGAGCCTGCGCCGCGCGGGGGCTGGCGCCATCGGCCTCGTCGTGCCCGAACTCGACAACCCGATCTTCCCCGCGCTCGCACAGGCCGTCACGACGCGGCTCGCTGCAGCGGGGTACACCGCCGTCCTGTGCCCGACGAGCGCCGGCGGGGTGCAGGAGGATGAGTACCTGTCGATGCTGCTGGAACGCGGCATCGCCGGACTCATCCACGTCTCGGGTCGCCACGCCGACACGACGGCGTCGATCGCGCGCCATCAGGAACTCGTCGCGCAGGGCCTGCCCGTCGTCCTCGTCAACGGCCACCGCGACGACCTCGCCGTCACGTCGTTGTCGACTGACGACCGCGTCGCGGTGCGCCTCGCCGTCAGCCACCTGCTGAGTCTGGGGCACCGCCGGCTCGGTCTGGCCGTCGGGCCGGCACGCTACACCCCGTCGATCCGCAAGCTGACGGCGTTCCGCGACGCCGCGGCCGAGTTCGGGTTCGAGGCGCTCGTCGAACACACGTGGTTCAGCGTCGAGGGCGGCGAACTCGCGGGAACGCAGCTCACCGCGCGGGGCGCGAGCGGCATCATCTGCGGCTCGGACCTCATGGCGCTCGGCGTCATCCGCGGAGCGCGTCACGCGGGCTTGGACGTGCCGAGGGAGCTCTCCGTCGTCGGTTTCGACGGCTCGGCGATGACGGAGCACACCTCGCCGCCGCTGACGACGGTGCGCCAGAACGTCCCCGCGCTCGCCGACGGCGCCGTCGACACGCTGCTCGACCAGATCCGTGGGCTCGCAGCGGCCGCGCCGTGCGCCCGTGAGCTGGTGCTCGCGCCCGACCTCGTCGTGCGCGCCTCTACCGGCCCGCCTCCGGTGCGCTGACGGCGCCCTTACCGGCGTCGGCGTCGTCTCGGACGTCGGCGTCGTCTCGTGGCGCGTCGCGCCGCGCCTTCGTCAGCGCGCCGAGCAGAGCGTCGAGCAGCGGCGGGACGTCGGTGCAGCCGGGGACGCGGTGCGCTGCGGCGGTGTCGCCGTCGCCGACCTTGACGCCGATGTCGCTTCCCGCGCGCAGCGTCGTGAACACCGTCTCGTCGGTGACGTCGTCGCCCAGGTAGAACGTCGCACGCAGGTTGCGCTCGGCGGCGAGGGCCGCGAGTGCCGCGCCCTTCGACACGTCGAGCACCGACAGTTCGACGACGGCCTTGCCGCGCATCGCGTGGACGCCCGGGACATCCTGCGGGACGGCGAGCGCCGCGCAGGTCGCGCGCTCGGCCTCGTCCTCGTCCATGCCGCGGGTGTGCAGGACGACGCCGGCCGGCTTGTACTCGACGCGTGTCGCGGGCAGTCGTTCGGCGATCGTCTCGAGCGCGTGGGTGGCGCCGTCGAGGGCGGCGCGCTCGACGTCGCTCAGCGCGCTGCCGCCCGAGGCGGCGGAGCCGAGGGTGGTCGAGATCTCTGCGCCGTGGCTGCCGATGAGGACAATGGGGGAGGACTCGTCGATCCCCGTCAGCGCGCGCAGGGTGGCGAGGTCACGACCCGATGCGAGTGCGACGCTCACGCCCGGTAGCGCCGCCATCGCACTGAGTGCCTCGATCGTGCCCGGTTGCGGGCGGGCGCTCGCGGGGTCGAGGACGATCGGCGCGAGCACCCCGTCGAAGTCGGAGGCGACGAGCACGTCACCGCGGCGCGCGAAAGCATCCAGCTCCTTGCGTGACGGCGGCCGCAGCGGCGTCGCGGTCACGATGCGGCCTGCGTCGACGGCGCCTTCGGGGCGGCCTCGAGGCTCGCGAGGTAGTTCTTCGCCCACTGCTGCACCGAGTTCTCGCTCACGAGGGCACGCATCGAGTCCATCCGCTGACGACGCTGGGGCGCCGGCGCGTCGACGGCCTTCATGATCTGCTGCTTGAGACCCGCGATGTCGTGCGGGTTGCACAGGTAGGCGTCGCTCAGCTCCGTCGCGGCGCCGGTGAACTCGGACAACACGAGCGCCCCGTCGTCGGCGCAGCACGTCACGTACTCCTTCGCGACGAGATTCATGCCGTCGCGCAGCGGCGTGACGAGCATGATGTCGGCGGCCGCGAACATCGCCGCCATCTCCTCGCGGTCGAACGAGCGGTGCAGGTACGTGAGCGCCGTCGCGCCGATGCTCGAGAAGTCACCGTTGATACGCCCGACCGTCAGCTCGATCTGGTCGCGCAGATCCATGTACGCCTTGACGCGCTCGCGGCTCGGCGTCGCGACCTGGATGAGTTTGTGCTTGCTCGGGTCGAGCCGCTCGTCGGCGAGCAGTTCGCCGAACGCCTTGAGGCGGTGACGGATGCCCTTCGTGTAGTCGAGGCGATCGACGCCCAGCAGGATCTTCTCCGGGTTGCCGAGCTGCTCGCGGATCTCACGCGCCCGCGCCTGCACCGAATCCGACTCGACGATCTCGCGCAGCCCCTCGACGTCGATCGAGATCGGCACCGCGGCTGCGCGCACCTGACGTTCGCCGAGGTCGACGACGTCGCCCGTCACGTCGAGGTCGAGGTACTGACGCACCGCGCGCAGGAAGTTGCCCGCGTCCTCGGTGCGCTGGAAACCCAGGAAGTCGGCGCCGAGCAGCCCCTCGAGGATCTCCTCGCGCCCGGGCAGCTGCGCGAACAGCTCGACGGCGGGGAAGGGGATGTGGTTGAACCAGCCGATGCGCAGGTCGGGGCGCATCTCGCGCAGCATCTCCGGCACGAGCTGCAGCTGATAGTCGTGCACCCACACCGTCGCGCCCTGCGCGGCGACCTCGGCGCAGGCGTTCGCGAAGCGACGGTTGACGCGGCGATACACCGAACGCCAGCTGCGACGGAACGTCGGCGTGATGATGACGTCGTGGTAGACGGGCCACAATGTGTCGTTGCTGTGGCCCTCGTAGTAGTCGGCGACCTCCTGCTCCGACAGCGCGACCGGGTGCAGGTGCATGCCGCCGTCGTCGAACGGTTCGGGCGCCTCACCCGGCTCGCCCGCCCAGCCGACCCAGGCGCCGTCACGCCCACGCATGACGGCGTCCATCGCGGTGACGAGGCCGCCGGGGGAGCGGCGCCACTGCGACTCGCCGTCCGGCGTCGTCACGCGGTCGACGGGCAGCCGGTTGGCCGCGACGACGAAGTCGTAGGTCTCGCTCATCGGAAAGTTCCTTCGCTCATCGGTGCGCGGGACGAACAGGTGCGGCGTGCGCTCGAATTCGGCGGGGCGCCGGGGCCGTTCGCGTCTTCGTCACGAGCCTATCGCGGGGCGGCGGGGGCGTGCCGGGCCGCGTCGATCCAGCACTTTGTCATGTGCGCGGCCTACCGTGGAGCCATGACGTCCCCGGAGCCTCCTGAGCCGACACGCGCCGGACACCGTCTGCCGCGGCGCACCCACCCGACGCCGTCGCCGACGCCCGAGCGTCACGACGACGCGACACAGGTGGCGCCGCAGGGCACGCGGACACGGCAGGGCTCGGGCGCTCACGCGGCCACCCCGGCCGACGGTGGGGACGTCGTCGGCCACTTCCGCATCCTCGACAAGATCGGCGAGGGCGGCATGGGCGTCGTCTACCGCGCGCTCGACACCCGAAGCTCGGACGGGCGGGAGGTCGCCGTCAAGGTGCTGCGCCCGCACATCGCCTACGACCCCGACGCGCGCACCCGCCTCGCGCGGGAGGTCGCGACGCTGGAACGCGTCCACACACCCGGCGTCGCCGCCGTCATCGCCGCGGAGCCGTACGGCGAGCGCCCGTACATCGCCACCGAGTACGTGCCCGGCATCCCCCTCGACGAGGTCGTCAAGCGCCGCGGGCCGTTCGAGCCCGACGCGCTGGCGCGCCTCGGGCGCGACCTGGCCGTCGCCATCCAGGCCATCCATGACGCCGGCGTCGTCCACCGCGACCTCAAGCCGGGCAACGTGCTCATGGTCGACGGGCGCCCCGTCGTCATCGACTTCGGCATCGCCCACATCGCCGACGACGCGCGCCTGACGTCGACCGGCCTCGTCATGGGCACCCCCGGCTACCTCTCGCCCGAGCTCGTCGAGGGTGCGCCCGTGTCGACGTCGACCGACTGGTGGGGCTGGGCCGCGACGCTCGCCTTCGCCGCGCAGGGTGAGCCGCCGTTCGGGCGCGGCCCGATGCCGGCGGTGCTCGACCGCGTGACGCGTGGTCAGGCCAACCTCGGCGGCGTCGACGCGCGGCTGCGGCCGCTGCTCGCCGCCGCGCTCAGCCCGGTGCCGCAGGAGCGACCGTCGGCCCGGCAGGTCATCGAACAGATGGAGCGGTACGCGCGCGGCGAACCGACGACGTACGTCCCGGTGCGACGCGCGGCAGAGCCGCGCGTGACTCGCCCCGAATCGCAGCAACCCCGCCCCGACGCGACGGCTGTGCTCGGCCGCCCGGACGCCACGCGCGTCGCGCCGGTGACGTCGCCGCCGCCGCTGAGTGCGGGGCCAACGGACGCCGAACGCGCTCAGCAGGGGGCCCCGGTGCGTCAGGGCGCCCAGGGGTATGCCAACCCGAGCCCATACGGCTCCGCGCCCGTTCCGTTCGCGCCGAAACCGCAGTCGCGCCCGGGCGAGCACGACCCGCGCATCAACCTGCCGCATCGATCGGGAACGCTGCAGGCGATCTTCGTCCTGTGGTTGGGCGTGACGGCGCTCGTGCCCGTCGTCGGGCTCGTGCTGCTCGTCGTGTGGAACCTCGCCGCGCGCTTCAGCGACTCCACGATCACCCAGACCGTCCTGCGACGCTACGAGGCCGGACGACGACGCAGCGACGGCGCCGTCGCCGTCGCGAGTGCGCCGTGGCACGCGTTGCGCGCGACGCTGTCGACGCTGTTCGCCCTCATCCTGCCGACCGTCGTCTTCGCCTGCGTCGCGGCGCTCGTCGGTATCGGCTGGGTGGCCGTGCGTGGCGGCGTGCCGCGCGTGTGGTGGGCGCTGCCGCTCGTGCTCGGCGCGGGCGCCGCGCAACTGGCGCTGTGGCGGGGCGCCGGTTCGGTCGGCTACCGACGCGGTTCGCGCTCGCTCGTGCGCGGCCTCGTGCCGCAGAACGCGACGCGCATCGTCGCGGGCATCGCCGTCGGCCTCGGCCTGTTCATGCTGGTCGGCTCGTTCCTGCAGCAGGGCGACATCTCATGGTTCCCGTTGACGGGCGGCATCGACGACCCGCTGGCGCGGTACGCGCCGAGCGTGCAGCGCTGAGTGGATGCACCACAGCGCGTCCACAGCGCGCGCCGAGGGATCGTCACGTTCGGCGTCCTAGGATCAGGGAATGGGTCAGTACGGACGAGAGCACGGCACGACGGGGCCCAACCCGATCTCGGAGAACACGCAGCCGGTCCTGGCGCCGCGGATGCGGTTCCTGCGCAGCGAACCGGTCACCGAGCCGCTGCCCATCGCCGATGCGCTGAAGAACACTCCCTACCGCGACCCGAACGTCCTCGCGGGAGTCAGCGACGACTCGGCCCAGTACAAGGCGCTCGACATCGCCGTGCGCGTGGGGGAGTTGTTGCTGCGCTGCGGGGCGAGCACGCGTGACGTCGAGTCGAGCGTCGTCGCCGTCGCCGCATCGGCGGGGCTGCGCCGCCTCGAGGTCGACATCACGAACCAGGCGCTGCTGCTGCAGACGCCGTCACCGCATCCGGGCCATCCGCCGCTGACGATGCTGCGCGTCGCCCGTTCGTCGACGCGTGACTTCTCCCGGCTGACGGCCGTGCACCAGTTCGTCGAGCGCCTCGTCGCGGGCGGCATGGATCTCGACGAGGCGACGAAGCAGTTGCGGCGCATCCAGCGGATGCCGCGGCTGTACCCGCGATGGCTCGTCTCGGTCGCGTTCGGTGGTCTCGCCGCGTCGGTCGCGACGATCCTCGGTGGTAGCTGGATGGCCGTCGCCGTCGCGTTCGTGTCGGCGATCATCGTCGACCGCATCGGGCGCGTGCTGAGCAACCTGGGGGTACCGAGCTTCTACTCGGCGGCCGCCGGCGGACTCGCCTCGACGATGCTCGCGTGGCTCGCGTACATGTCGCACCAGAGTCATCTCGTCGGCGAGTTCGTCGCCACCCACCTGCCCGGCTCGATGACGATGGCCGACTTCGCGTACGCGATCTCGGGCGGCATCGTCGCGCTGCTGCCCGGTCGTCAGATGGCGTCCGCGGTCGAGGACGCGGTCACCGGCTATCCGGTCACCGCCTCCGGACGCGTGTTGACGGTGATCCTCGCCTGCGCGGGCATCACCGTCGGCGTCGGTGCGGGGTTGTCCTTGACGCTGAGTCTCGACAACGCCCTCGACCTCGGGCTCCAGTCGCCCGGGGTGCTGCGTTACGACTCGCCGTCGACGACCTTTCTGCTCCAGGTTGCCTGCGGTGCACTCGGCGCGGTCTGCTCGGCCGTGACGATGCGTTCGCGTGTCCGGATGCTCGTGCCGACGGCCGTCATGGGCGCCCTGGGCGTGGGCGGCGTGACGTTCCTCGTCAGCTCCATCGGCCTCGGCGCGACGACGGCGACCGCGATGGCCGCAACGGCCGTCGGGTTCTGCGCGCGACTGCTCGCGCTGCGCCTCGGCGCCCCCGCGCTCGTGCTCGTCATGCCCGCGGTCTCGCCGATGCTGCCCGGCCTGCGCATCTTCCGCGGCATGTACGAGTCCGTGTCGGGTTCACTGCTCGGAGCGACGCGCGTGGCGCAGTCCGGGGTCGGGGTGACGACGATGCTCGGCGCCGTCGGGATCGCCCTCGCGCTGAGCACGGGGGCGCTTCTCGGGGACGTGCTGTCGGCGCCGTTCGACCGCCCGATCGTGCAGCGCCGCAGGGCTCGTCGTCGCTGACGGGCGGGGGGGTTCTCGCGCGCGGCGACGGCGGGGGCCGCAGTAATTCACATTTTGTGACGTAGGTCGCGTAACGTTCTCCTCGCTGTGGCGATGTCGTGAGTGTCGCCCAAGCGGCTCACAACTCAACACACCAAGAATTCGCGGGCAGCGCCAACGCCAAACCTCGTCGGGCGCCGCTTCATTCGCACCGTGCGAACCGCAGACGAGGGTGGGGGACCCACTCGTGGCACTCGCTGAGTGCCTTGGGGTGAAGCCGGTCCCGAACCGGCCGAGCACCTGACCGCTCGAACCCGACAGCTCACCTCACCGGCGTCGTCAGGAAAGGAAACACCTCCATGGGTTACACCCCGAAGCACTCCGCTCCCTCCGACTCGACCATGGGTCGCAAGGCTGCGGGCGTCGCCCTCGTCGGTGCCGCCACCGTCGGCGCCGGCGTCACGAGCGCCACCACCGCATCGGCCGCTCCGGCCGGTTCGGTCTGGGACCGCGTCGCCGCCTGTGAGGCGGGCGGCAACTGGCACATCAACACGGGCAACGGCTTCTACGGCGGCCTGCAGTTCACGCAGCAGACGTGGGCCGGCTTCGGTGGCACGCAGTACGCCGCCCGCGCCGACCTCGCCACGCGCGAGCAGCAGATCGCGATCGCCCAGAAGACCCTCGCCGTCCAGGGCCCCGGCGCCTGGCCCGTGTGCTCCGTGCGCGGTGGCCTGACCCGCGCCAACGGTGGCAGCACCGCTGCGGCTCCTGCCGCTGCGGCCGCGAAGACGCAGGTGTCGCGCTCCACCGCTCGTTCCGCCGTCAAGGCTCCCGCCGCGACGTCCGGCAAGCTCGCCGCCGACGGCATCCTCGGTCGCCAGACCGCTCGCTCGCTGCAGGCCTGGGTCGGTACGTACCGTGACGGCATCGTCGGCCCGCAGACGAAGATGGCCCTCCAGCGCACGGTCGGCACGACGCCCGACGGCATCATCGGCCCCCGCACGGTCGCCGCGCTGCAGTCGAAGCTCGGCATCTCCCAGGACGGCGCGACGTACCTCAACGCCCGCACCGTCCGCGCCCTGCAGGCGCACCTGAACAACCACTGATCGCGCGCCTGATCGACGACGAGGGCCCCACCGCTTC
>NZ_JAGEKQ010000032.1:0-93289 GCF_017565385.1 Dermacoccus sp. NHGro5 | reverse complement strand
CGCCTGTTGACCAAGCCCCACCTCGTGCCCCGCACCGACGACCTAAGGCAGCTGCGCCACGAGCGAGGCGCCACCCTGCTCGACGTCGCCCTCAGCCTCGGCGCAGAACCCGCACGCATCTCCGAACTCGAACGAGGCCGACGCCCCAACGCCGAACTCGCAACCGCCTACCGGGCCTGGCTCGACGTTGCTTGACACCTATAGGAGCATCAGGAAGATGCGCGACCAGCCATACTGAAGGTGCGGTCGCTGTCGAGCCACCTGGCCGTCAGCGCACGTCGTGCATTGCAGCAAGAAGACGTTCAACGACAAGGAGTCAGCAGTGGATCTTCAACTGACCACGAAGGCGCAGGAGGCCCTCTCGGCCGCCGTGACGGCCGCGCAGTCGGCCGGCAACCCCTCGATCGAGCCCGCGCACCTCCTCAAGGCGCTCGCGGAACAGACCGACACGACCACCGGCCCGCTGCTCGAGGCGACGGGCACCACTCCGCAGGCAGTCATCGCGCAGGCCGAGGCCGACCTGCGCACGTTCCCGAGCAGCTCGGGTGCAAGCGTGGGCCAGCCCGGCATGAGCCGTGAGCTGCTCAACGTGCTCGAGAAGGCGCGCAGCGACATGAGCGCCATGGGGGATGCGTTCACCTCGACCGACCACCTGCTGCTCGCGCTCGCTCGCACGGGCAAGTTCTCCACGCTGAACGCGGAGGCGATCGAACAGGCGATCCCCGCGACGCGCGGTGGCCGCAAGGTCACCTCCGCCGAGCCCGAGGGCACGTTCGAGGCGCTCGAGAAGTTCGGCACCGACCTGACGGCCCTCGCCCGTGAGGGCAAGCTCGACCCCGTCATCGGCCGCGACAGCGAGATCCGTCGCGTCGTGCAGGTGCTGAGCCGCCGCACGAAGAACAACCCCGTCCTCATCGGTGAGCCCGGCGTCGGCAAGACGGCCGTCGTCGAGGGTCTCGCGCAGCGCATCGTCGCCGGGGACGTGCCGGAGAGCCTGCGCGACAAGCGCCTCATCTCCCTCGACCTCGGCGCGATGGTCGCCGGTGCGAAGTACCGCGGCGAGTTCGAGGAGCGCCTCAAGGCCGTCCTCGAGGAGATCAAGAACTCCGACGGCGAGATCGTCACGTTCATCGACGAGATCCACACCGTCGTCGGCGCGGGTGCCGGCGGCGACTCGTCGATGGACGCCGGCAACATGCTCAAGCCGATGCTCGCGCGCGGCGAGCTGCGTCTCGTCGGTGCGACGACGCTCGACGAGTACCGCGAGAACATCGAGAAGGACCCGGCGCTGGAGCGTCGTTTCCAGCAGGTGTTCGTCGGTGAGCCGAGCGTCGAGGACACGATCGCGATCCTGCGCGGCCTCAAGGAGCGCTACGAGGCGCACCACAAGGTCGCCATCGCCGACCAGGCGCTCGTCGCCGCTGCGACGTTGAGTGACCGCTACATCACGAGCCGAAAGCTGCCCGACAAGGCGATCGATCTCATCGACGAGGCCGCGTCGCGTCTGCGCATGGAGATCGACTCGAGCCCTGTCGAGATCGACCAGCTGCGCCGCAGCGTCGACCGCATGAACATGGAAGAACTGCACCTCGAGAGCGAGACCGACCCGGCCTCGCGCGACCGACTCGCGAAGCTGCGGGCCGACCGCGCCGACACCGAGGAGCAGCTCGCCGCGCTGACGGCGCGTTGGGAGGCCGAGAAGGCCAGCCTCAACAAGGTCGGTGATCTCAAGGCCCAGATCGACGACCTGCGCACGCAGGCCGAGAAGCTGCAGCGCGAAGGTGACTACGGCAACGCCTCGAAGTTGCTCTACGGCGACATCCCGGCTCTTGAGAAGCAGCTCGACGAGGCGCAGGCAGCCGAGGCGACGTCCTCGAAGGCCGGCGGCGAGGCGCCGATGGTCTCCGACGAGGTGACCGCCGGCGACATCGCCGAGGTCATCGCCAGCTGGACCGGCATCCCCGCCGGGCGTCTGCTCGAGGGCGAGACCGAGAAGCTGCTGCGCATGGAGGACTTCCTCGGTGAGCGCCTCATCGGTCAAAAGGCCGCGGTCCAGGCTGTCAGTGACGCCGTGCGCCGTTCGCGCTCCGGCATCGCCGACCCCGATCGTCCGACCGGTTCGTTCCTGTTCCTCGGCCCAACGGGTGTGGGCAAGACGGAGCTCGCGAAGTCGCTCGCCGACTTCCTCTTCGACGACGAGCGCGCCATGGTGCGCATCGACATGTCGGAGTACTCCGAGCGTCACGCCGTCGCGCGCCTCATCGGTTCGCCCCCCGGCTACGTCGGGTACGAAGAGGGCGGTCAGCTGACCGAGGCCGTGCGCCGTCGCCCGTACTCGGTCGTGCTGCTCGACGAGGTCGAGAAGGCGCACCCGGAGACGTTCGACATCCTCCTGCAGGTGCTCGACGACGGGCGCCTGACGGACGGGCAGGGCCGCACTGTCGACTTCCGCAACGTCATCCTCGTCATGACGTCGAACCTGGGCAGCCAGTTCCTCGTCGACCCGACGATGGCGCCGGAGGCCAAGCATGGCGCCGTCATGGGTGCGGTGCGCGCGCAGTTCAAGCCCGAGTTCCTCAACCGTCTCGACGAGATCGTCATCTTCGACCCGCTGACGCGGGACGAGCTGTCGCACATCGTCGAGCTGCAGGTCGCGTCGCTGAGCAAGCGGCTCGCCGATCGCCGCATCACCCTCGAGGTGACGCCGGCCGCGCGCGAGTGGCTCGCCGAGACGGGGTACGACCCGGCGTACGGTGCGCGCCCGCTGCGTCGCCTCGTGCAGAAGGAGATCGGCGACCGTCTGGCTCGTGCACTCCTCGCCGGCGAGGTGCTCGACGGCGAGAAGGTGACGATTGACGTCGAACGTGGCGCGGCGCTGGAGCTGCCGGATGGCGTCACGGCACCGGAGGGCGTCGAGCCTCCGGTGACGGGTCTGCGCATCGTGTCGGAGAGGGTCGAGCCCGACGCGGGCGTCGAGAGCTGATCGTCGCGACAGCTGCCTGAGCAGTGAACCGCACACTGAAACGGGCCGGACACCGATCACGGTGTCCGGCCCGTTTCGCGCGTCCCCTCTGCGATTCCCGTCCCCTTCTGCGATTTTCGTCCACCCTTGCGAGTTTCGGTCACATTCGTATCGCGGCGCTGATGGCACGGCATCGGGGCAGGTAGATTTGACGTATGACAGAGAACACACCTGCAGTGACGACTCCTGGCACGCGCTACCTCGTGGCCTGGGGTGGGGACAAGCGTTCCGAGGACGCCCTCAAGCTCGGCGCCGTGCTCGCGCGCACCTTCGAGGCGAAGCTCGACATCGTGTACGTCGTCTTCCAGCAGACGAACGGTTTCACCGTCACCGCGGGCGACCGCACCTTCGAGCAGGAGGTCGGACGCGAGGCGGCCGGCTGGCTGAAGACGGCCGCGAAGTCGGTGGGCGAGGGCGTCGAGGTCGAGACGCACGTCGTCTACGGCGAGTCGATCACGCAGGGCATCCTCGCCGCAGCCGAGCAGCTTGGCTCGCAGGCCATCGTCATCGGTGCCGGTTCGGGCGCGGGTCAGCCCGTCGCGACGAACGCCATCGTCGGCGGCCTGCTGCACTCGAGCCCCGTCCCGATCGCCATGGCGCCGCGCAACTACCGCAAGGTGAAGTTCGACTCGCTCTCGTCGCTGTCCGCCGCCATCGGCCCGCGCCCCGGCGCGCACCAGGTCGCCATCGAGGCCGCAGACGCGATCAAGCGCGTCGGCCTGCCGCTGCAGCTCATCTCGCTCGTCTCGCTCAAGCAGGACAAGCAGTTCCACGTCGACGGCTTCGACGAGGCCGAGCGCGTGCTCGCCGACGCAGCCAAGCGCGTCGGTGACCGCGCGGAGGTCACGACCGTCGTCGGTCAGGGCCGCTCGCTCAAGCAGGCCGTCAAGAAGATCGACTGGGACGAGCGCACGGCGCTGTGCGTCGGCTCGTCCCGGCTCGCGCAGAACCGACGCACCTTCCTCGGCTCCGCTGCGACGCGCATGCTCTCGTCGCTGCCCGTGCCGATGATCGTCGTCCCGCGACGCGACGCTTGAGCCGCCACCTCGCGCACATGACTGAGCGCGGCGTCCCCTTCGCGGGGGCGCCGCGCTCAGGCGTCCCGAGCGGGACGCCGACGTGGCCGCGGCAGGCGCACGATGGCCCCGGCGTCACGCGGACGTGACGGCAGAGCCCTGATCGTTCGCGCCGGCCTGCGTGATGACGTCGCCGATGGCGTCGGTGACGAGGTCGGGCTCCTCGTACGTCAGCATGTGGCCCCGGCCGTCCACGATGTCGAGGTGAGCGTCGGGCATGGCCTCGGCGAGAGCGATGGAGTGGCGCTTCGGCGTCAGCAGATCACGCGAGCCGACGAGGATGCGCACGGGCACCTTGCTCAGCGCGGCCAGCGCGGCGAGTTCGTCGTGCGCCATGAGCGCGGTGTAGAACGCGCCGCTCGTCGAGATGCGCGTGGCGGCGATCTGGTCGCGCGCGGCCCGGACGTCTTCGTCGAGCGGGTCGATGCCGAAGCCGCCGCGGCGCTGTGAGGCGAGGGTGACGAGACGGCCCGGGCGGAGCGGAACGTGCTTGAGCGCCTTGACGATCCACTTCTCGCCGGGGACGGTGAAGCCGCGCAACTGCCCTGACGACGTCGAGACGAGCACCGCGCCGATGACCTTCTCACCCAGGAGCCCCGGGTGCAGCCCGGCGAACGCCATCACCGTCATCCCGCCCATCGAGTGACCCGCGACGATGACCGGTGATCCCTCCGGTGCCGTCTCGGCGACGACGCTCGCGAGGTCCTCGCCGAGCGCGCGCACGGTCTCGTCGCCGGGGCGCATGCGGCCACCGGCGAACGTCGAGTCGCCGTGCCCGCGCTGATCCCACAGCACGACTCGCACGCCGCCGCGATCGAGCAGACGCTGCGCAACGGGTTCCCACGAGCGGTGGCTCAGTGTCCAGCCGTGGGACATGACGACGGTCGGCGCGTCGGGCGCCAGATCGGCCGGCTCGGCGGTGAAGACGGCGAGGCGCGCGCCGTCGGCGGCGGTGACGGTGGTGCGGGCGAATTCGTGGTTCACGCGACCCACTCAAACACACCCGGAGACGGTGAACCGCCCCGTTTCGGAACCTGCATTGCATAGGCTGCGTCACAACGACAGGTGAGCATCCGCTCACGACCCCCGACGGACAGGTGAGCTCATGACCTCCCACATGCCCACGCGCCGCAGCGTCATGACGGCAGCGCTCGCGAGCGTCGCCCTGACGGCGTGCTCGTCGGCGAAGAAGTCCGATTCGAACGCCTCCAGCGGCGAGGACGTGACGAAGCGTCTCAAGGCCGCGCAGGACAAGATCGGCAAGACGTCCGGGTACCACACGAAGGTGACGTGCTCGGCCGCGCCGAAGGACGAACCGGCGCTCAAGGCGGGGGAGGGCGACGTCGTCAACTCGCCCGCCGCGTTCAAGGGTGACGTGACGGCGAGCACGCAGGGCAACGAGATCAAGGCCGGCATCATCAGCATCGGCGACAAGAACTGGGTGAAGCCGAGCTTCTCGCCCAAGTACCTGACGGTGAACCTCAAGTCGCTCGGTGTGCCGTCCCCGACGTCGCTTTTCAACGCGACGAGTGGCATCCCGGCGATGCCGCTCATGAGCAAGGACATGAAGCGTTCGGGCGAGAAGCTCGTCGGCGGCGAGAAGGTGACGACGTACAAGGGCACGCTCGACGGCCCGAGCGCCGCGAAGGCGATGGGTTTCGGCAAGACGCGCGGCGACTACACCGTCGAGGTCGGCCTCACGGACTCCGACGAGGTGCGCACCATGATCATCACGGGCCCGTTCTTCGACTCGGCCGACGCGACGTACACGATCGACATCTCCAAGTACGACCAGAAGGTCGACATCAAGCAGCCGTGACCGTGCCTGCCGGTGATTCACCCCTGCTCGTGACGCACCCGGCCGCCGACTGACCCCCGACGCGAGAGACCTCGACGACCCATGACGCTCACCGCTGCCACCGCGCCCGACGCCGACGTTCCGGCGATCGCCACCCGTTCGAAGGCGCTGCTCGCGACGGCGGCACTCGCCGTGCTGCTGACGGCGGCCGACACGTACGTCGTCGTCCTCGCGCTGCAGGACATGATGGCGGGCGTCGGCCTCGGCATCGACGAACTGCAGCGGGCGACGCCGATCGTGTCGGGCTTCCTGCTCGGTTACATCGCCGTGCTGCCGCTCATCGGCCGGTTGTCCGACCTCGTCTCGCGCCAACGCGTGTTGCTGTGGTGCCTCGTGCTGTTCGGCCTCGGCAGCGTCGTGACGGCGCTCGCCGTCGACCTGCCTGTCATCGTCGGCGGGCGCGTCATCCAGGGCATCGGTGGCGGCGGGCTCGTGCCCGCGACGCTGGCCCTCGTCGCGGATCTGCTGCCGCGCGGGCGACGGGGCATGGCGCTCGGGATGGTGTCGGCGGTGCAGGAAGTGGGGTCGGTGCTCGGCCCACTGCTCGGCGCCGCGATCCTCGCCGTGTGGTCGTGGCGCGCGATCTTCTGGGTCAACGCTGCAGCGGCCGTCGTGCTCGCCGTCATGATCGGTGTGTTGGGGCGACGGACGAGCGCGCAGGTGCCGGACGTGGGCGGCGGCGTTGAGCCGGTGGGCGGGCGCGGCGCGTCGACATCCGCGGCTGGCGACGGCGCGCACCGCGTCGCTGCTGCGTCGTCGGGTCCCGGGCGCGTGGCGCGCATCGTCGGATGGTTGGGGTGGCTGGCGTTGCTCGTCGGAACCCTCCTCGTCCTGCTCGCGCTGTGGGCGCCGGAGCGGCTGACCTCCGACGTCGACTACGGCCTGCCGTTCGTCCCGTACGACGGCTACACCTCGCGCATGGCGACGCCCATCGCATTGCGTGGCCTCGGCGTCCTCGTGCTGGGCATCGCGCTGACGGCACGGATCTGGTGGCCGCGGCTACGCGCCATCGACCTGCCCGGCGCCGTGCTGCTGACGGGCGCGCTCGCCTGCATCGTGTGGGCGTTCGCCGCGGCTGATACCTCGAAGGAGGTGCTCAGCCCCGCCGGATACGTACTGCTGCCGGTGGCGGCGGCGCTGCTCGTCGGGTACGTCATCCGTCATCGCACGGCGCGGCGACCGCTCATCGAACGCGGCGTCCTGGCGGGGCGGGTGCCCGTCGCGCTACTGGTGTCGTTCCTCGTCGGCACGGCGCTCGTCGCGATCGTCGTCGAGATCCCGGTCCTCGCGCGACTGACGCTGACGGACTCGCAGACGGCGGCCGCGTTCGTCCTGCTGCGCTTTCTCGTCGCCGTGCCCATCGGGGCGTTCCTCGGCGGGTTCCTGCTGCGACGCGTGGGGCCGGCCCTCGTCGCCGCTCCCGGTCTCATCATGGCCGGGGCCGCGATCCTCGCGATGAGTACGTGGGGGCGCGACGCGCTCGGCGGCGTCGTCATCTCGACGCTCGTGCTCGCCGTCGCGGGCCTCGGCATCGGCCTCGCCATCGCGCCCGTCAACGACGCGGCGCTCGCCGACTCGCCCGACGACGCGCACGGCGTGACGTCGGCACTCGTCGTCGTCGGCCGCATGATGGGCATGGTCGTCGGCCTCGCGCTGCTGACGGCGATCGGCCTGCACCAGTTCAGCGTCGAGATGCAGAAGGCCGCTCATACGAGCGAGCAGACCGTGCGTGACGCGGGCGTCGTGCAGGTGCACACCGTGTTCGTCGGCGCAGGAATCGCGGCGCTCGTCGCGGCGGTGCTGGCGTTCTTCTTCCTGGGGCGCCGGGTCATCGGTTCACGCCGCGTCGAGAGCTGAACGGCCGCGGCGCCGACAGGGGCCGATGACGGTGGCCTCTACCGCTGGGCGTCGACGTTGACCTCGGTGGCCTGCATGCCCGGCCCGCCATCAAGGGCCTGCCGGGACCTCGCCGTCGAGGGCCCGACGTGGCCGCGATGCGGGATGAGCGGGCCCGGGACGCCGCCGCAGCGCCAGCTCGGAGCAGCCCCCGTCATTGCCCCACCGGCCGCGTTGCGTCAGTTCGCGCGCCGCAGGATCTGCTCGGCCTGCTTGAACACCGGCCCGTCTACCATCTGTCCCTCGAACGTGAACACGCCGCGTTCGTGCTTCGCCGCGTCCATGAGGCGCGTGGCCCAGTCGATCTGCTCATCGGCCGGGGCGTAGGCGTCGCGGATCGTGGCGACCTGCTTGGGGTGAATGGCGACCTTCGCGTCGAAACCGATGGCGACGGCGTCATCGGCCTCGGCGCGCAGGGCGAGGAGGTTGCCGATGTCCATGAACACGGAGTCGAGTGCGAAGCAGCCATGCGCCTTCGCGGCCAGCAGGACGTTGCCGCGCACCTGCTGAACGATCGGGTGGTAACTCCCGTCGGCCAGGCGACTGCGGCGCCCACCGAGGCCCGCCGTCAGGTCCTCGGAGCCCCACATGAACCCGGCGACGTTCGGGGCGGCAGCGATCTCGGCGGCGTTGACGGCACCCAGAGGAGATTCGATGAGGGCGATGACGTCGTGGTCTGGCAGCGCGTCGACGTCGGCGCGCGTCTCGGTCTTGGCGAGCATGACGCGACGGACGGGTAGCTGCTCCAGGCAGACGAGGTCGGCGGCGAACTCGTCCGTCGTCGCGGCGTTGACGCGCACGACGATCGTCTCGACGTCCGGTGCGCCGTCACAATTGAATGCGTCGATGAGGGCCTGACGTGCCGCGGGCTTGTCCGCCGGGTTCACGGCGTCCTCCAGATCGAGGATGACGACGTCCGCCGCCGCAGCGGCCTTCGCGTAGCGCTCCGGGCGGTCCGCCGGGCAGAAGAGCCAGCCCGGCCCCGGCATCGTCCACGAGGTGCTTGTGTCCATGAGTTCCTCCGGTCGGTAGACGGTGACGGTTGGGGTGGATGGTGACGTCCGAACGTCCCCATCCACCCCAACCGTCACCAGGTGTGCATCAGGCCGACGGCGCGCACTTCACGAGCGTCTGACGCACCGCGACGGCGACGACGTCACCGTGCTGGTTCTTCGCGACGTGCCGCAGCGTGACGATGCCCTGGCCGGGGCGCGACTTCGATTCGCGCTTGTCCTCGATCAGCGTCTCGGCGTACATCGTGTCACCGTGGCGCATCGGCTTGGGAAAGCTGATCTCGCTGAACCCGAGGTTCGCGACGATCGTTCCCATCGTCAGCTGGGCGACCGACAGCCCGACGAGCGTCGACAGCGTGAACATCGAGTTGACGAGGCGCTCGCCGAACTCCGTCCCCGCTCCGTAGTCGGCGTCGAGGTGGAGGGCCTGCGTGTTCATCGTCAACGTCGTGAACAGCACGTTGTCGGCCTCGGTGACGGTGCGTCCGGGGCGGTGCTCGTAGATCGCGCCGACCTCGAACTCCTCGAACCACAGTCCCCGCTGCGTGATGCGCTTGGGCTGTCGCTCGCCCGATTCGGGGCCGGTAGCGGCGTCGTCGCTCGAGGCGTCTTGGGGTGTTTCAGGAAGGGGCATGACGGCCTTTCGTCGAGTCGATCTTTCGTCGAGTCGATCTTTCGTCGAGTCGATGTTGCCCGGGTTTCGGGGCGCCTGCGCCCCGAAACCCGGGCAACATCGTGGGTCACAAGGACAGTTCGCGGGCGATGAGCATGAGCTGCACCTCGGTTGTGCCCTCGCCGATCTCGAGGATCTTCGAGTCGCGGTAGTGACGCGAGACGACGTACTCGTTCATGAAGCCGTAGCCGCCGTGGATCTGCGTGGCGTCGCGGGCGTTGTCCATCGCGGACTCCGACGCGACCATCTTCGCGATCGACGCGGCCTTCTTGAACGGCTTGCCGGCGAGCATGAGTGCCGCGGCGTTGTAGTACGCCGAACGCGCCGTGTGAGCCCGCGCCTCCATGCGGGCGATCTTGAACTGAATGGCCTGGTACTCGCCGATCGCGTGCCCGAACGCCTGACGTTCCTTTGCGTACTTCACCGATTCGTCGACGCATCCCTGCGCCGCACCGACCGCCAGGGCCGCGATGGCGATGCGGCCCTCGTCGAGGATGCGCAGGAAGTTCGCGTACCCGCGACCGCGTTCGCCGAGCAGGTTCGCCCTCGGCACGCGCACGTCCGAGAACGACAGCGGATGCGTGTCGGAGGCATTCCAACCGACCTTGTCGTAGGCGGGCTCAGCCGTGAAACCCGGCGTGTTCGCCGGCACGATGATCGTCGAGATCTCCTTCTTGACGCGCCCGTCAGCTGTCTGCGACTCGCCCGTCACCGCCGTCACCGTCACCAGCTTCGTGATGTCGGTGCCCGAGTTGGTGATGAACTGCTTCGAGCCATTGATGACCCACTCGTCGCCGTCTTCCTTGGCCGTCGTGCGCGTGCCGGACGCGTCAGAACCGGCGCCGGCCTCCGTCAGACCGAAGCCGCCGAGCGCCTCACCGGACGCGAGCATCGGTAGCCACTGTTCCTTCTGCTCCTGCGAACCGAAGCGGTAGATCGGCATCGCGCCGAGCCCGACGCCCGCCTCGAGGGTGATGGCGACGCTCTGGTCGACCTTCGCGAGTTCCTCGAGCGCGAGGCACAGGGCGAAGTAGTCGCCGCCCATGCCACCGAACTCCTCGGGAAATGGGATGCCGAACAGGCCCATCTCCGCCATGCCGGAGACGACCTCGTACGGGAACGTGTGGTCCTTGTCGTGCTGCGCCGACACAGGCGCGACTACACGCTGCGCGAAGTCACGCACACCCTTCGCGAGGTCGGCGTACTCGTCGGGCAGATTTCCCTGCGCGATGAAGTCGGTCATGGCGGTCTCCTACGGGTGTGTGGGCGTCTACCCCCTCTGCGTGCAAGTGAACCCGGGTGCACTTGCACGCAGAGGGTCAAGGCTCGGCGGGGGGTCAGGGCTCGGCGAAGGGCTGAAGAGGCGGAAAGAGTGGGGTGGGATGCAGAGGGATGGGGTCAGGAGGCGTCGGGCGGTGTGATGCGAGCGAGCACCTCGTCGACGGCCACCTGAGTGCCTGCGGGGGCGAGAATCTCGACGGTGCCGTCGATCGGTGCGGTGAGGGAGTGCTCCATCTTCATCGCCTCGACGATGACGACGACGTCGCCCGCCGACACCTCGGCACCATCGGCCACCTGCACGGCGATGACGGCGCCCGGCATCGGGCTCGTGATGTCACCACCCGCGCTGGCCGCAGCCGACGCGCGCAGGCTGACGTGTGGTGCCTCCTTGAGCGAGAACGTCCCGTCGGGTGAGTCGACCCAGACCGTGCGGGTACTGCTCTTGTCGCTCGAGATCGCCGTTCGGTACGTGCGGCGTTCGCCATCGGCGTCGATGACGAATCGCGTTGTGCCGTCGGTCTCCTCGCCCTCGATGACGACGGCGAGCCGCGTTGTCTCCCCGTCGCCGCGGGCCGCCGTCACGGAGGCGGGCACGTCGCGGCTTATCGTGACGTCATCACCGTCGCGGTGATGCACGAGGGCGACCTCGACGATGCCGCTGGCATCCTCACTCGGGTCGGTGACGGCGAAGCGGGCGCGCCGCGGGCTGTTGTGGCCGGTGCGCCATCCGTCTCGCCCGGCCCACAGGTCGCCACCGCCGGCGAGCCCCAACGAGGCCGACGCTGCGGCGACGAGCACGCCGTCGGGCGCGGGGGTGGCGACGTAGTCGGCGACGCGCGCGTCGAGCAGGCCGGTGTCGAGGCGCCCGGCGATGACGTCGGGGTCGGCGAGCAGGAAGCGGCAGAAATCGATGTTGGTCACGACGCCGCCGATGTGCGTCTTCGCCAGCGCCGCGTCGAGGCCTCGCAGGGCGGACGCGCGGTCGGGGCCGTAGGCGATGACCTTGCTCAGCATCGGGTCGAAGTTGCTGCCGACGATCGTGCCGACGCGCAACCCCGAGTCGACGCGCACCCCGGCGCCCGTCGGCTCGGACAGCGAGATGACCTCGCCGCCGGTGGGTAGGAAGCCGCGCGCCGGGTCCTCGGCGTACACGCGCGCCTCGATGGCGTGGCCCGTCAGCGTCACGTCGTCCTGCGTGAACCCGAGCGGCTCACCGGCGGCCACGCGCACCTGCCACTCGACGAGGTCGAGGCCGGTGACGAGTTCGGTGACGGGGTGCTCGACCTGTAGGCGCGTGTTCATCTCCATGAAGAAGAACTCGTCGGGCGCGTCGGCGCTGACGATGAACTCGACCGTCCCCGCACCGACGTAGTCGACGGATCGTGCTGTGTTGCAGGCCGCTTCGCCGATTCGTGCACGCGTGGCGTCGTCGAGCAGCGGTGACGGTGCCTCTTCGATGACCTTCTGGTGACGGCGCTGCAGCGAGCACTCGCGCTCGCCGAGATGCACGACGTTGCCGTGCTTGTCCGCGATGACCTGCACCTCGATGTGCCGCGGGCGCAGCACGAACCGTTCGAGGAACAGCGTGTCGTCGCCGAAGCTCGAGGCGGCCTCCCGACGGGCGCGCGCGACGGCGTCGGCCATGTCCTCGGCACGCTCGACGACGTGCATGCCCTTGCCGCCGCCGCCGGCGCTCGGCTTGATGAGGACGGGGAAACCGACCTCGCTCGCGGCCGCGACGAGCTCGTCGTCACTCAGGCCGGATCGGGCGAGGCCGGGCACGACGGGCACGTCGAACGCGCTGACGGCTGTCTTCGCCGTGATCTTGTCGCCCATCGTCTCGATGGCGCGGCTGCCGGGGCCGAGGAAGGCGATGCCCGCCTCCTCGCACGCAGCCGCGAACGCGGTGTTCTCCGACAGGAACCCGTAGCCCGGGTGCACGCCGTCGGCGCCACTGATGCGGCACGCCTCGATGACGGCGGGGATGCTGAGGTAGTTCGTGCGAACCGGGGCGCTGGCGTCACCGCGCGCAACGTCGAGACGGTCCAGGTTGATGGCGACGTCGGCTTCGCGCACGTGCAGCGCGCTCGCGTCGGCGTCGGTGTAGACGGCGACGCTGCGGATGCCCATGCGGCGCAGCGTGCGCATGACGCGGACGGCGATCTCGCCGCGGTTGGCGATGAGAACCGTTGCGATGTCGCGCTTCTCGACGTTCGTGTCGGGGGCGGAGGTCGTGTTCGAGGTCATCTCACTCACATCCGGAAGACGCCGTAGCTGACGTCGGGCAGGTCGGTGCCGGAGCAGGCCTCGAGGGCGAGTCCGACGAGGTCGCGGGTGGAGGCGGGGTCGATGACGCCGTCGTCCCAGAGGCGGGCGGTCGAGTAGTAGGGGTTGCCCTGCGTCTCGTACTGCTCGCGGATCGGGGCCTTGAACGTCTCGGCGTCGTCGTCGCTCCACGGGGTGCCGGCGGCTTCGAGCTGGTCGCCGCGCACCGTCGCGAGCACGCTCGCGGCCTGTTCACCGCCCATGACGCTGATGCGCGCGTTGGGCCACATCCACAGGAATCGCGGCGAGTAGGCGCGCCCGCACATCGAGTAGTTGCCGGCACCGTAGCTGCCGCCGATGACGACGGTGAACTTCGGTACGCGCGCGCAGGCGACGGCCGTCACCATCTTCGCGCCGTGCTTGGCGATGCCCCCGGCCTCGTACTCGCGGCCCACCATGAAACCGGTGATGTTCTGCAGGAACAGCAGCGGCGTCTTGCGCTTGTCGGCAAGCTCGATGAAGTGCGCGCCCTTCTGCGCGGATTCGCCGAACAGCACGCCGTTGTTCGCGATGATCGCGACGGGGTGGCCGTGGATGTGCGCGAACCCGGTGACGAGCGTCTTGCCGTACTCGGCCTTGAACTCGTGGAACTCGCCGGCGTCGACGATCGTCTCGATGACATCGTGCACGTCGTACGGTGTGCGCAGGTCGACGGGGACGACGTCGTAGAGGCGTTCCTGATCATGCACGGCGTCGCGCGGTTCCACGGTGCGCCAAGGGGTTTCGGGCTTCGGCCCGAGCGTGCTGACGATGCTGCGCACCGTCATGAGCGCGTCGTGGTCGTCATCGGCGAGGTGGTCGGTGACGCCTGAGACCTTCGAGTGCAGGTCGCCGCCACCGAGATCCTCGGCCGTGACGACCTCGCCCGTCGCAGCCTTCACCAGCGGCGGGCCGCCAAGGAAGATCGTGCCCTGCTCGCGCACGATGACGGTCTCGTCGCTCATCGCGGGCACGTAGGCGCCGCCGGCGGTGCACGAACCCATGACGGCGGCGATCTGTGGAATGCCCTTCGCCGACAGCGTCGCCTGGTTGTAGAAGATGCGGCCGAAGTGGTCGCGGTCGGGGAACACGTCGTCCTGCTTGGGCAGGAACGCTCCGCCGGAGTCGACGAGGTAGATGCACGGCAGGTTGTTCTCGCGCGCGATCTCCTGCGCGCGCAGGTGCTTCTTCACCGTCATCGGGTAGTACGTGCCGCCCTTGACGGTCGCGTCGTTCGCGACGATGACGCACTCGCGACCCTCGACGCGGCCGATACCGCCGATGACGCCGGCGCCGGGGCACTCGTCGTCGTACATGCCGTCGGCGGCGAGGGGCGCGAGCTCGATGAACGGGCTGCCCGGATCGAGCAGCGTCTCGACGCGGTCGCGCGGCAACAGCTTGCCGCGGGCGACGTGGCGCTCGCGCGACTTGTCGCTGCCACCCTTCGCAGCGCGGGCCAGCTTGTCGTTCAGATCGTCGAGCAGGCGCAGATGCTCGGCTCGGTTGGCGGCTTGGTCGAAGGCCATGCGTTCGCTCACCCCGTGACGTCGGTGGGACGGGTCGGTGCGAGCGATCACGTGACCTGCGCCACTCGCGCATTCAGTTAATCACAATTAACTCAAGTGTGGTGAGCGGGGAGGTCTGCCCGGGTGTCCTCGCCCGAGCACGTGGCGGGAGTCGTCGCAGTGAGCGGTGGGCGGTGGGCCGCTTGTGGCGGCTGGCGTCGTCAACCGTCCGTGTCGCATTCGTGCCAAGGGCTTTACGAGTCGGCGAGGCGAGCGTCCTGGTGAGTGAGGTGCGCATGTGCGCGGCCGGTTGGCGGCGGCCGTCGAGGCTGCGACGGCCGCGGGGGACCAGGGGGATCTGATGACTCGCAGGGATGAATTCACGAATCATGCTCAGTCGTGGCGACGGGCGGCTGTGGGAGCGGGAGCGACGCTCGTCGTGACGCTCGGGGGTGCGGCCTGCGGGTCGTCCGACCAGAGCGCGGCGCAGGCGTCGAGTCTGGCGTCGGCGTCGATGCCGTCGCCGGTGCGTCGGGCTCCCGGTGAGGCGACGCTCGTAGGCTGGCTTCGCGAATCGGCTTCGTACGACCCGAGGTTCGCGTTCGTCGCACTCGATGGGGACAGAATCGTCGGGCACGTGATGGCGACCGGGGGTGACCTCGACGGGGCGCCGACGCTCGGGCTGGGGCCGTTGTCGGTCGAGCCGTCGAGGCAGGGGCAGGGCATCGGGTCACGGTTGATGGGGGCGACTCTGGGCGCTGCTCGCCAGGCGGGCGCGAGCGTCATCGTCCTGCTGGGTGGGCCGGGCTATCACGCGCGTTTGGGTTTCGTGCCGGCTGCGGATCTCGGCATCAGCGCAGACCCGTCATGGGGTGAGTTCTTCCAGGCGCGTCCTCTCGCGGACGGCTGGGGGCGCGACGGTGACGCTGAAAGCCAGGCACACGCCGGACCGCGCGGCGTCATCACCTACCCTGAGCCGTTCGCGCGCCTGGGGTGGCGGCCGGCGCACCCCGTCGTGGCGTCTGAGCGGAGCCAATGAGGGTGGTCGGCCCATGCGGCGCCCAGCGTCGCGTGTGAGGGAGCGTCGCGAGGCCCCTGAGGCGCGACAACGTGTGGCGTCGGCGACGCTACGTCAGGGGCAGGTTTCGTCGAGCTTGACGGTCTTGAACCGCACGTCGACGCCGTCCTTGACCTCGGTTCCGGCCGCAGGGGTCTGTGAGCAGACCTTCCAGTGCTTGTCGAGCAGTTGGGGGCGGCTCGTGCCGAGCGCGTCGTCCGAGTGCGAGACGTAGAGCGGGTTGCCGGAGACCCGCTGCACGTCGTCCTGCGCGGCTTGCAAGGTCTTGCCGGTCTCGTCGGGCATGGTGAACGGCTCGGCCTGTGCCCCGACGGCCTTGGAGCTGGCATCGCCGGCTGCGCTCGATGCTGCGGAGCCTGCGCTCGCCACCGCGCTCGTGGCCTGCGACGCAGCACTGGTTGCGGCGTCCTCGGCCTTGTCGGTGTCGTTGCTCGAGCAACCGGCGAGGGCGAGGACCGCGGTCAGGGCGAGGAGGCTGGTCTTGTTCATAGATCGACCTTAGGCTGAGTTCCCTGGCTTAAGTCTCGCTGGTCATGCTTGTGTCCAACTCGTCACGCACGGCAGGGACCTCTCATGTCCGGGGCTTGCGCCGATGTGGTGGCTTAAGGATGAACCGGGATAACGGACGCTGAGGCCCTCCGTCCCCTTCCGAGTTCACGGGGCGCCGCAGTAGTTCCGTATGAGAGGCGGCTGTACCGTGATGATCAGCGCCGCCGCAGTGATCTTGTCCAACCCCGTCGGGGCGCTGTCCTATTTGTAATAGCCCTTTGCGTTGCCAAAGCCGTTTTCAACCGCGATGACGAGGTCGCCCGTGGCGTCGACACCGTAGGCCTGCTTCCAAGTGAGCGTCTTGCCGGGGAGAATGTCAGCGGTGGGCAGATCAACGCCCTTCTCGGTGTCGAAGGCCCCGTCGGATTGCTTATCTCCGCTCGTGGCTGTGGTCGTGAGCGTCATGGCGTTGTAGGGCTCTTTAGATCCGTTCTTCAACGTGACATCGACGATGACGAACTTCTTGAACTTGGTGTCAGAGGCTGCGTAGGGAGACGGTTGAAAGGGCTGAGGCTTCGAGATGGTGATCGCGACGCCGTCGTCCCACGTGAACGTGGATCCGAAGGGCTTGGTCTTGCTGTTGACTTCGTCAGATGACGTAGAGGTCGCTGAGCTGGATGTCTGAGGTGTCGTGCCTTCCCCGGCGGCTGACGAGGCCGACGAGGCGGGGGTGTTGCTGCCAGGGGCGTCGTTCGTGTTCTTGACCTCTGACGAACAGCCGCACAGGGCGAGGGCAGCCGCCACGGAGCAAATCTTCAGATTGCGCATGCGGCCAAGATGGAGGGTTTCGTATCTTTCGCGGGGGTTCGCGAGGTGACTTCTTTGGGTGACTGCCTGCGTTGGTGCGCCATGAGGAGTCCGTCGAGGTCAACCACACTCAGTTCATTGTGATTAACTCAATCGTTGGTATCTGTCTCTCGCCCACGGGGGTTCGCATGGCGCTCGACGTCGCGGCAGGCGCGGAGCTGACGGCCCGGGAGCGCAGCAAGGCTGCCCGGCGTCAGCAGATCCTCGATGCCGCTGCGGGCCTCATCGCCGAGCGTGGGCTCGCGGGGGTGCGTCTCGAAGACCTGGGCAGCGCGGTCGGCATCAGCGGCCCCGCCGTCTACCGCCACTTCGCGAACAAGGAAGCGGTGCTCGCCGAACTGCTCGTCGGCATCAGCCGGTATCTCCTCGAGAACGGTTCGCGCGTCGTCGCTGACGCCGCCACGGCTGACGAGGCGCTCGAGAACCTCGTCGACTTCCACATCGACTTCTCCCTGACCAAGCCGGCGCTCATCCGCGTGCAGGGCCGCGATCTCGCAAGCCTCGACGCAGCCGCTCGTCGCGACGTGCGGCAGCTGCAGCGCCAATATGTCGAGATCTGGGTCGGTGTGCTGCGCGACGTCGACCCCTCTCTCAGCGACGACGAGGCCCGCATCAAGGCCCACGCCGGCTTCGGCGCGCTCAACTCGACGCCGCACTCGACCGGCAGGACGAAGACCGCGGTCGAAGCTCACCGCGAACGCACCCGAGCCGTCCTGCGCGCGATGGCGCTCGCGGCGCTGCGCCCTGCTGGGTGAAGCCGGGTCGTTCCGCCCGTCGAGAAATTCAGTTAAGAACCATTAACCGAGACGGTGTGATGTGGTTCACTAAAATCCTGTGATGCGAGTCACGGATGACGCGACCGGAGGAGAGCCGATGTCCGCCACCGACACCCTCGAGAACGACCTCGACCCGACGCTCAGCCACACGCGTGGGGCGCCCGAATCGCCTCTGATCGAGCAGACGATCGGCGACAACCTCGACGCGACCGTCGCTGCACATCCCGATCGTGAGGCGCTCGTCGACGTGGTGAGCGGCCGTCGCTGGACGTACACGCAGTTCCTCCACGACGTCGACGCACTTGCCCTGGCCCTGCTCGACGCCGGCGTCGCGACGGGCGACCGCGTCGGCATCTGGGCGCCCAACTGCCCCGAGTGGACGCTCACCCAGTACGCGACGGCCAAGATCGGCGCCATCCTCGTCAACATCAACCCCGCCTACCGCAGCCACGAACTCAAGTACGTGCTGGGCCAGGCCGGCATCACGACACTGATCGCCGCCCCGAAGTTCAAGACGAGCAACTACGCGCGCATGATCGAGCAGGTGCGCGGCGAGTGCCCCGACCTCGCGCGCGTCGTTCTCATCGGCGAGACGTCGTGGAGCGACCTCGCCGACGCGGGCGCGAAGGCTCTCGCCGCGGAGGGCGGACGCGAGCGCCTCGCCGCCGTCCAGAAGACGTTGAAGAACACCGACGCCATCAACATCCAGTACACGAGCGGCACGACCGGCTTCCCCAAGGGCGCGACGCTGAGTCACCGAAACATCCTCAACAACGGCTTCTTCGTCGGCGAACTCTGTTCGTACACAGCCGAGGACCGCGTCTGCATCCCCGTGCCGTTCTACCACTGCTTCGGCATGGTCATGGGCAACCTCGCCTGCACCTCGCACGGCGCGACGATGGTCATCCCCGCGCCCGGCTTCGACGCCGCCCTCACCCTGCAGACCGTGGTAGACGAACGGTGTACGAGCCTCTACGGCGTGCCGACCATGTTCATCGCCGAACTCGCGCTGCCCGACTTCGACCGCTACGACCTGACGAGCCTGCGCACCGGCATCATGGCCGGCTCGCCATGCCCCGAGCACACCATGCGTCAGGTCATGGAGCGCATGCATATGGAGGAGGTCTCCATCTGCTACGGCATGACGGAGACCTCGCCCGTGTCGTTGCAGACACGCAAGAACGACACCGTCGAGCAGCGCACGCAGACGGTCGGGCGCGTCGGCCCGCACCTCGAGGTCATGGTCGTCGACCCCGTCACGTACGAGCCCGTCAAGCGCGGTGAGCCGGGTGAGCTGTGTACCAAGGGGTACTCGGTCATGCTCGGCTATTGGAACCAGGACGACAAGAGCGCCGAAGCCATCGTCGACGGCTGGATGCACACGGGCGACATCGCCGCCATGGACGACGACGGGTACGTCGCGATCACGGGGCGCATCAAGGACATGGTCATCCGCGGCGGCGAGAACATCTACCCGCGAGAGATCGAGGAGTTCCTCTACAACCACCCCGACATCGTCGACGCGCAGGTCATCGGCGTGCCCGACGAGAAGTACGGCGAGGAACTCATGGCGTGCGTCCGCATGATCGACGGCGCGGAGCCGCTGACGGTCGAATCGCTGCGCGCCTACTGCGACGGCAAGCTCGCGCACTACAAGGTGCCGCGCTACGTGCGCGTCATGGATGAATTCCCGATGACGGTGACGGGCAAGATCCGCAAGATCGACCTGCGCGAAGAGGCGCCGCAGTACATGAAGTGACGCTGGTAGGTTCGCGGGCGTGCAGATCGTCCTCGTCGCGCCGCAGATCGCGCCCAACACCGGCAACGTCGTCCGCCTCGCCGCGAACGTCGGCGCGAGCCTGCACCTCGTCGAACCGCTCGGTTTCTCGATGGACGCCCGCCTGCTGCGTCGTGGTGGGCTCGATTATCACGAGTTGACCGACGTCCACGTGCACGCGGACGTCGACTCGGCCCGCGCAGCCTGCCCCGGGCGGTGGCTCGCGCTGACGTCGCATGCCCGGCGACGGTATGACGCCGTCGACTACCGTGACGACGACGTCCTCGTCTTCGGTTGCGAGGCAACGGGATTGCCTGACGATCTCCTCGCGACGTTCAGCGCTGACGAGCGACTGCGCATCCCCATGCGCCCCGACAACCGCAGCCTCAACCTCGGCAACGCGGTCGCCGTCGTCGCGTATGAGGCATGGCGTCAGCTCGGCTTCACCGGCGCCGCCGACGATGGCACCGGCACCCTCGAGGCGCTGAGCGCTGACGCCCCAGGACGGAAGGCGTGATCGTCCCGCGTGAGACGCGAGGTGCCCGGTGTGGGGTGCGCGGCGGGGCGGACGCGAACACACGATGCGACGCCGGCTCGACGCGGGGAGGTCGCCTTGGCAGGATGGCGGCATGGCCGCTCACATGCCCCTGACCGACGCTCCGCGCGTGCTCGCCATCGTCCAGGCCGGAGGTAAGGGCTCACGGATGGGTGTGCTCACCACGCACCGCGCGAAACCGGCGCTGCCGTTCGGCGGCACGCACCAGCTCATCGACATCGCCATGTCGAACCTCGTCAATTCGGGCATCTCCAGCGTCTGGGTTTCCGTGCAGTACCGCGCGGGCACGCTCGACAAGCACCTGCAGCACGGGCGCCCCTGGGATCTCGACCGCAACGACGGCGGTTTCCGCCGCATCGTGCCCGAGGAGATCGACGCCGCGCGCACGGGCGGGTTCGCCACCGGCAACGCGGACGATCTGTACCGCATCCGCCATCAGATCGCCGACGAGAACGCTGACGTGACCGTCGTGCTCAGCGCCGACCAGGTGTTCACGCTCGACCTGCGGGACGTCGTCGCCGCTCACCTCGCCAAGGGCGCCGACCTCACCATCGTCACCACCGAGGTGCCCGTGACGGAGGCGTCGAACAAGGCTGTCGTGACGAGCGACGCCACCGGCAAGGTCACCCGCATCGACGAGAAGCCCGAGGACCCGGCCCACGGAACGATCTCCGCGGAGGTCTTCGTCTACCGCACGGCGGCGCTGCTCGACGCCCTCGACGAAGCCGAGAAGGCGACGCGCCCTGAAGCCGACGGTGAGGACGAGACCGGCCTCGGCGACTTCGCCGAGCACCTCATCCCGACGCTCGTCGCGCGTGGACGTGTGCGCACCCACGCGCTCGAGGGGTACTGGATGGACATGGGCCGCCCCGAGACCTACCTGCGGGCCCACCGCGACCTCGTGCGTGGTGACGTGCCGATCTTCGACGACGAGGCGTGGCCGATGCGCACCCTCGCGACGAACAAGTGCGCCGCCCGCGTGCGGGAGGACGCGCTCGTCGAAGCGTCCTACGTGTCGCCAGGGTGCGACATCTCAGGCACCGTGCGCCGCTCGGTGCTCGGGCCCGGCGTAATCGTGCGCGCGGGGGCCGTCGTCGAGGATGCCGTGGTGCTCGACGGCGCGGTCATCGAGAAGGGTGCCGAGGTGCGCACCGCGATCGTCGACGTCGACGTCGCGGTGCGCCGGGATGCGCGCGTGGGGGCAGCCCCCGCGGCCACCAAGGCGCGGGACGCCGACATCGCCGTCATCGGCGCGGGTGCCACCGTGCGCGGTGTCGTGAAGCCAGGGGAGCAGATCGACCCCGGCGACGTCGTCGGCTGAGCCGCGCCGGGGGCGCATCGGCAACCCCGTGGGGTGACGCCGGGGCGCCGACGGCTGTGGACGATGACGGCTGCGCGGCCTTCCGCGGCCGTCCTGCACCTTCGTCCACAGGGTTTGCGGCCGGCGCCGACGGTACACCCCGTGACATGCCTACCGTCGACGCATGACTATCTTCAAAGCTCACGGCGTGCTCGCGGTCGCGGACGACCCCAACGCGGAAGCGCTCGCGACGTTCATCCACTGGTTCGTCGTCGTCGCCGTCCTGCTCTTCGTCGTCGCCCCGGCGCTGTGGCTCACCGGTGCGATCGTGGCGACCCGCAGCCTCAAGAAGTGGCCGAGCCTCGTCGCCGACACCGAGGACGCCATGTACCGCTGGGCCCTGCTCGTCGGCGTCCTGCCCGTCGTGGGCCCGCTCATCTACGCCGTCTCGTTCCAGCAGGCCAAGAACCGTCGGACGCCTGAGCAACTCGTCCTCGCACGGATGACCCATCGGGAGCGCCATCGTCAGGCGCAACTCGCAGGCATCGGGCGACGGTAGCCGGGCTGTCGTTCGCGCATGACAAGGCGCGGGAGCGCAGGTAAGGCGAACGACTCCGGCCGGCTCGCCGGCGTGCTCAGGTGAAGAGGAAGTCGACGGCCGACGGCTCGGTGAGGCGCCGTTCGTATTCGCCGACCCCGCCGGGCCACAGGGTGCGGTTCTCGCCGTCGTCATCGAGGTACCAGGAGGTGCAGCCGCCCTGCGTCCACACCGAGCGACGGCTGCGTTCGCGCATCTCACGCGTGAAGGCGGGCACGAGTTCGGGGCGCACCTCGACGGCGTGGGCGCCGCGGCGATCGCGTTCGTCGAGCAGCGTCATGACGTGGGCGATCTGCGCTTCGCTCATGAGCACGACGCTCGTGTGCCCGAGGCCCGTGTTGGGCCCCAGCAGCATGAAGAGGTTGGGGAAGTCGGCCATCGTCACGCCGAGATAGGACTCGACACCGGTCTGCCATTCCTCGGCGAACGAGCGGCCGTCACGCCCGGTGATGTCGAGGTGGGCGTACGAGCCGCGGGGGTCGAAGCCGGTGGCCAGCACGAGGGCGTCAACCTCGTGCAGGGTTCCGTCGGCGGTGACGACGCCGTCGGGCGTCACGCCCACGACGTCGTCGGTCACGACGTCGACGTCGGTGCGCGCGAGGGCAGGGTAGTACGTGTCGGACAGCAGGACGCGCTTGCACCCCATCGTGTAGGTGGGGGTCAGCTTCTCGCGCAACTGCGGATCCGTGATCTGGTTGGCCAGGTGCCGTCGGGCCTCGCGGGAGGCGAGTTCGAGCAGCCGCGGCTGGCTGTCGAACGCGACGGCACGCAGGTCGTTGCGTCGGCGCAGTGCAGCCCGATGCGCCCGCATGAGCGCGGGGTGACGCCGGAAGCGGTCGATCGTCGCGTCGGAGTACTCGCTGTTGCGCTGCGGCATGATCCACGGTGCGCTGCGCTGGAAGACGGTGAGGTGCTCGGCGTCCTCGGCGAGCGCCGGGATGCACTGCACAGCCGAGGCGCCCGTGCCGATGATGCCGACGCGGCGGCCGAACATCGAACTGTCGCGAGGCCAGGCTGCGGTGTGGATGAGTTCGCCGGCGAACGTGTGCAGCCCGTCGATGAGGGGGATGTGCGGCAGGTGCAGCGCGCCGACGCCGAGCACGAGTGCGCGGGCGGTGACGGTGTGCGTCGAACCGTCCGAGGAGTGCGTCGCGATCGTCCAGACGCCGCTCGACTCGTCGAAGTCGGCGGCATGCAGCGCCGTGTCGAAGCGGATGTGCTCGCGCAGTCCGTACTTCTCGACGACGGCGAGCAGATAGTCCTGGATGACGTCACCGCGCGAATAGGTGTGCGACCAGTACGGGTTGAGCTCGAAGCTGAACGAGTACAGGTGGCTCGGCACATCGCAGGCAACACCGGGATAACGGTTGTCGCGCCACGTGCCACCGATCTCGTCGGCCTTCTCGAGGATGACGAAGCTGCGGCCGGCGTCCTGCAGCGCCACGGCCATGCCGATCCCGGAGAAACCGGTGCCGACGACGACGACGTCCACCTCTGCCACAGTGCTCACCGCACCAACCTAACGGGGCCGACCGCCGCCATCGCGCACCGACACAGCCGACGGCGCGTGATGGCGCTGCTCGCGCCGCCACTGCGTCAGTCAATGCCGGTTGCGTCACGCAGGAGTGACTCGAACGACACGGACTGACGCAGCTGGGCTCGGCTGATCGCACCGTGCGCCGTCAGGCTGCCAGCCGACTCGTCAGTCAAGACGCTGTCAGTCGAGCTGCACGATGACGGGCGCGTGGTCGCTCGCGCCCTTGCCCTTGCGCTCGTCGCGGTCGATGACGGCGCCCTGGACGCGCCCGGCGAGGGCGGGGGAGCACAGGGCGAAGTCGATGCGCATGCCCTGCTTCTTGGGGAAACGTAGCTGCGTGTAATCCCAGTACGTGTAGGTGCGCGGCTCGTTCGTGTGCGGGCGCACGACGTCGGCGTAGCCTGTGTCGATCATCGCCTGGAACGCGTCACGCTCGGGTTGCGTCACGTGCGTCTTGCCCTCGAAGAACGCCGGATCCCAGACGTCTTCGTCTCTCGGCGCGATGTTCCAGTCACCCGTCAGCGCGATCTGCGCCTCGGGGTTCTCGGTGAGCCACTTCTCGCCGTCGGCGCGCAGCGCGGCGAGCCAGTCGAGCTTGTACTCGTAGTGCGGGTGGCCGATCTCGCGACCGTTCGGCACGTAGAGCGACCACATGCGCACCCCGTCGCACGTGGCGGCGATGGCGCGGGCCTCCGCGGCGATGGGGTCGCCGAAGCCGGGCATGTCCTCGAAGCCGATCTGCACGTCCTCGAGGCCGACGCGCGAGGCGATCGCGACACCGTTCCACTGGTTCAGCCCGTGATGGGCGACCTCGTACCCGGCTTCCTCGAAGCGGGCCATGGGGAACTGCTCGTCCTTGCACTTCGTCTCCTGCATGGCGAGCACGTCGACGTCACCACGTTCGAGGAAGGCGATGACGCGGTCGACGCGGGTGCGGATGGAGTTGACGTTCCACGTGGCGATTCGCATGCCTCAACCCTAGACGGGCCCTGCGACAACCCTCGAAACCAGCGGGATCCTGCGGTTGTCGGCGACGAGTGGCACAGTGGTGAGCATGACGAAATGGGCACTGGTCACCGGCGCGAGCGCCGGCATCGGCAAGGAGTTCTGCGAGCAGCTGGCGGCGCGCGGCGACAACGTCGTCCTCGTCGCGCGGCGCGCCGACCGGCTCGAGGAGCTCAAGGCACACCTCGAGAAGCGCTACCGCGTGCACGCCGAGGTCCTGGCGGCCGACCTCGCCAACGCTGACGATCTCAAGCGCGTCGCCGAGCGTGTCGCGCAGGCGAGCGACCCCATCGAGGTGCTCGTCAACAACGCCGGCTTCGGGCTCAAGACGGCGTTCCTCGACACCGACGTCGAGAAGGAGATCGCCTCCGTTGACGTCATGGTCAAGGCCGTCGTCGTGCTCAGCCACGCCGCAGGCCGCGCGATGCGTGAGCGGGGGCGGGGCGCGATCATCAACGTCTCGTCGGTCGCGGGGTTCATGGCGAGCGGCACCTACTCGGCGGCGAAGTCGTATGTCACCGTGTTCAGCGAGTCGCTCGCCGGCCAGCTCGCGGGCACCGGCGTCACGGTGACCGCGCTGTGCCCGGGTTTCACCCACACCGACTTCCACGCGAGCGCCGACATCGACGTCGACAAGACCTCGGCCATCGGCAAGCGACTCTGGCTCGACGCCGACCGCCTCGTGCGCGACTGCCTCGCCGACGTCGACGCCGGGCGCGTCATCTCGGTGCCTGGGAAGCAGTACAAGGTCGCGACGCAGTTGCTGCGCCACGTGCCGCGCTCCATCGTGCGCGCGGGCGCTTTGAGCAACCGTCATCGGCCACGCGACTGAGGAGCCCCCGCCAATAGAATGGACGGCATGACGAACATCGCCGAAGACCGCGCCCGCCTGCTGCAACTCATCAAGGACAACGCCATCGTGCACGGCAAGGTGACGTTGAGCAGCGGCAAGGAGGCCGACTACTACGTCGATCTGCGTCGCATCTCTCTCTCCGGCGAGGCTGCGCCGCTCGTCGGACGCGTCATGCGCGATCTGACGAAGGACTTCGACTACGTCGCCGTCGGCGGTCTGACGCTCGGTGCCGACCCCGTCGCGACGTCGATGCTGCACGCTGCGGCTGCTGCGGGGGAGCAGGTCGACGCGTTCGTCGTCCGCAAGGCCGGCAAGGCGCACGGCCTGCAGCAGCGCATCGAGGGCCCCTCGATCAAGGGTCGCCGCGTGCTCGTCGTCGAGGACACGACGACGACGGGTGCCTCGCCGCTGGAAGCCGTCGCCGCGTGCCGTGAGGAGGGCGCCGAGGTCGTCGGCGTCGCGACCATCGCCGACCGTGCCACCGGTGCGCAGGAGAAGATCGAGGCCGAGGGCCTCACCTACGTCAGCGCCTTCTCGATGGAAGATCTCGGCCTCGCCTGAGCGTCTGTCACGCCGCGCCTCTTGGCTGTGCGCGAACGAGCCGTCACCGTCACCGGTGGCGGCTCGTTCGTCTGTGCCTCAGGGGTGCGCGCCCGTCGCCACGGAGCTGGACACCGCTGCAGGTGAACACCCGGTGAATCGGGACCATGGCCCCTTCGCCGACGTCCCGGTGCGCTCGTACGGTGGGATGACACGACCCGTTCCGGAGGAAGCATGCGCCAAGACAGACCCACCCACGTCGTCGTCATCGGCGCGGGGATGGTGGCCCACAAGTTCGCCGAGACGCTCCTCGCGAAGGACGACGCGCGCCGCGTCTCGCTAACGGTCATCGGTGACGAGCCGTTCGCGCCGTACGACCGGGTGCATCTGACGAGCTTCTTCTCGGGCTCCACCGCGTCAGATCTGCTGCTCGACGAGAGTGTCTGGGACGACGAACGGGTGACGTTGCGCACGGGCACGCTCGTCACCGGCATCGACCGAGACGCGCGAGCCGTCGAGACGGAGGGCGGCGAGCACATCTCCTACGACGCCCTCATCCTGGCAACGGGCTCGCACGCCGCAGTGCCGCCCATCGAGGGGCGCGACGTCACGGGTTGTTTCGTCTACCGCACCCTCGACGATGTCGAGGCGCTTCGGCGCTACGTCTCGGACACGGCCGGACGCCACCCCGAGCGGCAGGTGCGCGGCGCCGTCATCGGAGGTGGTCTGCTCGGCCTCGAGGCCGGTGGCGCGCTGCAGGCGATGGGAGCGGATACGACGGTCGTCGAGTTCGCTGACCGCCTCATGCCCATGCAGGTCGACGCGGGAGGCGGCGAGGATCTCAAGCGCATCATCGAAGGCACCGGCGTGCACGTGCGCACCTCGACCGCCACGGCACGCATCAACGCGGGCGACGACGGTCGCGTCGCCTCGATGGACTACGCGAGTGGCGAGCGGGACGACGTGGACGTCGTCGTCTTCGCCACGGGCATCCGTCCTCGCGACGAACTCGCGCGTGCCGCGGGCCTCGAGCTCGGGCCTCGCGGCGGCGTCCTCGTCGACACCCACTGCGCCACGACGGACCCGGCCATCCACGCGATCGGTGAGGTCGCGTGCATCCAGGGGGAGGTGTGGGGCCTCGTCGCACCCGGGTACACGATGGCCGAGATCGCCGCTGCGCATCTGCTCGGCGAAGCGCCGGACTTCGACGGCGCCGATTCCTCGACGAAGCTCAAGCTCATGGGCGTCGACGTCGCGAGCTTCGGCGACGCGTTCGCCGCGACGCCCGGCGCGCGCGAGGTCGTCTACTCGGATGCCATGACCGGCTGGTACCGCAAGCTCGTCGTCGCCGATGACGGACACACCCTCCTCGGCGGAGTGCTCGTCGGTGATGCGAGCGCGTTCCCGAGCCTGCGGGCGATGGTCGGCCACGACCTCGCAGCGCCGAGCGCCTTCGTCATCCCCGAGGACGAACGCGGCGCGAAGGCCGAGATCAACCTCGAACTGCCCGACGACGCGGGCGTCTGCTCGTGCAACAACGTGAGTGCGGGCCAGATCCGTGCGGCGTTCGCGGACGGTGCCACGACGGTCTCGGACATCAAGACCTGCACCAAGGCAGGGACCTCGTGCGGATCATGCCTGCCGCTCGTCATCAAGCTCGTCGAGGTCGAGCAGGCGAAGGCCGGTATCGAGGTCGACAGGTCGTTGTGCGAGCACATGCCATTGTCACGAAGCCAGCTGTTCAACGCGATCAAGGTCGCGAAGCTCACGTCCTTCGACGACGTCATCGAGCGTTTCGGCGCCGGGCGTGGCTGTGACGTGTGCAAGCCGACGATCGCCAACATCCTCGCCAGTCTCGAGAACGGCCACGTGCTCGACGGTCAGCAGGCGACGATGCAGGACACGAACGATCACGTCCTCGCCAACATGCAGAAGGACGGTACGTACTCGGTCGTGCCGCGCACCCCGGGTGGTGAGGTGACGCCGTCGGGTCTCGTCGCGATCGGGCAGATCGCCGAGAAGTACGGCCTCTACACGAAGATCACCGGCGCCCAGCGCATCGACATGTTCGGTGCCCGCATCGACCAGCTCCCCGCCATCTGGCGCGAGTTGCTCGACGCGGGCTTCGAATGCGGCCAGGCATACGGCAAGAGCTTGCGTGCGGTGAAGTCGTGCGTCGGGCAGACCTGGTGCCGCTTCGGCGTGCGCGACTCCGTCCGTCTCGCGATCGACCTCGAGACCCGGTACAAGGGGCTGCGCAGCCCGCACAAACTCAAGATGGGTGTCTCCGGGTGCGCGCGCGAGTGCGCCGAGGCGCGCGGCAAGGACGCCGGCATCATCGCGACGGAGAACGGGTGGAACCTCTACGTCGGGGGTAACGGTGGCTTCAAGCCGGTGCACGCGCAGTTGCTCGCTGAGGACCTCGACGAAGAAGAACTGATCCGCACCATCGACAGGTTCTTCATGTTCTACATCTCGACAGCCGAGCGGCTGCAGCGCACCGCGCCGTGGCTCGCCGAGCTCGAGGGCGGCGCCGAGCACCTGCGCGAGGTGATCATGGACGACGCGCTGGGCATCTGCGCCGACCTCGACGCGATGATGGCACGTCACGTCAACGCCTACTCCGACGAGTGGCGCGACGTCCTGGAGGACCCTGAGAAGCTCGCCCGGTTCACGGCCTTCGTCAACGACGACACGAACGTCGACCCCGATCTGCTCTACGTCGTGGAACGTGACCAGCCCCGCCCGGCGACCCCGGCCGAGAAGGCCGACGCCACCCTCGAACTCATCGACTCCAACCGACGTCCCGTCCGGATCGCAGGCGAGCGCATCCCCGTCGGCGCAGGCGCTGCACAAGGAGGCCAGGGATGACAACCCCCACACCTAGCGAGGCCGGTACCTCGTGGACCCCGCTGTGCGCCGTCGACCGGCTGACACCGGAGCGGGCCGTTGCGGCACTCACGCCGGACGGCGCGCAGGTCGCCCTCGTGCGCCTCGCGAACGACGAGGTGTTCGCCGTCGGCCACCGTGACCCGTACGCCCTCGCGAACGTCATCGCCCGCGGCGTCGTCGGGACGCGCACTCTCGACGGTCAGACGTACGACGTCATCCAGTCGCCGCTGTACAAGCAGGCCTTCGACGTGCGGACGGGCGAGGACGTCGCCGACCGCGCCGTCCGTCTCGGCACCTGGGCCGTGCGTGAGCGCGACGGGATGATCGAGTTGGGCGAGCGCACGAGCGACTACGCAGAACCGGAGCAGACGACGCGCTGATCGTCCGGCCGCCTCGCCAGGTCGGTCGCCTGCGGCGGGGACGGTGGCGATGTGCCCGGCCAACCGCGATGATGGGACGATGGCCATCCTCATCGACCCGCCGATGTGGCCCGCGTGGGGCACGGTGTTCTCGCATCTCGTCTCCGACAGCTCGCTCGACGAGCTGCACGCCTTCGCGCACGATCATGGCGTTCCGGATGCTGCGTTCGACGTCGACCACTACGACGTGCCGGAGCGCATGTACGACGCGTTGGTCGCGGGTGGCGCGCTGCCCGTGCGCGCCACTGAGCTCATTCGCCGATTGATCGCCGGCGGTGTGCGGGTTCGTGCCGTGGAGCGCCGATCATGAAACTGCTCGACGGGTGCTGCGCGGGCGTGAGTGCGCGACGCTTCTCGCGTCACGAACATCACGGCGGCCGCGGCGCGTCGCTGCCTAAGGTCGGGGAGTGAACACGAAGGGCCGCAGCGAGGAGGAACGGATGAGCGACGCAGTCGCGGCGGGGCGCGTCGTCCTCGTCGGCGGTGGACCGGGTTCGCTCGACCTGCTGACGCTGCGTGCCCTGCGCGAGCTCGAGCAGGCGGACGTCATCGTCGCCGATCGCCTTGGCCCGCGGGACGAACTGGCGCGTCTCGATCTGAGCGCCGAAATCATCGACGTCGGCAAGAGCCCGCACCATCACCCCGTTCCGCAGGACGAGATCAACGCGATTCTCGTGCGTGAGGCGCGGGCCGGGCGGAGGGTGGTGCGCCTCAAGGGAGGCGATCCGTACCTGCTCGGCCGCGGGGGGGAGGAATACCTGTCCTGCCATGCGCGCGGCATCGACGTCGATGTCGTGCCCGGCGTGACGAGCGCGCTCTCCGCGCCGCTCGCCGGCGGCATCCCGGTGACGCATCGCGGATCGTCGGCGGGCCTGCTCGTGCTCTCCGGGCACGACGAACTGGCGCTGCCGGCGCTGGCGGCATGGCCGCACACCATCGTCGTCCTCATGGGGATGGGACGCCTGGGCGAGCTGACGGCCGGCCTCGTCGCGCACGGCAAACCGGCCGCGACGCCCGCGGGCGTCGTCCACCGTGCGTGGACGCCGCAGCAGCAGGTCGTGCGTTCCACCCTCGCCGAGCTCGCCCGCGAGTGCGCCGCGCGGGGCATCGGCAACCCGAGCGTCATCGTCATCGGTGACGTCGTCGACGTCCTGCCCGACGCGGCGATCATCGACATGACGACGCAGCAAGCCACCACCGAGGGGACGGGTGAGACCGATGCGTGACCAGCAGCCGGACGGCGCGAGCGCCCCTCGAGACGCCGCTCGGCGTGCGTCGCACGCCTCTGCCGTCGCTTCGGTGGAGTTCGCTTCGGATTCCGCTCCCCAGCAGCGACGGGCGCCGCACGACCTCGCCGGGCGGCGCATCGTCATCACCGCGCAGCGCAAGGCCGATGAGTTCGCCGCACCGCTCGAACGTCGCGGCGCCGAGGTGATCCGGGCAGCGACTATGTCGCACGTGCCGCACGTCGACGACCCTGAGCTGCTCGCCCATACCCGCGCGCTGATCGAGGAGCCGCCCGACCTGCTCGTGGTGACGACGGGCATCGGGTTCCGGGGCTGGTTCGAGGCCGCCGAGGCGGCCGGGCTGCGCGAGCGACTCCTCGACGCACTGCGGACGACTCGCATCTACGCCCGCGGGCCGAAGGCGCGCGGCGCTGTCGTCGGAGCGGGTCTCGAGGTCACGTGGACGGCCGCCTCGGAGACGGCCGAGGAGATCAAGGAACGTCTGCGCGGGGAGTCGCTCGACGGCGTCCGCGTCGCTGTGCAACACCACGGCGCCGGTTCCGACGGCATCGACGAGACCCTGCGCGCCGCAGGTGCTGACGTCGTCTCGCTCGTCGTCTACCGCTGGGGCCCGGCGCCCGACCCCTCTGCCGTCGCGCGCGCCGTCGATCTCGTCGCGCGATCCGACGTCGATGTCGTCGCGTTCACCGCAGCTCCCGGCGTCTTCGCCTTTCTCGACGCCGCGCGCGCCTCGGGTCAACAGGATGCCGTGCTGGACATGCTGCGCGAGGGGCGCGTCATCGCGGCCTGCGTCGGTGACACCACCGCGGCGCCGCTGCGCGAGTGCGGCGTCGAACCGATCGTGCCGACGCGCTTTCGCCTCGGCGCCTTGACGCGCCTGGTCGCCGACACCCTCGGCGGGCACAATGACGGCCATGCCTGACGACATGACGGTCGCCCCGACCGCGCCCGATCTCGCGCCCCCTGAATCCTCCGCTGTTGCAACGGCGCCCGCGCGTGGCGGCCGGCGAGCCGCACTCGTCCTCGTCGCCCACGGGACGGCGAGCCCACAGGGCCGGCGGGTCGTCCACGATCTCGCCGACGCGGTTCGCGCCGCGCGCCCCGACCTCACCGTCACCGAGGCGTATGTCGACGTGCAGGAGCCGAAGGTCGCGGACGTCGTGGCGCGCTTGGTGCCCGAGTTCGACGAGGTCGTCGCCGTGCCGCTGTTGTTCTGCGGCGGCTACCACGTGCGGGTCGACGTCGCGAAAGCCGTTGCGCCGCACGACAACGCGCGCTCGAGGGGCGCGCTCGGCCCGTCGCGACCCATCGCGGAACTGCTCGCGCAGCGCCTCCGCGAGGCAGGCGCGCGTCCCGGCGACGCGATCGTCATGGCCGCCGCCGGGTCCAGCCGCGCCGAGGCCACCGCCGACGCCCGCGCCCAGGCACGTCTGCTCGCTGACGTCTGGGGTACCTCGATCGGCGTGGCCTTCGGCTCGGCTGCCACCCCGTCCGTGCCCGACGCCGTGAGCGCAAACCGCGACCACCCTCACGTCCGTGTCGCCGTCGCGGCGCTGCTGCTCGGCGAGGGGCACTTCCATGACAAGCTGACGCGTTCGGGCGCCGAAATCGTCACCGCGCCGCTGGGCGCATCCCCCCAGATCGTCGAGCAGATCCTCACCCGCTTCGACGAGGAGTGACCTCCAGTCCCCAGGCGCAGCCGGCCCCGCCGGGGGCGAATCGCGCCGTGACACGCATCGAGCGCTGACGGTGGTCGCTGCCGTCGGCTAGGGTCGAAGCAGACATGACCCCTCGAAGCAGGAGCCACTCATGACGTTCGTCATCATCCTTCTCGTCATCATCGTCGCGCTCGTCGTCGCAGCCGTCATGATGTACAACGGCCTCGTCAAGCAGCGCAACACGGTGCAAGAGGCCTGGCACCAGATCGACGTCGAGCTGACGCGTCGTCACGACCTCATCCCGAACCTCGTCGAGACGGTCAAGGCGTACGCGAAGCACGAGGCGGGCACGCTCGACGCCGTCATCCGCGCGCGTGGTGCGGCCGTCAACACGAACGGTTCGCCGGCGCAGGTCGCTGAGGCCGAGGGTGAGCTGAGCCAGGCGCTGGGTCGCCTCATCTCCGTCTCCGAGGCCTACCCCGACCTCAAGTCGAACCAGAACTACCAGCAGCTCATGGGCGAGCTCAGCTCGACCGAGGACCGCATCTCCAACGCGCGCCGCTACTACAACGCGTGCGTCAGCTCGCTCAACTCGAAGGTCGACTCGATCCCGACGAAGTTCATGGCCGGCCCCGCGGGCGTGACGAAGGCCGAGTACTACGAGGCCGACGAGGCGACGAAGGGTGCCCCGCGCGTCAACATGACGAACGACCAGGCGCCGAACGTGCAGTTCGACGCGCCGCAGAGCCAGCAGCGTCCGTACAACGAGCAGCCGCAGCTGCCGCCGTCGCAGATGCCGTACCCGACGCAGAACACCGCGAGTGGCCAGTACCAGGCGCCCGGCCAGGAGGGTTACGGGGTGCTGTACCCCGAGCAGCGCAAGTGAGCCGAGCCCACCTGCGTCGACGCCCCGAATCGCCTGTGCGGTTCGGGGCGTCGTCCGTCGCGTCCCGATGGACGGGCTGGGGCGTGGGCCTGCCCGACGACGCGATGGGGTCGCTCTGGGCAACCTCGGGCGCGTTTCGCGTCCTGACGCTCGCGTACAGCCTCTTCATCCATTCGATGGCGATCTCGCACTATTCGCGCCCCCACCTGGCAAGCGCCCTCATCGCGGTGCAGTGCATCTGGTCCGGCATCGCGGCGTACACGATGTTCGCGCGCCGCACCTGGCGGCCTGTGCTCATCGGGCTCGACCAGGTCGTCACGCTCGCGCTCGTCTACTCGACGTGGATCGTCGCACCCGAGAGCTGGTGGGATCACAACCAGAGCCTGCCGACGACGATGTGGGTGACGAACGCCGTGCTCACCGCCGGGATGATGTGGGGTGTCGGCGCAGGTTTCGCGAGCGCCGTCGTCCTGGGGCTCGCGTGCCTGCACGTCGGCGGAGATCTGTCGTGGCTCGAACGTTCACCGACGCTGCCCATTCTCGTCAGTGCGGGCATCGCCGCGGGGGTGGCGAGCCACGGTGTGCAGCGCGCCCACGAGCAGTTGACGAGGGCGCTCGAGCTGCGCGCCCGGGCCGCGGAGCGCGAACGGCTCGCCCGGCAGGTGCACGACGGAGTGCTGCAGGTGCTCGCCTTGACCGCGCGCGAAGGGGAGCGCGCGGGTGGTGAGTTCGCGCGTGTCGGGCAGCTCGCCGCCGAGCAGGAGCAGGCTCTACGCCACCTCATCGCGGACGGCGACGACAGCGCGCGCCGCGACGGCACGTGGGCGGGCAACGCGGGGGCAGTGCGTCTTAATGGTCTCGCCGGGGGAGTCGCCTCCAGCCTGCGTGATGCGGGTCAGAACGGGGTGGCGCGGGGTGGGGGAGCTCTCGACGCCGGCATAGAGGCGTCGTCGGTGGACGCGCCGGCGCGGGGTGCTGCCCGCCGGTCTGACGCGCCTGACCCGACGGATCTGCGCCAGGCGCTGCTCGCCCTCGAGAGCCGTCGGTGCCACGTCAGCGCCGGAGCCGAGGCGGTGACGCTGCGCCCCGACGTCGTCGCCGAGATCACCGCGGCGGTGCGGCAAGCCCTGACGAACACCGATTTGCACGCCGGGCGTGGTGGCGCACCCGCGACCTCGTACGTCCTGCTCGAGGATCTCGGCGATGAGGTCGTCGTCACCGTCCGTGACGACGGCGTGGGCATGTCGCCGGAACGGCCGGCGCAGGCACGCGCCGAAGGGCGACTGGGCGTCAGCGGATCGATCGTCGGACGCATCGAGGCGATCGGCGGACGCGCGCATCTCACCACCGCGCCGGGCGAGGGCGTCGAGTGGGAGTTCACGGTGCCGCGCTGAGGCGCGGCAAGCGGCCTCGATCATGATCGTGTCGCGCGACGGGCGTTCTCATCCGCCGCAGCAGTGGAGCGCCGCAGCGCCACGGTGGCTCGCGATCTTGGCGTCCGCGACAATGTCGTCATGAATGACTCGTCCCGTGAGCCCCAGGCCCGCGTCATGATCGTCGACGATCATCCGATGTGGCGTGACGCCGTCGAACGCGACCTCGTCGCGCGCGGCTACGACGTCGTCGCCACCGCCGGGTCCGTGCGCGAGGCCATCGATCGCGCTCGCGCGACGCGCCCCGACCTGGTCCTCATGGACATGAATCTGCCCGACGGCAACGGTGCCGACGCGACGTCCGCCATCATGCTGACGCTCGCCGAGGTCAAGGTGCTCGTGCTGTCGGCGTCGTCGGCGCGCAGCGACGTGCTCGACGCCGTAAAGGTTGGCGCGTCGGGCTACCTGCTCAAGAGTGCCAGCGCCGCCGAACTCGTCGACGCGGTCGAGGCGACGCTGCGCGGAGACGCGGTGTTCACCCCCGAACTCGCCGGGCTGGTGCTCGCGCACCTGCGTGGCCGCGTCGACACCACGAACGACCCGGCGAGCGCCCTGACGCCCCGCGAGAGCGAGGTGCTGCGCATGGTTGCGAAGGGGCTCGCGTCGAAGCAGATCGCCTCGCGGCTCGGCCTCAGCAGCCGCACCGTCGACAACCACGTCGCCGCGACGCTGCGCAAGCTGCACCTTGCCAACCGCGTCGAACTGACGCGGTTCGCTCTCGAGAACGGCCTCGACTGACGTTCGCCGCACCTGCGTGGGCAGGGGCGCCCTGAGCACTCACTCGCGTCCATTACTCACGTCGTCTGAGTAGTCCTGCTCAGGCGCCGAAGCCGACGGCCGACGAGGCTCGAAGGCATGAATGAGAACCAGCCCTCGAACTCCTTCGACCCGTCCCGCCCGGTGCCGCCCTACGGTCCGTCGTACCCCGGACGCCCTGCCTTCGACGCTCCTGACGGCCACTCGACGCCGCCGCCACCGTTCATGGGGGCGACGCCGAACAGTGGTCATCGGCAAGGCCAGTACAGCGGTGCCGCTCCCGGCCCGGCTCCCCATGACGGGCGCCCTGGTGCAGGACCGGCACCCGCATTTCCCGGTTCGCTCGCGTTCATCCCGCCGCCACCTCCCGAACTGAAGCCTCGACGGTTCGACAACCAGCAGATCGTCGCGATGCTGCTGGCGGCCGCGGGCGTCGTCGTCACGCTCGTCGGGGTCGTGCTCCTGCTCGTCATGGCGGCGCGTGAAGGCATCCTGACGCCGCCGGTCCGCGTCGTCGGTGGCGCCGCGGGTTCGGCGGCTCTCGCCGCGGCCGCGTCGTGGGTGCGCCGTCGACCGGGTGGCCAGATCGGCTCCATCGCGCTGCTCGCGACGGCAGCGTCCGCGGCGTACTTCGACGTCATCGCCGTCACCCGCCTCTACGCGTGGGTGCCGTTGAGTGTCGGCCTCGCGATGGCGTTCGTCGTCGCGGCAGCCGCGTTCCTGCTCGCGATGCGCTGGGACGAGAAATGGCTCGCCATCGCGATCATGGTCGCGGTCTGCGTGTTCGCGCCCTTCTTGACGCAGGGCCCCGGCCTCGCGCTCGTCGCGTTCCTGTTCGTCATCCAGCTCCTCGGCGTCGCACCCGAGCTGACGCGTCGCTGGGACGAGCTCGGCCTCGCGCGGACCGTCCCCGTCGTGCTCGCCGCGACGTTCTGGATCGACCTCGACCACAGCGTCCAGGTGCCCGTCATGATCGGCCTCATCGCCCTCACCGCGGTGACGACGACGCTGCTCACCGCGACGGTTCGTCCCGACGCGCGCTGGGGTGCGGCCGCCTACGTCAGCGCCTGGCTGCCGATGTGGGTCTTCATGATCCGTGCCGACCGTTCGACGTGGACGCTGTTGGCCCTCGGGGCGACGCTCGTCGCGGCACTGACGTGGTGGGCCCTGCGGCACGCGGGGCGCGAGCTGCGCCTGGGCGCGCTCGTCGTCACCGTCATCAACGCGCTGACGTTGGCCTTCGCCATGACGACCGGGCCGTGGCTCGCCCTGCCGTTCCTCGCCGCTGCGCTCGTGCTGTTCGCCGCGCAGGGCATGACGCGTCAGCGCATCGACGGTCAGTTGGCCCTCGGAGCGCTGGGTCTCGCCGCCGTCGCGCAGCAGGTGGCCTCTCCCACGATCGACCTGTTCTACCGGGGGCGTGCCGCTGAACTGCCGGCATCCGTCGCGGTGAGCGGGCTGCTCATGCTCACGGTGGCCGCCGTCGCGACCTGGTCGGTCCGGGGCCGGGCGATGCCCGCGCCGCACGTCCAGATGACGCTCGTCGGTGCCGGCTTCATCGGTCTGCTGGGCTTCGCGATGTCGCTGATCACCTGCCTGGGTCGCACGCCGTCGGGCTTCTTCCTCGTGCACCTCGTCATCACCGTCGGCACGATGGCGCTCGCCGCTCTCGTGCTCGTCGCCGGCCTGACGCGGCCGCGCCACCTGTCGGCGTCGATGGCGGGGGGTCTCGCGCTGCTCGGCTGTGCCCTTCTCAAGTTGCTCATGTTCGATCTCGCCTACATGGGCGCGATGACGCGGGCCATGACGTGCGTCGGCGCAGGCCTCGTCCTGCTCGCGGCCGGCACCACGTACGCCCGCACCTACGCGCTGGCCTCGAAGGAGGCGAAGCAGCCGAAGGCATCGTCGGATCCGCATCAGGAGCGTCACGTCTGACATGAGCCAAACGCGCACCGGTGACGGGTGGGGCGGACCCCGCCCGTCACCGGTGCGCGTGCGTCGTTCATGCGGCGCGCCACCCCTCGAGACCCAGCCATGTCGCCATCGTCGTGAGCTCGTCGCTCAAGGCGTCCGCGGCGCCTGGGTGTGCGGCGGGGGCGCCCGGCTCCCAGTGGATCGCGTGAGCGCGCAACACCCCGGCGGCGCGGTCGGCCTTCAGGTCGACGCGCGCGACGAGGCGCTCGCCGAACAGGAACGGCAGGACGTAGTAGCCGTACTGACGCTTCGCGGCGGGGGTGTAGATCTCGAGGCGGTAGCGGAAGTTCCACAGTGCCTCGGTGCGTTCGCGCTGCCAGATGAGTGAGTCGAACGGCGACAACAGCGCGGCCGTCTCGATGCGGCGAGGGATCTTTGCATCGACGTGGCGCCATGCGGGTTTGCCGAAGCATTCGACGTCGACGGGTTCGAGTTCGCCCGCCGACACCAGGTGCTCGATCGCCGGGCGCACCTGCGCGCCCTTGAGCCGAAAGTAATCCCTTAGACACAGCTCGGTGCCGACCCCGTGCGCCATCGCGCTGCGCCGCACGAGTTCGACGACGTCGTCGAAGTAGGCGACGTCGCTGCCCGCAGGGGCGTCGATCAGGGAGGTCGGTGAGAAGAACTCCTCGGCCAGCGCGGCGTCGGCGATCTCGTTCGGCAGGACGCGCTCGAGGCTCGCGTAGCGACGTTCGAACTGCGGCGTTCGTCCGGCCGAGGTGATGCGGCCGGCCCAGAACAGGTGCTCCAGAGCTGCCTTGACGAGCGACCAGTTCCAGCCCCAGTGGTCGTTGTTCAGCTGCTCGTCGTGTTCGAGCGCGACCTCGATCTCGCGGGCTGTGGCGGGCGGGTGCGTCGTGACGTGGGCGTGGACGCGTTCGACGAGGTCGGGGTGCTCGGCTGCGACGCGACGCATGCCACCCCAGGCGTCCTCATGGGCGCGCGCCATGCGGTGACGCAGCAGCGGCCACACCTGCGGCGTCACGAGACTGGCCTCGTGCGCCCAATACTCGACGAGACGACGTGGCGCGCGGTCCCGAAGCGCGTCCAGGTCGCGCTGCGCATACGGGCCGAGGCGGCTGAAGAAGGGGAGGTAGTGGCTGCGCGTGAGGACGTTGACGCTGTCGATCTGCACGACCTGCAGGCGCGCGGCGGTCGCCGTCAGGTGGCGTGTCGTGACGCTCTCGGGGCGTGCCTTCGCGAACCCCTGGGCGGCCAACGCGATGCGGCGTGCCTGCGCGGTGCTGAGGCGTCGCGGACTGCGGTTCGTCATGTCGCCGACAGTAGTGGGCGGCCCCGACAACCCCGTCGGCTCGGGGTTTTCCGGCCCCGTGACGGCGTGGCGACGCGCCAGCGTCTGGGCAGCACTCGGCACCTGACGGGCGGCGCCGAAGGCCTGGAACGACGGGGTTGTCGCCGGCGCGCGGTAGCGTTCGCGCCATGGACGACGTGCACGAGGAGAGTTTCTCGACCGCGCTGCTGGCGCGCGGCAAACGGCTCGCGATCGTCGGCGCTGCGCTGCTGTGGGTGGCCTCGCCACTGCTCATCGGCGCGTGGGTGACGGTAGCCGTCAAGCTCGCTGACCGGGGGCATGTCGGCGCGCTGCTCCATGCCGCCATGGTGGTGTGGGCGCTGGTCTGTCTCGTCGTCCTGCTGGCCGGGTTCGCGATGCTGCTCGGCGGGGTGTTCTTCTGGTGGCGCTCGCGCGCCGTCACGCAGCCGCCGACCGCCCGCCGTGCGTCGGCGGGCGATGCGGCGTCGCGCTCGGCCCGCGCCGACATGCTGCGGCAGATGCAGCAGCAACTACGCGAGGACGAGGCCCGTCGCGGCGACGGTGCACACGAGCGCGGCGGCGGCTCGGATGACGCCGGCATCGAGGTCGCCGAGCCGAGCGTGGAACGCGTCGAGGCCGACGATTCGGAGGCGCCGCACACGCGCCGGTAAACTCGAAAAGTTAGTGTTCGACGGGGTGCCGCACGCGCGAGCCATCCCACCCGAGGTCGCCCGCCGGCCTCATGAGCAAAGAGGTGCGACGTGCCGGTCGGCAAGGTCAAGTTCTACAGCGCCGAGAAGGGCTTCGGCTTCGTCTCCGGGGACGACGGCGTCGACGTCTTCGTCCCCGCGAGTGCGCTGCCTGCCGGGGTGAGCCAGCTGCGGGGCGGAATGCGCATCGAGTACAGCGTCGTCGACGGGCGCAAGGGCGCGCAGGCGATGCACGTCCAGGTGCTCGACGCGCCGCCGTCGATCGCCGAGCGCAAGCGCAAGCCCGCTGAGCAGATGAGCGTTATCGTCGAAGACGTGATCCGTCTGCTCGACGACCTGTCCTCCGGGTTGCAGAAGGGGCGTTACCCCGACCGCAGCCATTCGAACAAGATCGCGACGGTGCTGCGCGCCGTGGCCGACGACCTCGAGGTCTGATCATGTCTGACGTCCCCTCCGTGCCCTCCGCGGCGAGCGAACCCGTCGAGCCGGCGCCCGCGTCGTCACCGAAGGCTCGCCGCGTCAAGGTGGTGAAGAACGACGCCGTACTCGCCGCTGACGCCGCACGCGACATGGCGCGCGCCGCCGTCGTCGAGATCGCCTACCGCGACACGGTCGGTGAGCACGTGCGCTTCGAGATGAACTCGGAGCGACTCGGCACGCACTACTTCGCGAGCCTGGCCAAGGGCTACCCCGACTGGCAGTGGGCCGTCTCCGTGGCCCGCGCGCCCCGCGCGAAGGTCGCCACCGTGTGCGAGACGAATCTCGTGCCGACGGCGTCGTCGATCCTCGCGCCCGAGTGGGTGCCCTGGGCTGACCGGCTCGCCCCGGGGGACCTGAGCGCCGGCGACGTGCTGCCGTACAAGGAGGACGACCCGCGCCTCGAAGGCGGGTTCGAGGCAACCGGCAACGAGGACGTCGACCAGGTCGCCATCTTCGAGCTCGGCCTCGGCCGCGCGCGCGTGCTCTCGGCAGAGGGGCGCGACGAGGCGGCTCAGCGCTGGTACGACGGAGAGAACGGGCCGTCGTCCGACATCGCCCGCAAGGCTCCCGCGCCGTGCGCGACGTGTGGCTACTTCCTGCCGATGGCGGGTGTGCTGCGTCAGCAGTTCGGTGTCTGTGCCAATGATTGGTCGCCCGCCGACGGCAAGGTCGTCGCCCTCGACTTCGGGTGCGGCGCCCATTCCGAGGCCGACATGGAAGCTCCGCAGGCGCACGACCATCAGGACGCGCCGGTGCTCGACGAACTTGACGTCGACCTGGAGGTCTCGGGCGGCGGCAAGGGTGCGCGCGAGAACACGGAGCACGAGAACACCGAGCACGAGAACACCGAGCACGACGAGGCCTGAGGCAGCGAACATGCGGCGAGGGCCGCCCACCACGTGGTGGGCGGCCCTCGCCGCATGATCGCTGCCTCAGCTGACGCCGAGGATCTGCTTGACCGGTTCGATCCCGAAGTAGACGAGGAAGAAGAACCCGACGACGTACATGAGTGGGTGCACGTCCTTCGCCTTGCCCTTGACCAGCTTGATCAGGATGAAGCTGATGAACCCGGCGCCGATGCCGACGGCGATCGAGTAGGTGAAGGGCATGAGCGCCATCGTCAGGAAGGCGGGCAGGCCGATCTCCATGTCCTTCCAGTCGATGTCGTTCGCCTGCGTCATCATGAGGTAGCCGACGATGACGAGGGCAGGCGCGGCGGCCTCCGAAGGCACCATCTCGACGAGCGGGGCCAGGAACGTCGTGAGCAGGAAGCACACGCCGGTGACGATGGAGGCGAGGCCGGTTCGCGCACCCTCGCCGACGCCGGACGCCGATTCGATGAAGGCCGTGTTGGAGCTGATGGAGCCGGCGCCGCCGGCCATCGCGGCCACGGAGTCGACGATCATGATGCGTTCGGAGTGCTCGGGCACACCATCCTCGTCGAGCAGGTCTCCCTCGGCGCCGACGGCGTACATCGCGCCCATGAGGTCGAAGAAGGCGCCGAGCACGAGCGTGAAGATGATGAGGATCGTGGAGATGGTGCCGATCTTGCCGAAGGCACCGAACAGCGAGAAGTCGCCGATGATCGAGAAGTTCGGCTGCGAGACGAACGAGTCGGGCACCTGCGGCACGGTGAGGGACCACCCTCCCGGGTTCACGACGTCCCCCTTGGCGTTCGTCTTGCTGCCGATGTTGCCGACCGTCTCGGCGATGACGGCGAGCGTCGTCGCACCGAGGATGCCGACGAGCATGGCGCCTTTCACCTTGCGGGCCATCATCGCGGCGATGCCGAGCACGCCGATGATGAAGATGAGCACCGGCCAGCCCTGCAGCGTGCCGCTCGGGCCAAGTTGGAGGAAGCCGCCGCCGGCGGAGTTGAAACCCGCGTCGTGGAGGGCGACGAGGCAGATGAACAGCCCGATGCCGACGCTGATGGCCGTCTTCAACGAGTGCGGAATCGCCGCGAACAGTGCCTTGCGAAAACCGGAGATGACGAGCAGGAAGATGATGAAGCCCTCGATGACGACGAGCCCCATGGCGTCAGGCCAGGTCATGCCCGGCAACTTCGCCACGGAGTAGGCGACGAATGCGTTGAGACCGAGGCCGGTCGCGATGGCCAGGGGGAACTTGGCGATCGCGCCCATGAAGATCGTCATCACACCAGCGACGAGGGCCGTCACGGATGCCACGAGGGTGAGGTTCGGCGACGTTCCGCCACCGATGTAATGGCCCGTCGAGTCCGGCACCGTGCCGATGATGATGGGGTTGAGGACGACGATGTACGCCATCGTGAAGAAGGTGACGAGGCCACCGCGGATCTCCCGTCCGACGGTGGAACCGCGTTCGCTGATCTTGAAGTAGCGATCCAGGGCGTTCGCGGGCGGCCCGGGGGCGGGGGCCGAAGTGACTGTGCTCGACATGGCGCACATCGTATTTGGCGCCCGTGTGCGCCGGGAAACGTGCTCAGCGGGTGGTCGTCGCCGCCTCGTCGGGTGCGCGCCCATGACCGGGCCCGTGGGTGACGTCTGCCGTCCCTTCGCCCCGCTCAGCAGAGGCGCGCCGCCGGGTCTGAGGGCGCCGGCACCGAGCTCGGCTGTCGGTGCTTCGCCGCCCGTCAGGGGCGCGTCAACTAGGCTGTGGCGGTGAGCCCAGACCAGCGTCAGCCGAAGCGCGCGCCGCGTGCTGACGGTGCGACGCCCCGCTCGATCGAGCGCGCCCGCGAGATGCGGGAGCGCGCCGAGCACTCGATGTCCTACGAAGCTGGCGTCGTGCTCCCCGCCGAGGGCGAGGCGCGACTCGAGGAATCGCCGTACGAGAAGTTGTTCACCGGCGGCGACACCGTCATTCCGAAGCCGCAGCCGCTGCACGTCGACACACCCAAGGTGATCCTCGTCGGCGTCGCGTGCTGGGTCGTCATGCTCGTCGTGACGCTTCTCGTGCCCGCCCTGCACACGGGCGAGCGTGACTGGTGGCCGTGGACGTGCGTCGCGGGCGCCGTCCTCGGACTCATGGGCTGGGCCTACGTGCGTCGCGGACGTGGCAACGCCGAAGCTGCGTGAGCTCTCGCGGATGGCGTCTTTCCGCACTTCGGCCGAGACCGCGGTCGTCCTGCAGTAGCCGCAGCGCGACGTTGGTATCGAGCAGGATGCTCATCGCTCGGCGCCGAACAGCGCCCCGATGAGCGTGTCGATCTCATCGCCGAAGGCGTCGTCCGCCGTCGTCCACGACGCATCGAGTGTGCCGAACCTGACGGGCTCGGCGACATGCGGGACGAGGTCGACGATGGGCCGCCCCGCCTTGGCGATGGTGATCGACTCGCCGGCCCCGACCCTGGCAAGCAGCCGGGAAAGGTGAGTCTTCGCCTCGTGGATGTTGACCGTCGTCATGTGGTTGGTCTGCTGAACCAAGCTGTGCGGGGAAGGGCTCAGATGTCGCTCTCGTCGACGATGCGGTAGGCGTAGCCCTGCTCGGCGAGGAAGCGCTGGCGGTGCGCGGCGAAGTCGGCGTCGACGGTGTCGCGCGTGACGATCGAGTAGAAGTGCGCGGTGCGTCCGTCGGCCTTCGGGCGCAGGACGCGACCGAGGCGCTGGGCCTCCTCCTGACGCGAGCCGAACGTCCCGGAGATCTGGACGGCGACACTCGCCTCCGGCAGGTCGATCGAGAAGTTCGCGACCTTCGACACGACGAGCTTGGTGATCTCGCCGTCACGGAACTGCTGGAACAGCTTCTGCCGCACCGCAACCGACGTCTCACCGGTGATGAGGTCGGCGTTCAGGCGTCCCGCGATGGTCTCGAGCTGGTCGAGATACTGGCCGATGACGAGGGTCGGTTCGCCGTCATGCTTGGCGACGATGCGTTCGACGACCGGATCCTTGACCGTCGCGCACGAGGCGAAGCGGTAGCGCTCGTCGGGTTCGCTCGTCGCATAGGCCATGCGGTCGGAGTCGGAGAGCCCGACGCGCACCTCGACGCAATCGGCGGGCGCGATGTAACCCTGGCTCTCGATGTCCTTCCAGGGTGCGTCGTAGCGCTTCGGGCCGATGAGGGAGAACACGTCGTCCTCGCGGTTGTCCTCACGCACGAGCGTCGCCGTCAGGCCGAGACGTCGACGGGCCTGCAAGTCGGCCGTCATGCGGAAGATGGGCGCGGGCAGCAGATGCACCTCGTCGTAGACGACAAGGCCCCAGTCGCGCGCATCGAGCAGTTCGAGGTGCGGGTAGACGCCCTTTCGCTTGAGCGTGAGCACCTGGTACGTCGCGATCGTGACGGGGCGGATTTCCTTGCGCGCACCGGAGTACTCGCCGATCTCGTCCTCCGTCAGCGTCGTGCGCTTGAGCAGCTCATCGCGCCACTGACGGGCCGAGACGGTGTTCGTCACGAGGATGAGGGTCGTCGCCTTGGCCTTCGCCATGGCACCGGCGCCGACGAGCGTCTTGCCGGCGCCACAGGGCAGGACGACGACGCCGCTGCCGCCGTCCCAGAACCCGTCGACGGCCTGACGCTGGTAGGGGCGCAGCTCCCAGCCGTCGGTGTCGAGGTCGATGGGATGGGCCTCGCCGTCGACGAAACCCGCACGGTCCTCGGCCGGCCAGCCGACCTTGATGAGCTCCTGCTTGATCGCGCCACGCTCACTTGGGTGGACGGCGACGGTGAAGTCGTCGAGGCGATCGCCGACGAGTGGCTTGATCTTCTTGTGCCGCAGCACCTCTTCGAGCACGGGCTTGTCGGTGGAGTGCAGGACGAGCTGGTCGCCGTCCTTCTCGAGGACGAGACGGCCGTAACGATCCATCGTCTCGGCGACGTCGAGCAGCAGCGGTTGCGGCACGGGGAAACGGCTGTGCGTGATGAGGGCGTCGACGACCGTCTCGGCATCGAGGCCTGCAGCGCGGGCGTTCCACAGGCCGAGCGGCGTGACGCGATACGTGTGAACGTGCTCGGGGGCGCGTTCGAGCTCGGCGAACGGAGCAATGGCGCGACGCGCCGCCTCGGCGTTCTCGTGATCGACCTCGAGCAGGATCGTCCGATCGCTCTGCACGATGAGTGCGCCGTTGTTCACGCGTTGCCTCTCGGTGGGGTCTGCGGCATCGACAGGTGCCGCGTTCAGGGTAACGGGCGCCAGCGACGGGGCATTCCGACCGGGGTGAGCACCGAGACGGCCGATGTTGTGTCATGAACGCGTGAGATAGCGCGCGTTCATGACACAACATCGGCGCCGCCCGTCATCGAGTGGGCCGTGACGCGATCTCCGTTACCGATGCGTTATTGAGCATTGCTCAACAAGTGACGAGTGGGGCTCTAGGGTGTGCTTCAGATCACATGAAAATGTCATCTCCCGTCGAGCAGGAGGCCCCCGTGACTGCTGTATCCGCACCTGACGTCGCCATCGATCCGAAGCGCCGCAAGCGGCTGCTCGCCGCCAGCCTGCTGAGCAGTTCGATCGAGTGGTACGACTTCTTCATCTTCGGGACCGCAGCAGCGCTGGTGTTCCCTCATGTGTTCTTTCCCGACAGCTCCGCCTTGACCGGAACCCTCCTGTCGTTCGGGACGTTCTGGGCGGCCTTTCTTGCCCGCCCACTAGGTGGCGTGCTCGCCGGCCACTACGGCGACAAGTACGGGCGCAAGCGCGTCGTCGTGATCTGCGTCCTGGCCATGGGAGGGGCGACGTTCCTCATCGGCCTCCTGCCCTCTGCCGCGACGATCGGCGTCCTCGCGCCCGTCGTCCTCGTGACCCTCAGGTTCGTCCAGGGCCTTGCGGCCGGTGGTCAATGGGGCGGCATCATCCTGCTCCTGACGGAATCCGAGGGGCCGAAACGCCGCGGCTTCGCCGGCACCTTCGGTCAGATGGGCGTCCCGATCGGCGTGTTGCTCGGCAACCTCATCTTTCTCGTCGTGTCGCAGAGCGTCTCCAAGGCTGACTTCGTCTCGTGGGGTTGGCGCATCCCGTTCCTGCTGAGCGTCGTCCTGTTCCCCCTCGGGTTGTACATCCACAACAAGGTCGAGGACTCGCCGGAGTTCAAGGAGCTGCAGGCGCGTTCCGCCGAGCGGATGAACGACGCCCCTGCTCAGGCGCCCGCGCTCGACGTGGTCCGCAAGGCGTGGAAACGCATTCTGCTCGGTTGCCTCACGATGGGGGCGACGAATTCGATGTTCTACGTCGGCATCGTCGGTTCCCTGAGCTACGCCTCGAGCGAGCTCGGGATGAAACGAGAGAGTCTCCTGCTCGTCACTCTTGTGCTCTCGGCGCTCAACATCCCCATGATCTTGTGGTCGGGCGCACTCTCGGACCGGATCGGACGGAAACCCGTCGTGTTCTGGTCAGCCATCGGCCTCGCAGTCGTCATCTTTCCCTACTTCGCTCTGCTCGGGACGAAGAGCATCGCGATGTTCGCCATCGGGGCTTTTCTCACGAGCTTCTTCCAGTCGACGATCTACGGCCCGCTCGCTGCCTATCTTGCAGAGATCTTTCACCCGTCGATGCGGTACTCGGGCATGTCGCTGGCGTATCAGTTGGCCGCCATCGCACTGGCCGGCCCGACCCCGATGATCATGGCCTCCGTCATCGACAGAACGGGCAGCACGCACGGGATCGCCGCCTACATGGTGGTGCTCAGCGTCCTGACGGCCGTCGGGGCCTGGCTGCTGCCGGAGACGAACCCCAAGTCAGTTCGCGACGACCCGTCGGCGGTGCCCGGGGTGGGTCTCAACGATGCTGTCTGAGCTCGCGCGGTGAGCTGCGGATGACGGTTGTCGGTGCGAGGTGTTTGGATGGACATCAGCTGAGAAGTCCTCGACCTCCACGAAATCTGAGGTGTTCGCATGACCCGCAAGTCCGGCCTCGACGTCGACACGTTCGACGCGTCCGTCCGCCCCCAGGACGACCTGTTCGCCTACGTCAACAACACGTGGGTTCGCGAGCACCCCATCCCCGACGACAAGTCGCGCTACGGCGCGTTCGACCGCCTTCGTGAGAAGAGCGAGGCGGCGATGCGCGTCATCATCGAGGAGGCAGCGCAGAAGGCGGAGGACGCCGAGAACGGCAACCCGGCCGAGGGCTTCGGCCCGGCCACGCAGAAGGTCGGCGACCTGTACCGCTCGTTCATGGACACCGAGCGCATCAACCGTCTCGGCGTCTCGCCGATCGCGGAGGATCTCGCCGCCATCGACGGGCTGACGAGCGAGCACGATCTGCTCATGCTCCTCGGCCACCTCGAGCGCTACGGCATGGGCGGTCTGTTCGGTTTCTACGTCAGCGCCGACGCGAAGAACAGCGACGAGTACATCGTCTACATCGGCCAGAGCGGCCTCGGGCTGCCCGACGAGGCCTACTACCGCGAGGCGCAGTACGCCGAGATCCGCGCCGCCTACCAGGAGCACATGGTGCGGCTGCTCGAACTCGCGGGTGTCTCCACGCCGGAGGCCGTCGCCGACCGCGCTTACGCCCTCGAGGTCGACCTCGCGAAGCACCACTGGGACAACGTCTCGACGCGCGACGCCATCAAGACCTACAACCGCTACACGCTCGACGAGCTGCGCGACGTGCTCGGCGCGTTCGATCTCGACGCGTGGATGGAGGGCCAGGTCGTGCCGGACGGCGCGTTCGCGAACGTCGTCGTCGGGGAGCCGAGCTACCTCGAGGGGCTCGCGGAACTGTTCGCCACCCGTCCGCTCGAGGATTGGAAGGCATGGATGACGTGGCACCTCGTCACCTCCTTCGCGAACTACCTCGGCGACGCCGTGGTCGAGGAGCGCTTCGACTTCGCCGGCCGCACCCTGTCGGGCACGCCGCAGCTGCGTGAGCGCTGGAAGCGCGGCGTCGGCCTCGTCGAGGGCGTCCTCGGCGAGGAGGCCGGCAAGCTGTACGTCGAGCGTCACTTCCCGCCGGAGGCGAAGGGGCGGATGCAGGAACTCGTCGGCAACCTCGTCGAGGCGTTCCGTCGCAGTTTCCGCGAATCGACGTGGATGAGCCCCGAGACGCAGGTCAAGGCGCTCGAGAAGCTCGACGCGTTCACGCCCAAGATCGGATACCCCGACGAGTGGCGCGACTACTCCGACCTGCAGATCGTCGCCGACGACCTCGTCGGCAACATCAAGCGTTCCGCGTCATTCGAGACCGACTACCAGCTGGCCAAGATCGGGCAGCCCATCGACCGCAACGAGTGGCTCATGAGCCCGCAGACGGTCAACGCCTACTACCACCCGATGATGAACGAGATCGTCTTCCCGGCCGCCATCCTGCAGCCGCCGTTCTTCGACGTCGACGCGGACGACGCCGTCAACTACGGCGGCATCGGCGCCGTCATCGGACACGAACTCGGCCACGGCTTCGACGACCAGGGCTCGCGCTTCAACGGAGACGGTGAACTCGTCGACTGGTGGACCGAAGGCGACCGCGAGCGCTTCGACGCCCTGTCGGCCAAGCTCATCGCGCAGTTCTCCGAGCTCGAGACGCGCGACGCCCCCGGCCTCAAGGTGAACGGTGGCCTGACGGTCGGTGAGAACATCGGCGACCTCGGCGGACTGACGATCGGGTACAAGGCGTACACGATCGCCTGCGAGGACGCTCCGGCACCGGAGCTCGACGGTTTCACGGGCGCGCAGCGCTTCTTCCTCGGCTGGGCTCAGGTGTGGAGCGGCACCGCTCGCGAGGCCGAGGCGAAGCGTCTGCTCGCCACCGACCCGCACTCGCCGATGGACGTGCGCGCCAACGCAGCCCGCAACCTCACCGAGTTCGTCGAGGCGTTCGACGTCAGGGCCGGCGACGGCATGTGGGTCGACGAGGACGAGCGCGTGCGCATCTTCTGAGGCACCTTCCGAGGCCCTGAACGGCCACCAGACGGATCGTTCTTCCGGCCGCGGGCGCGGTGCGGTGGGATGGGGCTCATGACCCCACGCCACATCGCGCTCGCGCTGCTCGTCGTTCTCATCTGGGGGCTCAACTTCGTCGTCATCCACGAGGGGCTGGCCGGCATACCGCCGCTGCTGTTCGTGGCGATCCGGTTCGCGTGCATCCTGCCGATCATGGCGTTCGTGCCGCGCCCGCAGGTCGCGTGGCGCGACCTCGCACTCGTCGGGCTGCTCATGTCGGCCGGACAGTTCGGGTTTTCTGTACTCGGCGATGGCAGCGGGTCTGGCCTCCGGGCTGGCCTCGCTGATCCTGCAGGCTCAGGCGCTGTTCACCGTCGTCATCGCCGCGGCCGTCCTGGGGGGAGCGGCGGCGACCCATCCCACTCATGGGCATGGGCATCGCCGTGGGTGGGCTCGTCGTCGTGGCCCTCGGACGCTCGGGGGCGACACCGCTCGTCGGCGTCCTGCTGTGTCTCGCGGGAGCGCTGAGCTGGGGTGCCGGTAACGTCGCCTCGCGACGCTGCGCGGGAGCGTCAGGCCTCGGTTTGACGGTGTGGGGCAGCCTGTTCGTCCCGCTGCCTATGCTGGTGTTGTCGCTGCTCGTCGACGGCCCGGGCGCTGTCGGTGACGCGCTCACGCACTTCGGCGGCGCGGCGATCGCGTCGACGGCGTACACCGTCATCCTTGCGAGCCTCGTTGGCTACACGATCTGGAACGGGCTCATGGGCATCTATCCGGCATCGAACGTCGCCCCGTTCACGCTGCTCGTCCCCGTCGTCGGCTTCCTCGCCGGCTGGGTCTTCCTCGGCGAACGCCCCAACGCTGCCGCGTTCGTCGGCGGCGCGCTCCTGCTCGTTGGCGTGGTCGTCATCGTGCTCGGCCCGCGCGCGCTGACGCGGCTGGGCGCCCGCCGTCAGAGCTCGAAGCGCTCGAGCGTGACGCCGTCCGCGCCGTAGACGAACAGGGCGTGCTGCAGGGTGCCCGCGAGCGCGCGGGGCATCCAGTGGCGCGCATCCGGCCACATCTCGACGTACGGAATCTCGTCCTGACGCACCCACCGGCCGGCGATCTCGTCTGAATCCTGCACCGCGCCGAGGGCATCGGACGCAATGAAGACATGCGCCCGCATGTCTTGGGTCAGGTCGTCGTGGGAAAAGCGAAAGTCGAGGACGCCGGCTGGCGCGAGCGTCTGCGCGCGCAGACCCGTCTCCTCCTCGAGCTCGCGGGCGGCCGCCTCCTGCGCGCTCTCACCGGCGTCGATCTTTCCGCCGGGGGCGACGACGCGGCTACGACCGAAGCCGCGCAGCTTTCGCCCGAGCAGCACCTCGTCCGCCCCGTCGCTCGTACGGGTGACAAGGACGAGGCAGGTCTCGAGGGGCGTCGCGGACGTCACGCCGACGCCACGCCCGTGATGCGGTGGATCGAGAACGTCCGCGTCACTGGCGAGGCGTCGCCCAGCTGGCCCGTGACGCGCCCGCCTGTCACGCTCGCGGGGCGGAACAAGCCGCGCTTGATGTCGCCGCCGGCCTCCACGTAGCCGATCCACACGGGAACGCTCTCGGCGGCCGCGTCCTGCAGCAGCGCCAACGTCACCGTCGGATCACAGGACGGAATGCGCGTGTGCGCGTCGTGCTCGCTCGGACGGACGGCGTCCTTCTCGGCGGCCCGTAGACGGCCGGCCAGCTGCTCGGCCTCACCGGCGTCGAGCGTGTGCACCTGGACGGGGGTGGTGCGGCGCGACGGCGTCGGGGCGCGCTCGACGGTGGCGGCGCGCACGACGACCCCGCCATCGGAGGTCTCGGCGACAGGCGCGTGACGATGCTCGCGCAGGACGTCGAGCAGCGTCGCCGCAGGCATCGGGGAGACGCAGACGGTGGGTGCGATGCGGCGCAGCTGCAGCGACGCGAGACCCGTGTCGGCGACGAGCGCGTCGAGGGCGGCCTCGTCATCGCTGCGCACGTACGAACTGACCGAGCCGACGCGCACGTGGCCGTGGCGGCGCGCGACGTCGCCGAGCAGGTATTCGAGAGCCTGCGGGATCGGCGTCATGCTGTGGCGACGCAGCAACTCGAGCGCCTCCGCCGAGGAGACCCCGTGGTCGAGCAGGCGACGCAGACTCGCGTCGCTGAAGCGGAAAACCGTTGCACCACCGCGGGATTCGACGTCGGCGGCGCGACGCATGAACGTGGCGGCCTCTTCCGCCAGCGGGCCGGGCGCGACGGCGGTGAGGTCGCCCTGGAGCATGACCTGATCGACCGGCTCCGGGAGCGCGGTCGACATGGCGGTCGTCACGGCCTCGACATCCGCGGCGGACGACGGGTCGGCCGCGAGCAGCGCACGCCCGGCGCTGGTGAGCGCGCCCCGGCCGAGGACGCCGAGCCATGCCGCTTCGCGCAGGACGACATCAGCGTGGGTGGGCGCCCCGGCAGGCAGGCGGAGCGGTCGGCGCCAACGCAGCAGCGCTTCGACGCCGTCGATCGTGGGGGCGCTGCCCGCCGGGAGGGCGGCGAGGACGTCGAGCACGTCCCGGCGGCGGGCCCGCATGAGCGGCCACGCGGCGTCCTTGCCGAGGACGTTGACGAGCGTCCCGTCGACGCTCTGACCCGCGAGGCCGGGGGCGCGGACGGTGTCACGCCACGCCAGAGCGAGGGCCGTCCAGCGTCGCGCCGGGCTCCAGGTCGTCCATTCGTCGTACAGATCGGTCGGTCGCCACGTCGCGTCGATCTCTCCGTCGGAGGCGAACAGGCCTGCGGCGTGGCCGATCTCGAGGACGAAGGCGGTCAGTTCGCTCGACGCATCGAGCCTCGCGGCGAGACGACGGTGATCGCGGACGGACAGACCACCGGTGCGCAGGACACGCGGCGCCTCCTCATCCCAGGCGGCGGCGACGTCGTCGAGTCGCCACAGCAGATCGAGCACCTCCCCGGCGGCAGCCGTGTCGGCGTCGGCCTGGTCGACGTGACGTGGCTCGGGTTGTGGCGGCGCCCACGGTTCGCGCGACAGCCGGCCGCCGCGCAGGGCGAGGCCCACCTCGCGCGGGATGACGGCGTCGTCACCGTCGAGGGCGACCATGAGCCCGGCGCGGACGAGTTCGTCACGGACGGCGCGCAGGGCGGGCGTCGTGAACGAGGCGCGGGCGCTGCCCCAGCGCAGTTGCTCGATGACGGCGCGCGCGCGATCGGTGAGACGTGCTTCGGCGTCGGCGACCTCGTCGGGGGTGGTCGTGGGCGAGAGCGCGAGGGTGCTCGGATGTGTCACCAGCTCGGCGGCCGAACGTCCCAATCCTGCTGGGTGCGTGAGGATCTCACCGACCGCGCGAGCCGTTCGCCAGCCGTCGGAAGCGCGCCAGACGAGCGCCTTCGCCCAGAGCTCCCGGATCCCCTGTTCGACGGCCTTCTTCGACGCGCCGAGCGGGGCCGCGGCGCCGTCAGCACCGACGACGAGGAGGGCTTCGACGAGGCGCAGCGCGCCGCCGTCGAGATGTTCGAGCGCACGCTGGACGCTGGCGCGCGTCGCGGCGCGAGCCGCGAGGGAAGTGATGTCCGCCGGCGCCGGTCGCGTGAGGTCGGGGCGCGCGAGCAGGAGGGCCGCGAGCTCGTCGTCGCTGCGGGCCCTCAGGTCATCGGCAAAACTGCGCGCGGCTCTGGGCACCCGCACCACGGTAGTCGGCGGCGCGGCCGGGGGCACCTCGACGTCCGGTGAAGACGTCTGTGGCGAGACGGCAGAGCGCACCATGGACGTCGGCTGGGTGGGCGGGGGCTCGAGTGCGCGGTATGACGGCCTGCTGAATATGAACGAAATTCGCACATGCGGACAGGAATCGCGGATGTGGACGTGGATCGCGAAGGTGGACAGGAATCGCCGATGTGGATCGCGGTTGGGGACGGGTGGGGCCAGCGTTGTGAGGGTCGGGGTCGTGAGGGTCAGTGGCGTGAGGAGATGCCGAAGGAGGCTGTCCATGTTCGGCGGGGGTGCAGCACCATGAGGCCCTCGCCCGTGTTGAACGCGTTGGCGGGGCACGTCATCGGCTCCACGGCCAAGCCCGAGCGTCGGTTCTTCGGCTCCGGCAACCCGTCGCCTGTGAACAGCTGCACGTAGCCGAACTCGCGCGCATCGGCCCACAACGTCGTCACCCGCGACGACGTGCTGACGCTGACCTCCCAGCGTGCGGCGTCGTTGCTCGACGCCGCGGCTCCGTCAGCCCGTGGCGCCGCGTCAGCAGGCCGCGAGGGCATTCCGCTGCCCGGGCGGGCTCCGATATCGGTGAAGCACGTGTCAAGGGTGACGCCGCGCAATGATGCGCTTTCGGTGAAGTCGATCGAGGCTGGTTCACGCCCCACCGGGATGAGCCGCTCGTCGACGGTAAGGGCTTCGTCTAAAGGGGCGGTCAGCGTCACGTCGTCGAGTGAGCTCTCACCTGCCGTCAGATAGGGGTGCATGCCGAACCCGAACGGGCATGGCGTGTCGGAGAGGTTCGTGGCGCGCGGCGTGATCGTCAGGCCGTCGGGGCCGAGCACGTACGTCAACTCGAATCGCACCGTCCACGCCCATCCCGGCTGCGGGTGCAGCGTGACGCCGACGGTGACGCGATGCGTCGCGTGCTCCACGAGCTGCCACGGTTGCCAGCGCACCAGCCCGTGGGCGGCGTTGGCGTGCTCCGGTTCGGTCAGCGGCAGCAGGTACGTGTCGCCGTCGAACGCGTAGCGCCCGCCGGCGATGCGGTTCGGCCACGGCGCGAGGACGTGCCCGCGGGCCGCGTCGGCCATGGTGTCCTCGGCGTATCCATGGACGATGTCCTCGCCGTCGTGGCGCAGCGCCCGCAACCCGCCACCGACCTCGACGATCGTCGCCTCGTACCCGGACGCCCGGATGTGCCACTGCGTGCCGCTGGGAAGGGTGGGCTGCTCGTCGTTCGTCACGCCCACAGCGTAGGGAACGGGCGCGTCGTTGGGGTTGTCGGCGCCATGCGCCAAGATGGTGAGCGTGAATCCTTCGACTGCCATGGCAAGCGTGATCATCGACGAACTCGTGCGGCTCGGCGTCAAGGACGTGGTGCTCTCGCCTGGTTCGCGTTCGGCGCCGCTCGCGTACGCGGTGGCCGCGGCCGACAAGGCTGGACGGCTGCGTCTGCACGTGCGCGTCGACGAACGTTCGGCTGGGTTCCTCGCCCTCGGTCTCGCGAAGATCTCGCGCAACCCGGTGCCCGTCATCACGACGAGCGGCACGGCCGTCGCAAACCTTCACCCTGCCGTCCTCGAAGCACATCACGCGCAGGTTCCGCTCATCATCATGAGCGCCGACCGCCCCGCCGAACTGCGCGACACGGGCGCCAACCAGACGACCGACCAAGTCAAGATCTTCGGCTCCGCGACGCGGTGGTTCCACGAGTTCGCGACGCCGAGCGAGCGCGCTGGGCAGAACACGGTGTGGCGCTCGGTCGTCGGTCGCGCGTTCGCCCACGCGACGGGCGTCCCGACGGGCGACGTCGGGCCGGTCCACCTCAACCTGCCGTTCCGCGAGCCGCTGACGCCCGACGTCGCCGACCTCGCGATGGCCGGAGCCGTTGCGGGCGCGGCGGCGATCGTGGCGAGGGATACGAGCGCGACGTCCGATGAGGACGCCCGGGCTGATGACGCCCCCTCAGCGACGGCACCCGTGTGGCCCGAAAGCCTCGAGGGGCGGGATCGCGGGCGCCCCTGGATGCAGTTGCGTGCTCCGGCATCGACGGTCACCGTCGCGCCCGGCCCGGGCATCGCACCGGTGCCGCGTACGCTCGTCCTGCTCGGTGATCTGCCCGATCCGAAGCTGGCCGCCGAGGTCGCCGAACTCGCCGACGCGGCGGGCTGGCCCGTCATCGCCGAGCCGTTCGGCGATTACCACCGCGGGCGCGCCATGCCGCACGGTTCGCTCATCCTCGCCGCCCATGACTGGCTCGACGAGCACCTGCCCGAGCGTGTTCTCGTCGCCGGACGCATGACGCTCTCGCGCGACGTCGCGAAGCTGCTGCGTCACCCCGAGGTGACCGTCGAGGTCATCACGGCCTCGACGTCGTGGGCCGACCCGTCGCACGTCGTGCAGCGCGTGCACGAGTGGGCCGCCATCGCGCGCTCGCACGAACTCGTCGCGGCGTGCGCGGACCGTCGGTGGTCGAGCAGTTGGCGCATCGCAGGGCAGCGTCTCGCGCAGCGCATCGGGCCGCTCGTCGCGCGGTCGTGGCCGTCTGGCCTGGCCGCGACGTCGACGCTCGTGCAGCACGTGCCGGCCGGGTCGGCGCTGCTCATCGGGTCGTCGAACACGGCGCGTGACCTCGATCTCGGTCGCAACCCGCAGCGCATCGCGCGTCGGGTCTGCTCCGTCGCGAACCGCGGGTTGTCGGGCATCGACGGGGTGGTCTCGACCGCCGTCGGCATCGCGCTGTCGCACGACGGCCCGAGTTTTGCACTCATGGGCGACCTGACGTTCCTGCACGACAGCAACGGCCTGCTCATCGGCCCCGGCGAGCCGCGCCCTGACCTGACGATCGTCGTCATCAACGACGACGGCGGCGGCATCTTCGGCACGCTCGAGCAGGGGCGCAGCGAACTCGTCGAGCACTTCGAGCGCGTCTTCGGCACGCCGACGAACGCCGACCTCGCGCTCGTGTGCGAGGCCCGCGGTGTCGGGTATTCGCTCGTCGGGTCGCGTGACGAACTCATCGAGCGCGTCAGCGACCCGGCGCCCGGGCTGAACGTCATCGAGGTGCGCATCGAGCGTCACCTCGAGCGTCAGGCCCGCCACGACCTTTTCGCGGCCGCCATCGACGCCGTCGCCGACGCCGGTGAGATGGACGCGCGCTACGAACGTCGTTGACGCGCCCCACCCTCAGGTATGGTGCGCGCCCGCGTCATCTCGGCAAGAGTGGCAGGAGGCGACGCCCGCCCGGGCGCCGCAGCCCACATGGTGGCGCGCTACACGATGAAGGAGAGACGACATGACGGTTGCGACCGACGCAGTGTTCGAGATGCCGGAGGACGGCGACAACGACGGTGAGCGTCTGAGCGAGCAGGACGCCTCCAACATCGACACCGCCGACGCCGGCGGCGAGGCCGACACGGTGGACGAGGACAACGTCCCGCACTCCGGCCTCGACGGTGACAAACTGCAGGAGAACTGATCGCGCTGCCCGGCCGCCCGCGAGGTTGCGGGCGCCCGGGCATGATGCGCGAGACGACGACATGAGGAGATGACGAGCATGGCACTGTCCGACTTCATAGAGCAGCTCAAGGCGCGCCTGAGCGGCGCGTCCGACAGGACCGGAGAGACGGCTCAGAACGCGACCGACAAGGCTGGTTCGATCGACGAAGGTGACCCCACGCGCACCATCGTCAGCAACGACCCGGGAACGCCGACGGACCACGCCGTCTGAACCGCGTCGTCTGAATCACGCCTCACGCGGGGGCCGAGCAGGCCCCGGTGAAGGTCACGTCAGCCTCGTCATGCACCACGTGCGTGGCGGGGCCGTTCGCCACTTCGATGTCGTAGCCGGTCAGGTGGGACGGGCGACCATTCGAGGTCACGCGAACCTCGATGACCGCCTGATGCCCGGGCAAGATTTCTTGTCGGTGCGCGACGGCGGGAAGTGACGCAAACCCGACGCTCATGGGCGTCTCGGGATCGAGGCTGCCTTCGGCAGGCCCCGCGTCGATGACGGCGAAATCGCGCACGTCGACACGCGACGATCCAGCGCTCGGCGTGATGGCGATGATTCGGGCCGTGTGCCGATCCGTGTTGGCGATGACACCGCTCGGGAAGGCCTTCGGTTCGGACGCGCCGCAGGCCCCGATCGCGAAGGCGACGTTGCCTCCATCGGTGCGGCGCACGTCCTTCGGCCCGCCGAAGGCCGCGACGAGGGCCAGGGCGGTACGCAACGCGACGGCAATGGCCGTCCAGGTGAGCGCGGGGTTCGGTTCCCCCTGCCGGGGGCGGAACGCTGACATCGGTGTGACCGCTCCGCTTCACCACACGATGAGCGCGACCTCACCCTATGTGTTGCACCGCCCACCGAGGGTACTTCCGGGGCGATCGGGGCTGCCTGATGTCGGGTGGCCGGTTGTCGCGCGTCACGATCGAGTGGCCCGGCGCCGCGCCGGCATGGTCACGCGTGTGAGCTCACCAGCCCAGCGGAGACGGCGAGGTGGATGCTCAGTCCAACAGGTGTGCCGCGACGGTGGCTCCGAACTCGCGGGCAGCGGCGAGGTCGTCATCACCCACGTCGCCGAGACGTTCGAAGGGCTCGGCGACGAGGCGCAGTTCGAGGCCCGTCGTGATGGCGTCGAGAGCGCGGCGCGCGCCCGTCGCGTCGCTGCGTCCGTGCACCCAGTAGCTGAACGGGCGCCTGCGGACGTGCCCCTGCAGCGCGTCGTACGTCGAGTCGAAACTGTGCTTGAGTGCGCCGGAGAGGTAGCCGAAGTTGACCGGTGTGCCGAACAAGTACGCATCGGCGTCGAGGTAGGCCCGCGGGTCGGTCGCCTCCAGCGCTTCGATCGGGACGACCTCGACGAGTCCGTCGAAGAACTCCGGGTCGCTCGCCCCCGCGATCACTGCATCGCGCAGGGACACCGTGGCCAGGGTCGGTGCGTGGCTGATGACGAGAAGACGCTTCATCTGATCGACGCTACCGCCCGGCCGCCGAGCGTGGAACCAGCCGTCCCGCGCGGAGCTGAAGTACCGCATGGCAGGGTTGTGGCCCTCATCTCGCACCGTGAGGGCTGAAAGTCGGCATGGCGGGATCGCAGCTCCGAACGCGCACAAGAACCGGAGCGACGTCGCCAAACCTGCCCTCCTCGCGCGTCAGTCGTCGCGCAACGCCTCGCGCATGGGTGAGAGCTTGGCGACGGATTCGGCGACCTCGCTCACCGGATCGGACCCGGCGACGATGCCGCACCCGGCGAACAGCCTGATGCGGCAGGGGTTCTCGATGTCGATCTGGCCGCTGCGCAGCGCGATGCCCCACTCGCCGTCGCCGGCGGCGTCGATCCAGCCGACGGGCCCGGCGTAGCGTCCGCGGTCCATGTGTTCGAGCTCGTCGATGACGAGCGCTGCCTCGTTCGTCGGCGTCCCGCACACCGCAGCCGACGGGTGCAGCGACGCCGCGAGCGTCAGCGACGACGCACCCCCGGCGAGCGCGCCGGAGACGTCCGTGGCGAGGTGCAGCACGTTCGGCAGATTGAGCACGAACGGCGCGTCGGGCACGTTCATCGACGAGCAGTGCGGCCGCAGCGCCGCCTCGACGGAGCGGACGGCGTACTCGTGCTCCTCGAGGTCCTTCGAACTGCGCGCGAGGCTCGCGGCGAGCGCCAGATCCTGCTCCTCGCTGGAGGCGCCGGCCCCGGCGCGACGGATCGTCCCGGCGAGGACGCGTGAGGTGACGAGCCCCTTCTCCGAGCGTACGAGCAGCTCCGGCGTCGCGCCGACGAGACCGTCGACGGCGAACGCCCACGTGTCGCGGTAACGCGCCGCCAGACGCGTCAGCAGCCAGCGTGGGTCGATGTCGGCGTCCGCGACGTGGATCTCGTCACGCGCGAGCACGACCTTCTCGATGCGCCCCGTGCGGATCATCTCGATGGCGTCGCTCACGGCGCTGCGCCACTGCGCGGGCGTCAGCGCGCCGTCACGGGCCTCGACGCCCGTCGGTGCCAGCGCCGGCGTGACGTCGGGCAGGCGGTCGCTCGTGCGGTTGATCGTCGTGAGCCACGCTCGCCCGCCGCGGCGCCCGACGACCATCTCGGGCACGACGAGCGCCGAACCCTCGTCGGAGGAGTTGCGGAAACTGAACGAGCCGAACGCGACGAGTCCACTGCCGGGCAGGGCGACCTCGTCCTCGACGTCGGCTGCCGCGACGAGCGCATCCCACCACGACTCGGCGTCGGCGAATCGCTCGTCACCGCTCGTCGCGATCGACGCGGCGCGCCCCCACGCGACGAGACCCTCACCGCGGCGCACCCACGACATGACGTCCTCGGCCGGGCGGCCCGCCGGAACGAGCGAGACGAGATCGCCCGGGTCGGCGAGCTCCTGGGTGCGCACCCGCAGGTGCGGCGTGCGCGCGGCGTCGGCGGGCGATGGGGAAAGGCTCACGAGACACCAGCCTAACCCCGTGCCGCAGACGGCTCGGTGGCGCGAGGCGCCGCCGTCAGCGACGCGTGATGACGCCCCGCGCGCCTGCTCATTCAGGTGGCCGCGAGGGCACGCGCGCGCGAATGCGAGAATGGCCCCATGAATCGTGCTGGCCTGGACAAGCGACCCAGCGATGTCGCGCGCATGTTCGACGACGTCGCGGCGCGCTACGACATCATGAACGACCTGCTCTCCCTCGGCCAGGACCGTCGCTGGCGCAAGCAGGTGCTGACGGCGCTCGACCCCAAGCCGGGCGAGATCGTGCTCGACATCGCCGCAGGCACGGGAACCTCGTCGGAGCCCTTCGACGCCGCGGGCGCCCACGTCGTGCCCGCCGACTTCAGCCTCGGCATGCTGCGCGAGGGCAAGAAGCGCCGCGCCGACCTCGGATTCACCGCCGCCGACGCGACGAAGCTGCCGTTCGCCGATGCCTCGTTCGACGCCGTCACGATGAGCTTCGGCCTGCGCAACGTCGTCGACGTCACGGGCGCGCTCGCCGAGTTCGCGCGCGTGACGAAGCCCGGCGGGCGCCTGCTGATCTGCGAGTTCAGCCACCCGACGAACGGGCCGTTCCGCCGCGTCTACACCGAGTACCTCATGCAGGCGCTGCCGCCCGTCGCGCGCGCCGTCAGCTCGAACCCGGAGAGCTACGTCTACCTCGCCGAGTCGATCCAGAGCTGGCCCGCGCAGCGTGAGCTCGCCGAGCAGATCAAGACGGCAGGCTGGGCCGACGTCGAGTGGCGCAACCTCACCGGCGGCATCGTCGCGCTGCACCGCGCGGTCAAGCCCGCGGCGAAGAATGCGCCGAAGAACCAGCAGTCGAAGAACCAGCAGGCGAAGAAGAAGGGCGGCGCGGCGTGAGCGACGCCGTCAGCACCAGCCCCCAGGCAGCCACCGAGAGCGCCGACGTCATCGTCGTCGGTGCCGGCCCGGGTGGTTCGACGATGGCCGCGTACCTCGCGCAGGCCGGCCTCGACGTCCTGCTGCTCGAGAAGACCCGTTTCCCGCGCGAGAAGGTGTGTGGTGACGGGTTGACGCCGCGCGCCGTCAAGGAGATCGACGCGCTCGGCATCCCAACGCCCGAGAGCGAGGGGTGGATCCGCAACAAGGGGCTGCGCCTCGTCGGGCGTGGCATGCGTCTGCAGGTCGACTGGCCCGACGAGGGAGCCTTCCCCGCCTACGGTCTCGTGCGCACGCGCCAGGACTTCGACGACATCCTCGCCCAGCACGCCGTCGCCCAGGGCGCGCGGTTGCTGCAGGGCGTCAACGTCACGGCGCCCATCGTCGAGAACGGCCGCGTTGCCGGCGTCGAGGCGAAGCTGCTCGGCGGGGACGGGCGTGCCACCGGCGAGAAGGCGACGTACCGTGCCCCGCTCGTCGTCGCCTGCGACGGCAACTCGAGCCGCCTGGCGCTCGCGGTCGGCCGCGAGAAGCGCGAGGACCGGCCGATGGGCGTCGCCGTCCGTGCCTATTACACGAGCCCGCGCACGCACGACGACTACCTCGAGAGCTGGCTCGAACTGCCGTCGATGAACGAGCGCGGCGAGAAGATCCTGCTGCCCGGCTACGGGTGGATCTTCGGCGTCGGGGACGGCACGAGCAACGTCGGCCTCGGCATCCTCAACACCTCGAAGGCGTTCGGCAAGACCGACTACCGCGAGGTCATGCGCCGCTGGGTCGCGACGATGCCGCCCGAGTGGACGTTCGGCGACGCGACGATGGTCGGCGACATCCGCGGAGCGGCGCTGCCGATGGGCTTCAACCGCACCCCGCACTACGCCGACGGCCTCATGCTCGTCGGCGACTCCGGCGGCATGGTCAATCCGTTCAACGGTGAGGGCATCGCGTACGCGATGGAGGCCGCGCGCCTCGGTTCGAGCGTCGTCGCGGACGCGTTCGGCGCCGCGAAGAACGGCGGCGACGTCGCCCGGGAACGCATCCTCGCCACCTACCCCGACGTCATGAAGCAGGCCCTCGGCGGCTACTTCACGCTCGGTCGCCACTTCGCCACGATGATCGGTAATCCGCAGATCATGAAGCTCGCCGTCACGTACGGTTTGCCGCGCGAGGACCTGATGAAGATCATCGTCAAGGTGATGGCGAACCTCGCCGACCCGGGCGGTAAGAGCGCCACCGATCGCCTGTACACCGTGCTGACCCGCCTCGCGCCCAACGCGTGAACGGCCCAGGAAGAGTTGAACCATGAGTGCTGAATCCGCGCGCACCTCGAGCGCCCAGTCGGTCGCGTCCGCGATCGTCCCGGACGCCTCGGCGGAGCTGAGCGACCGCCTCGTCGACGGGTTGGAGCGCGTCAACGCACGCCTCGACGTCGTCGTCGACCACGACAGCCCGCTCGTGCGTGAGGCCAGCCACCACCTCGTGGACGCCGGCGGCAAGCGTTTCCGCCCGATGCTGACGTTGCTCACCTCGATGCTCGGCACCGGCATCAGCGACGAGGTCGTCGACGCGGCGGCCGGCGTCGAGCTGACGCACCTCGCCTCGCTGTACCACGACGACGTCATGGACGAGGCCGACATCCGCCGCGGTGTGCCGAGCGCCAACGCGGTGTACGGCAACTCGACGGCCATCCTCATCGGCGACCTGCTCTTCGGCAAGGCATCCGAACTCATCGCCCACCTCGGCCCGGAGGCCGTCATCCTGCAGGCCCGGACGTTCGTGCGCCTGTGCGCCGGCCAGATCGAGGACGAGCGTCAGGCACCCGACGGCGCCGACCCGATGGAGTACTACCTCAAGGTGCTCGCCGACAAGACGGGCGTCCTCATCGCCGCCGCCGCGCAGTACGGGGCGATGTTCTCCGGCTGCGACGAGCGCACCGTCGAGGTGCTGGGCCGCTACGGCGAGCTCGTCGGGCTCGTCTTCCAGCTGAGCGACGACATCCTCGACATCGCGAGCGAGGCCGAGACTTCGGGCAAGACCCCGGGCACCGACCTGCGTGAGGGCGTCGCGACGCTGCCGACGTTCTATGTCAACGCCTCGAGCGACCCCGCCGACGCGCGCCTGAAGGCACTGCTCGCGAGGCCACTGACGGACGACGCCGAGCACGCCGAGGCCCTCGAGCTGCTGCGCGCGCACCCCGCCATGGAGCAGGCCCGCGCGCACACGCTGACGACAGCGCGCGAAGCCGCCGCTCTCATCGACGAACTCGGCGAGGGCGAGGTGCAGGACGCGCTCAAGGAGGTTCCGCTGAGCGTCGCGACGCGTTCGGCGTGACGGACGCCGGTGCGGGGACGTTGAGACCACGTGCTGACACCGCGTTCCGTCCCGAGGCGTGAACGCCGGGTGTTCAGCAGGTGACCATCTGGGTGTCGAATGTGGTGCCAGACACATGTCCAGTTGAGGGGGCGTTAGAGTCGCAGTTATGCCTCGGCTAGACATCGAAACGCGACGCGCGCAACTCATCCAGGCGGCCGTCGCGATCGCCCTGCGGGACGGCCTGGACAACACGACCGTCCGCCGTATCGCGACGGAGGCGGGCGTCTCGCTCGGCACCGTCCACTACTGCTTCGACAGCAAGAAGGCGCTGCTCGAAGCCATGGTCGAGTCGATCGCGACTCGCGACATCGAGGCGGCGTCACTGCCGTTGCCGGACGACGTCTCGCCCGTCGACGCCATCCGCGCCGCGTTCCGCTACTACTGGTCGATCAGTGGTGCGCAGGCGGACCGGCAGCGACTCGTCTACGAACTCGTCGCCTACCTCGTGCGTCAGGAAGACTCGGGCCCCGAACTCGCGCGCCGCATCTTCGCCACGAACTACGCGATCGTCCACGACTTCGTCGAGACCTTCCAGACACGCTGGTCGAACGACCTCGGCATCCCGACCGAGGTCGTCCAGCGCATGGTCATCGCCATGACGGACGGCGTCGCCCTCGCCTGGCTCGCCGACGGTGATGACGACAAGGCGCTCGCCGTCCTCGACGCCTTCGCCGGCCTGTTCGCCGACCGAGTGTCCGCGTGAGCGTCTTCGACACGCCGTTGGGGCCGATCGGGGCGCCGACGGCCGTCCTCGACCGCGCAGCGTTCACGCGCAACCTGACGGCGCTACGCGACGTCGCGGCCCCCGTGCCGCTGCGCATCGCGACGAAGTCGATCCGCGTGCGCTCGCTCATCGAGGAGGCGCTGCGCCACGACGGCTGCAGCGGTCTGCTCGCCTATTCGGTCGCCGAGGCGCGGTGGCTCGTGTCTCACGGGCTACGTGATGTGCTCGTCGCCTACCCGAGCGCCGACGTCGTCGCGATGCGCGCCATCGCCGACGACGAGGACGCACGCGCCACCGTCACGCTCATGGTCGACTCGCCCGAGCACGTCGCGATGATCGCGCGCGGCGCCACGCAGGCGGGGGTCGTGCTGCGCGTGGCCATCGACGTCGACATGACGTTCAAGGTCGGTCCGTTCACCGCCGGCGCGCACCGGTCCGACGTGCGTACGCCCGAGGACGCCGTCAGCCTCGCGCAGTGCATCGAGCGGACGCCGGGCGTCGAACTCGTCGGCTGCATGTTCTACGAGGCACAGATCGCGGGCGTGCCCGATTCGACGCCCGGTCACCGCCTCATGAAGTGGGCGTCGATGCGCGAGATCGAGGGCCGCCGACGGGCCGTCGTCGACGCCCTGCGGGCGTACTCCGACCTCGAGATCATCAACGGAGGCGGCACGGGATCGGCGCACATCAGCGGGCGTGACGGCGTGCTCGGCGACATCGCCGTCGGCTCCGGTCTGTTCGCGCCGCGTCTGTTCGACGGCTACCGCGCGCTGCGCACCGAACCGGCCTGCTGGTTCGTCTCACCCGTCGTGCGCAAACCCGACCCGCAGACCGCCGTCACGTATTCGGGCGGCTACATCGGCTCCGGGCCGCCGTCACGCTCGCGGGTGCCGGTGCCCGTGCATCCGCGCGGGCTCAAGTACTACGGCCAGCTGGGCGCGGGGGAGGTGCAGTCGCCGCTGCACGGAGCGTCCGCGCGCGGGTTGAGCATCGGCGACCACGTGTGGTTCCGCCACTCCAAGGCGGGGGAGATGTGCGAGCGGTTCGACTCGATCCTCGTCGTCGAGAACGGCGCCCTCGTCGACGAGGGCGCGACCTATCGGGGAGAAGGGCAGAACTTTGGCTGAGTGGAGCAACTGGGCCGGCAACGTGACGGCGACGCCGCGCGAGGTCGTCACGCCGCGATCACGCGACGAGGTGGTTGCGCTCGTGCGGCGCGCCGCGGCGTCGGGCGGGCGTGTCAAACCGGTCGGTGCAGGGCACTCGTTCACGGCGATCGCCGAGCCCGTCGACGTCCAGGTGCGTCTCGATGCGCTGAGCGGCATCGTCGTCGACGAGGCGACGAACCGAGTGCGCATCAAGGCGGGGACGCACCTGTACGACCTCGTCGAGCGGCTCGCCGAACACGGGCTCCCGCTGCCCAACATGGGCGACATCGACCGTCAGACGATCGCGGGGGCGGTCTCAACGTCGACGCACGGCACAGGGCTCGGCTGGACCGGGTTCGGCGGCGCCGTCGTCGGCGGCGAGATGGTGACGGGCACCGGCGAGGTTCTGCGCTGGAGCGACGGCGGGGAGAACGCCGACCTCGTGCCGGCCCTCGCCGTCACGCTCGGGGCGCTCGGGGTGATCACCGAGGTCGAGATGCAGTGCGTGCCGGCGTTCACGCTGGCCGCGACGGAGGGCCCGTCGACGATGACGGCGGAGTTCGCCGGCCTCGACGCGACGCTCGCCGAGATCGACCACTACGAGTTCTACTGGTTTCCGCACACCGACAAGGTGATGACGAAACGCAACGTCCGCAGGGGCGGTGACGCGGCGGTGAATCCGCTGCCGCGCTGGAAGGGACGACTCGAGGATCAGTTCCTGTCGAACACCGTCTTCGGGTGGCTCAACGAGCTCGCGGTGCGACGGCCGTCGCTCGTGCCGCGCCTCAACGACATCTCCGCCTCGACGCTGTCCGCGCGCGAGTTCTCGGATCGCTCGCACGCCGTGTACGCCTCACCGCGAACGGTTCGGTTCCGCGAATCGGAGATGGCCGTGCCGCTCGAGGCCGCAGAGCCGATCCTGCGGGAGATGCAGCGGTGGGTGGAGCGCACCGCCGAACCCGTCGCGTTCCCCGTCGAGGTGCGCTGGGCTGCCGGTGACGATCGCTGGATGTCGACGGCCAACGAGCGTGACAGCTGCTACATCGCCATCCACCAATACGTGAAGGCCGACCACCGCGCCTACTTCGCGCACTTCTGGGACGTCGCCCGCGAACTCGGCGCGCGCCCTCACTGGGGCAAGATGCACGACTACGACGCCGACTACCTGCGCTCGGTCTACCCGCGTTTCGACGACTTCGTCGCCCTGCGCGATCGTCTCGACCCGCAGCGGGTGTTCGCCAACCCGTATCTGGAACAGGTGCTCGGGGCCTGACGGCTGGGCGCACGGGGCCGAGCCGGGCCGAACACGAGCGAAATCGGTGGGATCGAGCGCTGCAGTGCTTGATCCCACCGATTCGCTCGATCGTGGTTGGTTGTCCACAGGGCGACGTCGTTCGCCCAGCACGCCGTGCCCTCGATGGGCGACAGTGTGAGAGTGAATCCGCCACCCGAGCTGCTGCGGCAGCGAATGCAGCACGGACCCCATCATCTGCACGTGAGTGAACTCGCCACCCATGGGCTGACGCATGACCACGTCCGACGCTGGGTCCGTGACGGTTGGCTCGAATCGCTCGGCAACGGCAGCTATCACATCGTGACGCCGCCGACGTCCGAGAATCCGGCGGTGTGGCGCCGCGAATTGGCGCGACGCCGTGTTGCCGCCACGCTCACGGCACTGCCAGACGTGCTTGCCCTCTATGACCGTCGCAAGGGGGGTGAGCATGGCGCGCGTCGTCGTCGATCTCGCGGACGCCCGGGTCGAGTCGCCGGGGGAGAGCCGGCTGCGCTGGTTGTGCCACACCTACGGGATCGCCTTGGAGCCGCAACACCCGATTCGCGACGAGACGGGCGGCGTCTTCGCCCGGGCTGATTTCCGGGTTGCAGTACTCGTGTCCTCATCGAGTTCGACGGGCTCGGCAAGTGCGACAGCCCGCGCGCCCTGCAGGCCGAGAAGCTGCGTCACCTGCGTCTTGAGCGTCTTGGCTTCATCGTCGTGCGGTTGACGTGGCATGACCTCGCTGACCCGGCGCGCGTCGGCGCCATGATCCGAGTGGCTGCGTGTTCAGGCGGCGGCTGCGACGCGTCGGGCGCGGCGGCTGCGGGTGGCGTGCTGCAGCGAGTCGAGCGTCAGGGCGACGAGGGCGAGCCACACGAGGCCGAAGCCGACCCAGCGTCCGGCACTGATGTGCTCGCCGAGTACGAGCACGCCGCACAGCAACTGCATGATCGGCGTCATGAACTGCAGCAGCCCGATCGTCGTCAGCGGGATGCGACGGGCAGCGGCGGCGAACAGCAGCAGCGGGATGGCCGTCGCGACGCCGCTAAAGGCGAGCAGAACGCTGTGCGAGACGCCGTGCCCGCTCCACGTCAGATCCTTCGACGGCAGCACGAACAGCAGCAGCGCGGCGGCCAACGGCGCGAGGACGACGGTCTCCGCTGTCAGCCCTTCGAGGGCGCTGAGGTGGCCGCCGATGCGCTTCTTCATGAGGCCGTATGCGGCGAACGACAGCGCGAGGGAGATGGAGATCCACGGCGGGCTGCCGTAGTCGATCGCGAGGTAGACGCACGCGACGACACCGATCGCGACGGCGAGCCACTGCAGACGCCGCAGCTTCTCACCAAGCACGAGGACGCCGAGCATCACCGTCACGAGAGGGTTGAGGAAGTACCCGAGCGCGGCCTCGGTGACGTGGCCGCTCGTCACGGCGACGACGTAGATCGTCCAGTTCGCGGCGATGAGGAGCGCCGCGATCGTGATGGCGCCGAGCCTGCGCGCGTCCCTGAACAACCCGCCCAGGAAGCCCAGTTTGCGGGTGATCGCCAGCAGGACGAGACACAGCAGCAGCGTCCACAGGATGCGATGGCTGAGGATCTCCCACGCGCCCGCCGGTTCGAGGGCATGGAAGTACAGCGGAAACAGACCCCACGCCAGGTAGGCGAGGAAGCCGTAGATCGTGCCTTGGCGCTGCTCGTCAGCCACGCTTCTCCATCGGTCGTCGGGCCGGGTGATCCCGGCGGGGCAGGTGACACCGGTCAGTGCATCAGAAATCTATCCATTCTCGGTTTTCGTCTCGCGCTGGATGTTCGTCTCACGCAGGCGCCGCGCCAGCCCTGACGCTCGGCGCACCGGGGTGCGCACCGCGTGCTCGATGGCGTCGTCCGTGCCGACGACGGTGAGGTGCGCACTCGCGCGGGTCAGCGCGGTGTAGAGCATCTCGCGCGTCAGCAGCCGCGAACTGACCGGCGGCACGATGACCGTGACGTGCTCGGCCTGGCTGCCCTGCGCCTTGTGCACCGTCATCGCGTGCATCGTCTCGACGTCGGCCAGGCGCCACGGTGAGAACTCGGTGCGTTTCTTCGTCTCCTCGCCCGCCTTCTGCCCGCGGTCGACGAGGACGACGAGGTGCCCGCCCGCGTCGATGACGACGCCCGTGTCACCGTTGAACAGCCCGAGGCTCGGGTCGTTCTTCGTCACGATGACGGGCCGGCCGACGTACATGCGGCCCGCCACGATGTCGACGCCCCGATCGGCGAGCGAGGCCTCGACGAGGCGGTTCCAGCGGGCGACACCGTACGGTCCGGTGCGGTGCGCGCACAGGAGACGGTGGTGACGCAGGGCGTCCAGTGCTGCGGCACGATCCCCGGCGGCGGCCGCCTGACGAAGCTGCCACGCCGATTCCGCGACGTGCGGCAGCGCGGCCAGGTCGACGTCGTCCTCGCTGAGGTGTTCGACGTCGCCGCGCCCACCGCGCAGCACCGCGGCGACGCCCCCGACCTGTTCGTCCGGCGTCGGCGCCGCGAAGGCCAGCGCGAGATCGCGGCGGGATTCGCTGAGCCGGTGATGCGTCGTGAGGCGCACGATCTGCGCGTCGTCGAGCCCGGAGACGAGGTCGCTCAGCACCGAACCGGCCTCGACGGATGCGAGCTGATCGGGGTCGCCGACGAGGAGCAGGCGCGCCGTCGGCTTGAGCGCTTCGAGCAGGCGCGCCGTCATCGCGAGCGACAGCATCGACGCCTCGTCGACGACGACGAGGTCGTGGGGCAGGGGGTTGCTCGCGTCGTGCACGAAGCGCTGCGAGTTCGTGCGATCCCACCCGAGCAAGCGATGCAGGGTGATGGCGTCGGGGGCCGCGTCGGGGCCGACGCCGTTCTCGCGCAACGACTCCGTCATGCGCGCCGCCGCCTTGCCGGTGGGAGCCGCGAGCGCAAGGCGTAGGTCGGCTCCGAGCCCCGCGTGGGCGGCGCGGATGATCGCAGCGAGCGTGTAGGTCTTGCCCATGCCCGGGCCACCGGTGAGGACGGTCAGCGATCGCGTCAGGACCGAGTGCACCGCTCCGCGCTGCGCGTCGTCGAGCGCGATGCCGGCGATGGCCGCGTCGGCATCGGCCTGCGACTGCGTGGTGAGGGGAGCCAGCAGTGATTGCCGCTGTGCGATGAGGTCGGCGATGAGGTTCTCGTCGCGGTCGTGACGATCCATGATGAGCAGCGGCGGATCTGCGGCGTCCGCGCCGTCGCCGCGCACGTGCACGACGCCTTGGTGCGCGAGGGCACTGGCACGCACGAGATCGGCGAGGGCCGCAGGGCCGGGCACGGCAATCACCTCGGCGAGCGTCGTCACCGCGAGGTCGACCTCGTCCTCCTGGTCACGCGCGACCTCGGCGCCCGTCGTGGCGACGCCTGTGAGGTCGAGCGCGCTCGATCCTTCTCGAGCCGCGCGTACGGCGAGAGCAAGCAGCGCGAGCGGCCACCCGTCGGGTTCACCCACGGCGCGGGCGATGCGACGGGCCACGAGTTCGTCGCCGCGGCTGACGAACTCGTGCTCGGCGAGGACGTCGAGCGGGTGGCGTCCGTCTGCGCGACCCGCGTCGGGCGCGACAACCGCCGATTCAGGCGCAGTCTCGACATGGTGGTCGGTCATCGCTGACTCCCTCGCTCGCGACCGTCGATGATGGCGGACAGCGCGACGACGAGCGCTGCCGGTGGGCGCCACGTGAAGACGCCGAAGGGGGTGTCGTCGTCGCCTCGCGGCGTGTCAGCCCCCGCCATGCCACGCAGGTAGAGATACATGACGCCGCCGAGGTGGGTCTCGGGGTCGTAGCCGGGCAGGCGCCAGCGCAGGTAGCGGTGCAGGACGACGGCGTACAGAATCGCCTGCAGCGGATACGACGAGTGATTCATCGCCGCGGCGAGGGCCTCGGGGCCGTAAGCAGACAACGTGAGCGGGGCATCCGGATCACCCAGGCGGTTCGTCTTGTAGTCGACGACGAAATAGCGCCCGCTGTGACGGAACGTCAGGTCGATCGAGCCGGTCAGGTACCCGCGCAGCGTCTCCTCGCCGAGCAGGGAGGCCTCGAGATGATCGGCGTAGGGACGCAGCGGGTCGTCTTCCGGCAGGTGACGGCGCAGGACGTCGGCGAACGCACGCAGGGTCGCCCGGGCGTGGGGGGTGTCACCGCCACCGAGGGGGATCTCGAAGTCCATCTCGGCGATGCGGTCGCTCGTTGCGATCCGACGCAGGCACACGTCGTCGGCCAGGGGCCCGAACGGGGTGGCGAGCACCCCGCGCAGCGCTTCGACGAGGGCGTCGACGTCGACGTCCGCCGGCCAGCGCAGCTGTTGTTCGACGATGTGCCGGCGCAGCTCGGCGTCGAGGTCGTCGGCCTGGAAGTCGGCCTCCTCGAGCACACCGTGCACGAGCGAGCCGAACGTCGCGCCGAGCGGCTGGTCGTGCATGGGGGAGAGAGCGTCAGCCCCCGGGACATCGAGCGCCGACGGTGCCTGCGGCAGCGCGAGGTCGACGTCCGGGTCGAGCTGGGCGCCGACGGCGTCGGGCTCGCTGACGACGCCCGCCAGCTCGTCGGCGCGCTCGCCGGCGGCCGACAGCGCGGAGTACGACGTGCGTCGCCAGGACGTGTCGACGAGGCGTGGGTCGAACCGTGAGAGGTTCATCTCGTCGCTCGAGACGGCGACGTGAACGGGCGTCGGCTTGGCGCCGGGCACGACCTCGGTGAGGGTGAAGGCCCGGTGTTCAGCCCAGGTCTGGAGGATCTCGAACCGCTTGTCACCGCGCGGCAGGCCGTTCTGCTCGGTCGTGGTGATGACCTCGCTGCCCTTGTCGCTCGTGCGGCGCGTCAACAGTTCTCCCAGCGACGCGGGGTCGGCGGCCTGACCGAACAGCAGCCGGTGCAGAGCGCTCTTCGAGGTACTGCGTGCCGTCGGTGCCCACCACAACACCACCTTGCTCTGCGCGCGCGTCATCGCCACGTACGCGAGGCGCATCTCCTCGCCGGAGGCCTCCTCGTGCGATCGCGACGCGTTGATGACGCCCGGATCGAACGAGACGACACGGCCCGCCTCGGTGTAGACGATGTCGGGAACCGAGCGGTCCTTGTCCCATCGGTTCCACAGCGTCGGCGCGAAGACGACGGGGTACTGCAGCCCCTTGCTCGCGTGGATGGTCGACAGTGTCACGGCCTGCGCGTCGGAGTCGAGACGCATGAGGCGCGCGTCGGCGGTGACCTTGGCATCCGCGGCGCTCTGCTCCTGCACCCACGCGACGAGCGCCGCGATGCCGCCACCGGTCGCGAGCTGACGCTCCGTCAGCAACTGCGCGCAGTGCTCGATGTCGGTGACGTCGCGTTCGCCGCCGACGCGGGCGAGGAGGCGTTCGAGCATGCCGTGCGCTCGCAGCGCATCCATGACAGCGGGGATGCCGCCCTCGTCGAACTGCGCCGCGAGCGCGTGGACGAGTTCGGCGGATTCGTCGGCGTCGGCCGTCTCGAGTGCGTCGATGCGGGCGACGTCCCAGCCGATGAGGGGCGTCAGGCACGCCGCTCGCACGCGCTGCGCGCGATGGGGTTGTTCGAGGGCGAGCAGGAGCTCGAGCCACCAGGCCCCGGCGCTGCTGCGCAGTACGGAGTCGCCACTCATCATGACGGCGGGGATGCCGGCGGCACGCAGCTGCTCGCGGACCTGGAGCAGCTGTGCGTGGGTGCGCGCGAGGACCGCCATGTGGTGCGGCGCGAGCGGCGCGTCGGCGAACGTCGTCCCGCTCGCCAGCAGTTCGCTGGCGCGTACCGCGAGGTCGTGCGCGACGGCGCTGCGCGCGCCAGCTGCGGGCAGCGGGTCACCGTTGACCCAGCGCATCTCGATCGGCGCGGCGTCGCCGACGAGGCGGGACGTCTCGCGGTCGGCGGTGACGGGGTGCGCGACGATGCCGGGCGAGAGCGTCACGTTGCCCATGAGGCGGCCGAGGGCGTCGACGAGCGGGCCGTCGCTGCGGTAGTTCGTCGGCAGCGTCGAACGGTGCTCGGCGGTCTGCGACGCCCGCAGGTAGGTGTGGACGTCGCCGCCGCGGAAACCGTAGATCGCCTGCTTGGGGTCGCCGACGAGGATGAGGGAGCGGCCCGCCTCCGAGAACGCCGTCTGGAAGACCTCCCATTGCACGGGGTCGGTGTCCTGGAACTCGTCGACGAGCACGACACTCCACCGCGCCCGCATCCGTTCGCGGGCGATCGACGGGGTTGCACGCAGTGCGGTGCGCAGGTCGACGAGCAGGTCGTCGTACTCGAGGATGCCCGCGCGGCGCTTGCGGCGCGCGTACTCGTTGCGCAGCGCCTCAGCGAAGTCGATGACGGCGCGTTGGCTGTCGTCGGCGGGCGCGTCGAGGGCGGCGCCGGTGTTCGTCAATACGCAGTGGCCGATGAATCGTGCCCGCTCGTGCGAGAGGTCGAACGACGGATCCTGCGCGCGGCGGGCGACGTAAAGGTCGTCGATGACCTCGTCGCGCAGGCCGGTCGTGTCCTCGACGAGCGTCGCGAACGAGTCGGAATCGCCGGCGACGCCGAGGCCCTTGAGCACGTCGTGGCAGAACTGGTGGATCGTCGCGATGAGCGCCGAGTCGAACGACGCGAGCGCCCGGGCGAGGCGGTCGCAGCGCTCGGCGAGCACGCCTGGGTCGTCGCTGCGCAGGGCTGCGACGAGGACGCCGTCGTCGTCGTGGGGCGCCTGACGCAGCCGCGTGAGCACGCGTTCGAGTTGTTCGCGCACGCGTTCGCGCAGTTCTTGGCTGGCGGCGCGGGAGAAAGTCACGACGAGCAGTTCCTCGAGCGGCAGCCCCTCCTCGGCCACGAGACGGGTCACGAGGGCGCTCAGCGTCCAGGTCTTGCCCGTTCCGGCGCTCGCCTCGATGAGGGTCGTGCCGTGCTGGATGGGCGCCGTGACGTCGAACTGCACGGACGGCGGCGGCGCGGGTGCCCCGAGCGGGTTCGTGGCGACGGGTGCTGGGGTCTCGGTCATCGCCCGATCGGTCCCTTCTGGTCGAGCAGCGGCATCCACAGCCGTTTGCTCCGGTCGATGAACACGTTGCCGGCATTGAGCCGGTCGAGTGAGGGCACCTGTGGCGCGTAAACGCGCTGCCACCAGGGGTCGTCGCGTTCTCCCTCGCGATCGAAGGTGCCTTCCCAGACCGGGCGGGCCTTGCTCGCCCCGACGTTGAGGGCGAGTTCTTCGGTGGCGTTGCGCGAGCGTCGTCCGGCGCGGTAGCCCTCGATGAACGCGAGCGACGTCTTCGCCGGCACCGGCAGGGGCGCGCGCAGACCGTCGAGGCGCAGGGACGCGAGGTCGGTGAGCGCACTGAGCGGGTCATCGGGTGCGGTGAGGCGGCACTCGCCGTACTTGCCGCGCACGGCGGCGCTCCACTCCTGCCCAGGACGCGAGGCGGCGGCCGCGAGGACGCTCACCCAGGCCCGCGCGAGGTGCCGAGCACTGACGGAGCTGTAGTTGACGATCTGGAACTCGTCGCCGATGACGTGCGGGACGACACCCGTCAGCCGGACGGAGGTCGGCCCGCTCGGTCCGTTGAGCGTGAGGGGGATCGACACGTCGATACTGCGTCGCTCACCCGGCGGCAGGCCCTGAAGGATGGCGCCGACCTTGCGCGTGATGTCGCCGATCTTCGACGGCAGCGGGCTCGGTGGCAACGCGCCACTGTGGCTCTCCTCGGCGCTCGCCTGCTCCAGCGGCACCCCGCTGAGGGTGCGACGCAGGAGGCGATCGCCGACGGCCCACTGTTCGAGCGGGTCGAGGTCGATCGGTAGCGCATCCTCGGTCTCGTCGGCCTCGTACGTGACGCCCGTCTGCAGCCGGTCGGACAGGAACGTGCGGGCCGGGTTCTCGATGAACCTCACGAGCTCGTCGAGGGTGACGTCACGGGGTTCGCGGGCCGGCAGCAGGCCGGTGAGCAGCGGCGGCAGCGAGGTCTCGTCGGCGACGTCGCGTCCGCTCTCACGCGCCTGCCGCAACGAACGCGCGCCGGCGAGCGCGGCCGCGTCGTACGAGCCACCTGGCAGGGGTGAGCTGAACGTGAAGTTGCGTTCGTCGAACGGTTGCAGCGGGTGGACGAACTCGAAGGGGTGACGCTCGGCGTCCTCGGGGGTCGGCGCGCCGGTCGCGGCGGCCGCGGCGATGAGCTCCTGCAGCGGGACGGCGGGCGGGCGGCGAGTGCCGTCACGCTCGTCGAAGCCCGAGTAGAACGCGATGAGGTGCTTGCGCGACGCCATGACGGCATCGAGGAGCAGTTGCCTGTCCTCACTGCGCGGGTCGCGCTCGCCGAGATGAGGGTCGCGAGCGAGCGCGTCGTCACCGTCGGCGACGAAGGAGCGGGGGAAGCTCTCGTCGTCGAGGCCGAGCAGGATGACGGCCTGGTGCGGCACCGAACGCATCGGCGTCAGCGTGCACACGCTGACGGCGCCGTTGCGGAAGTTGCTGCGCGACGGGCGCGGGCCCCAGCGCTGCTCGAGCATGACGCGCATGTCGGTGAGGCGCAGCCCGGTGCGGGTGCTGCCTTCGGCGAGGAACGCCAACTCGCGCTCGAACGCTCCGAGCTGCCACGCCTCGTCGCGTGACGGCGCAGCGACGGCGCCCACGTGGCGCCGCAACCAGTCGAACCATTCCGGCGGCGTGAAACTGCCCCGGGGAAGGTCGACGCCCGATGAGCTCGTGCCGCGCACGGCCTTGGCGGCCGCCGTCACCTCCGTCATGAGGGTGACGAAGGCGCTCGCCGTCTCGATGTCGGAGGTGCCCAGGTCGTCGATCGGCAGCAGGGCGCCCGCCGGAGCTTCGGTGTCGGCGCTCATCGCGACGCCGAGTGCGAGCCGGTCGAGAGCCAGCGTCCACGTGTTGGCCGGCATCTCGAGGAGGCCGTACTCGCGGCGGTGCTCGGCGTCGTAACCCCAACGTGCTCCGCTCGTGCGCACCCACCGGCTGATGCGGTCGAGGGCGTCCGTGTCGAAACCGAATTTCTCGCGCACGGCGGGCAGGTGCGCGAAGTCGAGCACCTCGGATGCGGTGGCGCGCCCGCCGGCGAGGCCGAGCAGTCGCAGGGCCACCTCGGCGAGGGGGTTGGTGGCGGCGAGGCCGCGGTCGGCGAGCTGCACGCGCAGACGCCGACCGGGATGGTGCGCGCCGTCGTCGTCGACGGAGGCGAACGCCGCCTTGATGAGCGGCGCGTAAGTCTCGACGTCGGGGCACATGACGACGATGTCGCGCGGCTGCAGACTGCCCTCGGACTCGTCGAGCAGCCACAGCAGCGTCTCGCGCAGTGCGTCGACCTGGCGGGCCGGGCCGTGACAGGCGTGAACCTGGAAGGTGGTCGTGTCGTCGATGGTCGACACGGCGCTCGGGGCGCGGTTGGCGCGGATGTCGGCCTGCAGCTGCTCGAGGCGCGTGCCGGCAGCAGCCCCGCGCGAGGACCCCTCACCGGCAGGCCCCTGACCGAACGGGGCGGCCGCCGGTGCGCTCGCGTCCTCGACGTCGCGTCGCAGCAGCGTCAGTTCGAGTTCGCGGACGTCACGCCCGAGCGTGGCGAGCAGCGGGTGCTCCGCGGCGCGCGCGCTGTCGTCGTCGCGGCGCCGGAGGCCGCCGGAATCGAGCTGGCGCAACCGCTGCCAGAGGGCGCCGCTCGGGTGCGGCAGCCACAGGTGCGTCTCGTGACGTGCGGCGAGCGCTTCGAGCAGGTCGAGTGTCGCCGTCGACACCCGCGTGTAGCCGAAGAAGTTGACGCGCCGCGGCAGGGACAGCGTCAGCGTGCCGTCGCGCAGGCCGGTGCACACGCGGTCGAGCCGCGCGACGGGCGACTCGTCGATGCCGTGCGCGCGCGCCACGTCGAGCACGTCACGCCACAACCGGGGCTGCCACGCGAGGTCGGGCGCGACGTCGCCGCCGGCACCGCTCTCCCAGGCACGAACGAGCGCGGGTCGCTCGTCGCTGTAGCGCGCGAACAGCCCCGCGAGGCGCCGCGCGACCGCATACCGACGAGACTGGCGGGCACGGTGGAACCACGCGTCGTTCTTCGACGCGCCGCCGGGCAGCGCATCGGCCCCGAGGTGGTGGGCGAGCGTCTCGAACCCGGGGCGCTGCACGGCCGCGTCGACGGCTTCGAGGACGAGCCAGGCGAGCCGGTCGGGGTGCCACGGGTCGTCGAACTCGCGCTCGAGGGCGAACGACATGAACGAGTACGGCGTGTGGACGCTCAGCCCGGCGCACACCCCGTCGTCGCCGATGTTCGCGCCGAGCTCGTGCGCGAGACGTTGACTCAGCCAGCGCTCGACGCCGGGGGAGGGCGCGATGACGAGTTCACGGTCGAACACGTCGAGCGGATCGCTCGCGAGGAGCGAGCCGAGCTGCTCGGCGAGCGCGGTCGGGGAAGCTTCCCGATGCAGGATGAGTGCCACGTCACAGACAGTAGACGCTGCCTCCGACAACCGCGGGATTCCGGGGTTCTTGCGTCCCATCGGCGACATCGCACCTGCCGGCAGGAGCCTATGAACGCCACGGCTGCGGGTGTGGGCCTTCAGCCTCGACGAACCCCCGTCGGTAGCAGGGGCAGACAGGCTCCCCACTCCATCTGTGAGAGGGCAGCCGCACGATGCCCGGCGTCACCGCAGAACGCCCACAGGCGAGACACACGCGCCAGCCTCGCGGGCGCAGGTGGCGCGCCCCGATAGGCTGGGCCGGTGAATTCCGGTCTGCTGGGCTACCTCGTCGTGCTCGGCGTCACCCTCGGGGGCGTCGCGCTCTTCGTCGCTGCCATGGTGGTCCGTCGTGTCCTCGCACCGCGCGTGCCCAGCCCGACGAAGCTGACGACGTACGAGTCGGGCGTCGACCCCATCGCCGGCAACTGGCAGCAGTCCGGTTTCCGGTACGTCGCGTTCGCGTTTCTCTACGTGGTGTTCGCCGTCGACGCCGTCTACCTGTTCCCGTGGGCGCTCGTCCTGCGCACGAGCGGTCTCGGCGTCGCTTCACTGTTCGAGATGGGCATCTTCATCCTCGTCCTGCTCGTCGGCCTCGCGCATGCCGCGCGCCGGGGCCTGCTGGCCTGGCTGTGAGGTGACCCGACGATGACCGACGATTCCCGCACGCCCGCCGCCGACGCGACCTCCCCCACGGCGGGGCCGATCGAAGCGACCGCAGCGCCCGCCGTCGACCTGCCGATGCCGACGGTGCGTCCCCACGTCGGCATGGCGCAGGAGCATGCACCGAAGCCGATGCGGCTCGTCCTCAACTGGGGGCGCCGCTACTCACTGTGGGTGTTCAACTTCGGCCTCGCCTGCTGCGCCATCGAATTCATCGCCGGCTCGATGTCGCGCCACGACTTCATCCGCCTCGGCGTCATCCCCTTCGCGCCGGGCCCACGTCAGGCCGACCTCATGGTCGTCTCCGGCACCGTCACCGACAAGATGGCGCCCGCCGTCCGTCGCCTATACGACCAGATGCCCGAGCCGAAGTACGTCATCAGCTTCGGCGCGTGTTCGAACTCCGGTGGGCCGTACTGGGATTCTTACTCCGTGACGAAAGGCGTCGACCAGCTCGTGCCCGTCGACGTCTACGTGCCCGGTTGCCCGCCGCGCCCCGAAGCGCTGCTGCAGGGCATCGTCACGCTGCAGAACCAGATCGCGCAGGAGAAGCTGACCGGCGAGAGCATTCTGTCGCGCCTCAACCCGTTCTCCACCAAGCGCCGCAGCGCCGCGTCCGTCCAGCGTCCGCTCGTGACGAAGCCGGGGCACGACGTCCCCTCGACGAAGGCGACGGGCGCCACCAAGGCCGACGCCCCGACACCCGACACCCCCACGACCGGTGATGACGCATGAGCCGCGAGCCGCGCCGCGTCGACGTCGCGCTCGACGAGTGGATCGCCACGCATGAAGCGCACCGCGCCGACGGCTACACGTTCTTCGACTTCGTCACCGCCGTCGACGAGACCGATCGCGATCTGCCCGACAAGCCGGCCGGTTTCGACCTCGTCAGCCACCTCTATGAGATCGGTGACGGCGACGTCCCCGGCGTGCGCGCGAGTGTCATGACGCGCGCACGGGTGCCGCTCGCCTCGGGTGACGACCCGGCGCACGCGCCGAGCCTCACCGGCCTGTGGCGCGGCGCGGCATGGCACGAACGTGAGACGTTCGAGATGTTCGGCATCGTCTTCGACGGGTTCGACGACGGCACGGGCGCCGGTCTGCGCAAGCTGCTGCTGCCCGAGACGTTCATCGGCACGCCGCTGCGAAAGTCGTTCGTCCTCACGGCGCGCGCGAGCAAGGAGTGGCCGGGCATCAAGGACCCCGGCGAGTCCAAGGGTGAGAGCCCTCGCGCGGGAGCGGCGAAGCGCCGCAAGGTCATGGCGCCGGGCGTCCCCGACGACACGTGGGGGCCGCGATGAGCGTTCTCGACGTCACGTTGCGCAGCGTGGCCGTGCTCGCCTGTTTCATGGTGCTGCCGCTCGTGCTCGGCCAGGTCGAGCACAAGGTGATGGCGCACATGCAGGGGCGCCTCGGCCCGATGGAGGCGGGCGGTTTTCACGGGTGGGCGCAGCTCGTCGCCGATGGCGTCAAGTTTGCGCAGAAGGAGGACGTGACGCCCCGCGCCGCTGACCGGGGCGTGTTCAAGCTCGCGCCGGCGGTGTCGATGTTCAGCTATCTGCTGGCGCTCGCGGCCATCCCGTTCACGCCGAGCCTCGTCGCCGGTGACCTGCCCGCGTCGCTCGTCTACGTGCTCGCCGTCTCCGGCATCGGCACGGTCGCGACGCTCATGGCAGGGTTCGGTTCGGGCAACAAGTACGCGACGCTCGGCGCGTTCCGGTCGGCCGCGCAGCTCGTCAGCTACGAGGTGCCGCTCATCCTCGCGTGCGCGTCGTTCGCGATGGCTGCGGGTTCGCTCAGCATCTCCGGCATCGTCCACGAGTGGCACCCGATCTGGTTGCTGTGGCAGCTGCCGGGCGCGTTCGTCCTGCTCGTCGCGATGACGGCCGAGCTGCAACGCCCGCCGTTCGACATGCCCGTCGCCGACTCAGAGGTCGTCATGGGCGTGATGACGGAGTACACCGGCCTGCGTTTCGCGCTGTTCCTGCTGAGCGAGTACGCAGGCATCGTCGTGATGTCGGCACTGTTCGCCGCGCTCTACCTCGGCGGGTGGAACGGCCCGTTCGAGGGCGCGCTCGGGTTCGTGTGGATGCTGCTCAAGACGGCCGTCGTCGCCTTCGTCATCTTGTGGATGCGCATGAGCTGGCCGCGGCTGCGTGAGGACCAGCTGCAGCGTTTCGCCTGGTTCGTGCTCGTCCCGCTCGCACTCGTCCAACTCGCTCTCACCGCGGCAGGAGTGATCTACACCGCATGACTCAGCCTCACGAGAACGACGCGTCCGCCTCGGGCGACGCGACTCCCGACGCCCCGCGCGATCTCGGTCGCCACGTCCACCCGCTGCCCTCCTCCGGGCGTGAGGCGGGTCCGATCCGCGGCCTGCTCGCCGGGATGCGCACGACCGCGCGCACGATGACGAAGAAGACGTCCGTGCAGCAGTACCCGGACGTCAAGCCCGACCTGCCGCCGCGCAGCCGCGGCGTCATCGCGCTGCTCGAGGAGAACTGCACCGCCTGCATGCTGTGTGCGCGCGAGTGCCCCGACTGGTGCCTCTACATCGACTCGCACAAGGAGACGGTGCCGAGCGAGACGCCCGGTGGGCGCGATCGTCAGCGCAACGTCGTCGACCGGTTCGCCATCGACTTCTCGCTGTGCATGTACTGCGGCATCTGCATCGAGGTCTGCCCGTTCGACGCGCTGTTCTGGAGCCCCCAGTTCGAGTACGCGACGAACGACATCCGCGACCTGCTGCAGGAGAAGGACGAGCTCGGCGAGTGGATGCGCACCGTCCCCGCGCCGCCCGACCTCGACGACGGCGCACCCGGGGCCGCCGAGGTGGCTGCGGCGAGCAAACCCGCACGCGTGCAACGACGTCGGCCGACGCAGTGAACGCGAGCACCACGACGACGCGGGCCACCGCCCGCCACACCGAAGCCGACACGCCCATCAGCAGCCGGGCAGCCAGGACCAGGGGGGAGCGACCATGACCGTCCATGACGCCCTGTTCGCCTGCCTCGGCCTCATCAGCGCCGCGTCCGCGATCTGTGCGGTGACGACGCGGCAGATCGTCCACGCCGCACTGTGGCTGACGGTGTGCCTCGCAACGCTGTCGGGCTGCTACCTCGTCCTCGGCGCCGAACTCGTCGCGCTCGTGCAGTTGCTCGTCTACGTCGGAGCGGTCGTCGTCCTCGTCCTGTTCGCCGTCATGCTGACGCGCGCGCCGATCGGGCGCAGCGGCGACCACGACGCGCCCATCATGACGCGGATGGCCGCCCTCGTCATCGCCGCGGCGACGGGCGGTCTGCTGTTCTCGGCGTTCGTCTCGGCGTTCGGCACACGCGGCGCGCGGATCAACTCGGGCACGACGACCGACCTCGCGCAGAACCTGTTCGGCCGGTTCGCGTGGCCATTCGAGGTCGTCTCGCTCGTCCTGCTCGCCGCCCTCGTCGGGGGCCTCGCGATGATCGGTTCGCGACGCTCGGGAGGCGGTCGATGATCCACCTCGTGCTGCCGTTCGGCCTCGCCTCGATCCTCGCCGGCGCCGGTGTCTACGCCATCCTCGCGCGCCGCAACGCCGTGCTCATGCTCATCGGTGTCGAACTCGTGCTCGCGGCCGCGAACCTCGTGCTCGTCACGACGAGCGCGATCCTGCCCGATCCAGGCGGCTCCGCCCAGATCATGTCCCTGTTCGTCATCACCCTCGCCGCCGCCGAGGTGACGCTCGCGCTCGGCATCATCCTGTATGCGTTCCGGGCGCGCGGCCACATCGACCTCGGTGAAGGGCTCGACGCCGACGAGGTGCGCGCCGACACGCGTGAGGTCACGGGGGAGAACAGCGGCGCTCGCGAGGCGGGCGCGACGGCCACCGCGGCTTCGCCGGCCGCGACGTCGACCACGTCGCCGGCATCCTCAGCATCCTCGCCGGAGGTGACCTCGTGACGAGCGTGACGTCTCACCTCGCGCAGGCGGCTCTCGCGCTGCCGCTCATCGGCACGCTGCTGGCGTTCGTCCTCGGACGCCGCAACGTCGTCGCCTTCGTCCTCGCCTCCGTGACGACGGCCGCGGCGCTCGGCGCGTCCGTCTGGCTCGTGCTACGTCATCTCGGCTCGGGGGTGGCGCAGGACGTCACGACGCTCGACGCGCTGCCGCTCGGGCCCACGCTGCGGGTGCCGCTGCAGTTGCGCGACGACGCGACGAGCGCGCTCATCGTCGCCGTCGTGCTTCTCGTGTCACTGACGGTGCAGCTCTTCGCGCGCTGGTACCTGTACTCCGATCCGCGCTATCGCGTGTTCGCCTCGAGCGTCGCGCTGTTCACTGGAGCGATGGTGCTCGTCGTGCTGTCGAACGACGTGCTGCTCACGCTGATGGGCTGGGAGGTCATGGGCTGGTGCTCGTACCTGCTCATCGGCCACGAGAGCGAGCGCGCTGCGGCCCGCCGCGCAGCGTTCAAGGCCTTCGTCGTCACCCGCCTCGCAGACGCGCCCTTCATCGTCGGCCTCGCGGCGCTCGCGATGGTCGCGCACACGACGCGCATCAGCGACATCCTCAGCACGTGGACGCACATCGACGGCCCTCTGCGACTCGCCGTCCTGCTCGGCCTCGTCTGCGGCGTGCTCGGCAAGTCGGCACAGCTGCCGTTCAGCGACTGGCTGCCTGATGCGATGGAGGGCCCGACGCCCGCCTCCGCGCTCATCCACGCCGCGACGATGGTCGCCGCCGGCACCGTCGTGCTCGCCCAGTTCGAGCCGCTGCTCGCACTTGAACCGACAGCCCGCCTGACGCTCGTCCTCGTCACCGGCGTGACGTCGCTGCTCGCGGCGCTGGCCGCGTTCTGCCAGTTCGACCTCAAGCGGTTGCTCGCGTGGTCGACCGTCAGCCAGGTCGGGCTCATGCTGCTGGCCGTCGGCGCCGTCCCGCCGGGTGACTCGGCCGACGCCGCGCTGCTCCACCTCGTCGGCCACGCCTTCTTCAAGTCGATGCTGTTCTTGCTGCTCGGCTGGCTGTACGTCGTCATCGGCAGCACGCTCGCGAGTCGCATGTCGGGGTCGCTGCGTCGCCTGCCGCGCACGTTCGTTCCGGCGACCCTGGGGCTGTTCACCATGGCGGGGCTGCCTCCGACGATCGCGTTCGTCTCGAAGGATGCGATGATCAACGACGCAGCGCGCTCGCAGGCGGACGGACACGTCGAAGGGCTCATCGGGTTCATCATGCTGTTCCTCATCGTCGCCGCGACCGCGGCGTACTCGATGCGTGCCTGGCTCATCCTGCAGCACCGCACGACGCTGGAGCGCCGCGGTGAACGTCAGGTCCTCAACGACTCGCACGTCGTGCGCGACGTCGACATCGTCGAACTGCTGCGCACCTCGCCCGAGGTCGACGAGCACGGCGAGGAGATCGCCGCCGTCGAGGAGTACGACGAGGACGAGGTGCTGCCGCGCCCCGGCGTCATGGTGCGGTTCATGATGTGGGTGCTCGCCCTCGGCGGCATCTTCGGTGGAGCCCTCGCGCTGACGCCGCTCATCGACATCGACACCCGGCATCTCAACCTGCCGATGATGGGGGCCACCGTGCTGCTCGTGCTCGCGTCGGTGCTCGTCGTGCGCATCATGTCGCTGCGTCAGCTCTACGGTGACGCCTCCCGGCGCCTGCCGCGACGCATGACGCTGCTCGCCACGCGCGGGTTCGGCCTCGATCGTGCCTACCTCGCGCTGGCGCGGCCGGTCGTGTGGTTCGCCCATGTCGTCCACGGCACCGATCTTCGTCTCGCCGCAGCGCACGACACGCTGCCCGCCGGCATGGCGCGCCTCGGCGACCTCGCCGACGCACCGCACACGCGCCGCCCCTCGACGGGCCTGTCGTGGGTCATCGTCGGCGTCGTCGTCGCCTCGGTCGTGGGGGTGACGTTGTGGTGATCGCCCTGCTCCTCGCCAGCGCCCTGCCGCTCGGTCTCGGCGCCGCCCTCATGGCGTCCGACCGCCTCGGACGTCCGCTGTCGCACACCGCCGCCTGGTGCATCGCCCTCCTGACCGCGGCTGCATCGCTCGTCGCCGGCCTCGCCGCGGCGATGGGGGACGCCGTCGTCGACCGGCCGTGGGTGCCGCAGATCGGGCTGCGCCTGCACCTGACGATCGACGGCATCAGCGCGCCCCTCGTCGTGCTCGCCGCAGCGGTGACGCTGCTCGCCGTCGCCGTGTCGTCCCGTCAGCGTCCGAAGGGCACGCCGGGGCTGTTCTACGGCAGCCTGCTCGTCGTGCTCGGCGCGGCCGTCGCCGCGTTCACGGTGCGCGACGTCATCGGCTTCTTCATCGCCTTCGAGGTCGCCCTCGTGCCGATGTGGGTGCTCATCGACCGCTTCGGTGACGCTGCGCCCGCCGAGCGTCGTCGCGCCGGGTGGATGTTCGCGCTCTACACCGTCGGTGGTTCCATGCTCATGCTCGCGGGGCTGCTCGTGCTCGTCGCCGCGACCGGCACGAGCGACCTGGACCACCTGACGGCGGCCGCACACCACCTGCCGTTCACGACGACGCTCGTCGCCGCGACGCTCATCAGCGTCGGCCTCGCCGTCAAGGTGCCGCTGCTCGGCGTGCACGCGTGGCTGCCGCGCGCTCACACGGCGGCACCGACTGCCGGTTCGATGATGCTCGCCGCCGTGCTGCTGAAGCTGGGCACGTACGGTTTCGTCCGTCTCGTCGCGCTGCCGATGCCGGACGCATGGCGCCGCATCGCGCCGATCATCGCGATCCTGGCGGTCGCCGGCATCATCGTCGGTGGCCTCGTCTGTCTCGTCGAACGCGACCTCAAACGTCTCGTCGCGTGGTCGTCGATCGCGCACATGGGTTTCGTCATGCTGGCGCTCGCGGCCGGGCAGGTCATCGGTTTCGGTGCCGCGCTCTACGGCAACATCGCGCACGGTGTCATCTCGGCGCTGCTGTTCGCGATCGTCGGTGCGCTGAAGGCGCGCCGCGGGTCGGTCGACGTCGACGCACCCGCGCTCGGATTGCGTGACACCGATCCGCGACTCGGGTTCGCCCTGGTCGTCGGGGTCGCCGCTGCGTTCGGGCTGCCCGGGCTCGCCGGTTTCTGGGGCGAAATCCTCGCACTCTTCGCGGCGTGGGATGCGCCGTCACGACCCAACACCCTGTTCCACGTGCTGACGGCCCTCGCCGCCCTCGGCGCCGTGCTCGCCGCCGTCTACGGCGCACGCGTATTGCGCGCCGTCTGGGCCGGCGACCTCGACGACGACGCTCGTCGCGCGGCTGTCGATGACGCCCGTCGGGCGACTGCGAACGCTGCGTCTGACGCGGCGGCACAGCCTGGCGCGACGAAGACCGAGCTCGGCGCGAAGTCGGCCGGTGCGAGTGCGTTCGGCGCGACGGCGTTCGACGACACGTCCGATGACGCGTCGGCCACCGCGTCAACGGCCACCGCTTCATCGGCCGACGGCGCCGCGGCCATGCAGCGCGTCACGGGCGCGGAGTGGCTCGCGATCGGCGTGCTGACGCTCGCGACGATCGCCCTCGGTCTCGTCCCGAGCCCCCTCATGCATCTCATGAACGACGAGCTCGTCACGCTGCTGGGAGGCGTCAAGTGAAGATCTCCGTCGACGCTCTCGCCCTCGCACCGGCTGCCGCGCCGATGGTCGCGGCGCTTCTCGTGCTGCTCGTCGACGTGGTCTTCCACGCCAAGGCGCGGTTGCCGTGGATCATCGCGGCTCTCGGTCTGGTCGGTGCGTTGGGTGCCCTCGTCGTCGCGGGGCGCCGAGGGCACGTGGCGACGTTGTGCTCCGGCGGGCAATGCTGGTGGCGTCTCGACGCGCCGGGTACGGGCCTCGTGGGGTTGGCGCTCGTCTCGGCGCTCGTCGTCGTCGTGCTCGCGGCGCTCGAGCCGGTGCGTCCGACGTCCCCTCAACGCGCCGCGGTGCGCGCCATGCTCGTGCTGTCCGCGACGGCCGGATGCGTCGGCGTCGTCGCCGCGCGAGACCTCGCATCGTGGCTCGTGCTCCTCGAACTCGCGACGCTGCCGAGCATCGCCCTCGTCGCGTTGCGTGGTGGCCGGGCGGCCGCGCACGGTGCGTTGACGTTGCTCGTCACGGCGCTCGCGTCGTTCGCCGTGCTCGCGCTGGGGTGTGCGTTGTGGTTTGCTGCGACGGGCACCATCGCGATGAGCGGTGACGCCGTCATCACGGCGTTCGCCGACCCGGCCCGCAAGCCGCTCGCCGTCGTCGCGATGATGCTCGTGCTCGCCGGTGTGGGTTTCAAGCTGTCGCTCGCGCCGTTCCACGCTTGGACGCCGGAGGCGTTCGCGGGGTCCGGCACGTGGGTCGCGGCGTTCCTCGCGACGACGTCCAAGGTGGGCGCGCTCGGCGCGATGCTCGTCGTCGTGTCGGCGGCGTCCGCGCTCGGTTCGCCGGCGCAGACGGCCCTCGGCATCATCGCGGCGTTGTCGATGACGCTCGGCAACGTCATGGCGCTGCGTCAGGTCGATCTGCTGCGTCTCATGGCGTGGTCGACGGTTGCGCAGGCCGGTTGGGTGCTGCTGCCGCTCACGAGCGTCTCGGCCGGTTCGACGCATGCAGCCGCACAGTATCTTGCGCTCTACACGCTGGGCACGGCCGCGGTGTTCGTCGTCCTCGCCGCGTTCGAGCGGCCCGGCCGGGCAGTGCAGATCGACTCGCTGCGCGGCATGTTCCGCTCGCATCCGCTGAGTGCGGCGGCGATGGCGCTCGGCCTGCTCGCGCTCGCCGGGTTGCCGCCGAGCATCGTCGGTGTCGTCGCGAAGGTCGTCGCGATGAAACCCGTCGCCGTCGACCACTCGTGGTGGCTGCTCGGGTTCGCGGTGCTCAACACGCTGCTCGGCGTGGCGGTGTACCTGCGCTGGATCGTCGCGATGTTCGTGCCGATCGGTGACGCGACGGGCGACGCATCCGATGCGCCGGCCGCTGACTCCGTCGAGGGGGCGGGCGCGACCGTCGTGGGTACGTCCGCAGGCGCGGCGGCCTCGCCGTTGGTCGTCACGACGCGCGGCCACCGCGTCGTCATCGCGCTGATGGCGCTCGTGCTCGTCGCGACGAGCATCCTGCCGTCGTTGCTGCTGCGCTTCTTCTGAGGCCCGCGCCGTCGGTAACCGCGTTCCACCTGCGGCACACCCTGGGCTGGCAGGATGGCAGCATGACTCTGACGCGTGACGAAGCGCAAGCACGAGCCGCGATCGTGCATCCGACGGCCTACCGCATCGACCTCGATCTCGACGCGGGGCCCCGCACGTTCGGTTCGACGACGACGCTGACGTTCGACGCGCAGGCCGGAGCGTCGACGTTCGTCGACCTCGACCCCGACGAGCTGCTGTCAGCGTCGCTCAACGGGCGTGACCTCGACGTCACCACGGCCCTCGACGGTCGTCGCCTGCGCCTCGACGATCTCGCCGAGCGCAACGAACTCGTCGTCACCGCGCGCATGACGTACGGGCGCGACGGGCAGGGCCTGCACCGGGCCACCGACCCCGCCGACAGCAACGACTACGTTTACGGCCACCTGTTCATGGACGCGGCATCGCGCGTCTACGCCTGCTTCGACCAGCCCGACCTCAAGGCGCCGTACGACGTCACCGTGCGCGCCCCGCAGGGGTGGACGGTCGTCGCCAACGGCGCCATGCGCGAGGTCGAGCCGCAGCTCTGGCGCGCTGCGACGACGAAACCGCTCGCGACGTATTTCGTCACCGTCTGCGCCGGCCCCTTCGCCACCGTCACGGCTGAGCACGACGGCATTCCCCTTGCGCTGCACGCGCGCGCCTCGTTGCGCGACCGGCTCGAGGCGCAGGCCGACGAGATGCTCACCGTGACGCGCGAGTCGTTCGACTACTACCACCAGCTGTTCGGCATCCGATACCCGTTCGGCGAGTACCACCAGGTGTTCGTTCCTGAGTTCAACGCGGGCGCGATGGAGAACCCGGGGTGCGTGACGTTCCGCGACCAGCTCGTCTTCACCGGCGCCGCGAGCCGCACCGAGCACCTGTCGCGCGCCAACACGATCAGCCACGAGATGGCGCACATGTGGTTCGGCGACCTCGTGACGATGCAGTGGTGGGACGACCTGTGGCTCAACGAGTCGTTCGCCGAGTACATGGCCAACCGCACGCTCGTCGCGGCCACCGAGTTCGACGACGCGTGGGTCGACGTCGCCGCCGGCCGCAAGGCACGGGGTTACGCGGCGGAGCGGTCGCCGTCGACGCACCCCGTCGCGGGCGCGCCCGCGCCCGACACCGACACGGCGCTGCAGAACTTCGACGGCATCTCCTACGCCAAGGGTTCGGCGGTGCTGCGTCAGCTCATCCACCACATCGGTGACGACGCGTTCATCGCAGGCGTTCGACTGCACCTGCAGCGGCACGCGTTCGCGAACGCGACGCTCGCCGACTTCCTCGCCTCCCTCGAAGAGGCCTCCGGCACCGACCTGACGCGATGGGCCGCCGCGTGGCTCGAGACGGCCGGCATGGACACCCTCCGCGTCGACGGGTTCGTCGGCGCGGCCCGCGGTGTGGTGACCGAGGGTGCCGATGACGCAGCACGTACCACCCGCACGCTCGACGACGCCCGCGACCCGGCTGCGTCCGCTCCCTTGGATCACGATGCCTCCGCCGCGGCTGACACGACGAGCGCGCCCCACCTCGTCATCGAGGCCAACACGCAGTGGCCTGCCGAGCGCACGCACACCCTCCGCGTGAGCGCCCATTCAGCCGACGGCGCCCTCGTCGCCGTCGACGACCTGACGGGCGCTGCGGGCCGCGTCGACCTTCCCGAGGTGAGCGGAGCGATGGCGCGCGGTGAGCAGGTCGCCGCCATCATCCCGAACGCCGGTGACCTGACGTGGGCGGGCGTCGAGTTCGACGCCGCGACCCTCGCTGCGCTGCCGACCGCACTGCCCGGCATCGCCGACGCAACCACGCGCGGCATGATCTGGACGGCACTCGCCCACGGCCTCGCGACGGCTGTCGTCTCCCCGCAGCAGGTGCTCGCCATCGCCGAGGGCGCGCTGCCGGCCGAGACGCAGATGCCCGTGCTCGACGTCGCCGTCGGCGTGGCCCTGGGGCAGGTCGTCGGACGCTTCATGCCGTGGCCTGAGCGTTCGGACGCTGCGGCACGTCTCGCCGCGGTGGGGGAGCAGCTCATGGCTGCGGCATCGGATTCTTCGACGAGGGCCATGTCAGTGGCGTCCTCGACGAGCACTGCCAGCCCGTCGTCGAGCGCTGCCGGCGCATCTTCGCTGAGCCCTGCCGGCGCACCGTCATCGACTTCGGCCGGTGCGTCCTCGGGCGCACAGGTCAATGCCGTCGACGATCCCCGCCTCCTCGCGGGGGCGCGTCTCGTCGCCTCGACGGGCGACGCCGAGCGTCTGCGTCCCTGGTTCGCGGGGGAGGGCCTGCCGGCGGGGCTCGACGGTGACGCACCGTTCCGGTGGCGCGTGGCGCGTCGCCTCGCACAGCTCGACGCCGTGACGATCGCCGAGCTCGACGCTGCCCTCGCGGCTGACGAGACGATGCCGGGTCAGCTCGGCTATCTCACCGCCCGCGCCTCGTTCCCGACTGCCGAGGCGAAGGAATGGGCCTGGGAGGAGCTGACGGCCGCCCCCACCGCTGACGCTCCCGCGCACAGCAACTACGAGATGAACGCCCTGGCGAGCGGTTTCTGGTCGGCCGACGACGAGGCCACGCTCGCGCCGTACATCGAGCGCTACGTCAGCGACGTCCCTGCGATGCGCGCCTGGGTGGGTGAGGACGCCCTCGCCCGCGTCGCGTCGCTCGCGTTCCCGACCGCGCTCGCGAGCGAGGAACTCGACGTCGAGGCCCGCCGCATGCTCGAGCGCGACCTGCCCGCATCGGTACGCCGTGCCGTCGTCGACCAGCAGGCCCTCGTGCGTGAGGTCCTCGCCTCACGCGCCGCGTTCGTCGAGGGCTGATGGGGCTGCTCCGGAAGCCCGATCTCGAGACGGGGTTCATGCCCGATCCGCGTCTCGACCCGTTTCGCGATCGCGCGGCGCGTGCCACGTTGCCCGATGGTCGCTCAGGAGTTCTGTACGTCGAATCGGTTCGCCTCGCCACGCTCGAGAGTGGTCATCTGTGGTGGCGATGCTGGTCGACACCCTACGAGAACGCGATTCTGTGGCTCGACCTGCCGGACGGAGTGTGCACAGACATCTGGCTGAGTGACGGCGAGGCAATCGAGGCCGAGACCGAACAGTGGGCCCGAGGCGAGTGGACAGGGGTCAGGCAGGGCGGTCGCCCCGCCCTGATCTATGCGCTTGAGTGGCTGGGGGACGAGGAGTCCCGCAGAATCCGGGCCGCGTTCATCGACCCCGGGACCGACGAATCGCAGGCCTGACGCACGATGGCGGGTAACTCACTGGTTGGTTCGAAACTGCCCTCCACCTCGTGAGTCACCCGCCATCGTGCGCGCTCGAACACGAGCGCAGCGGCGCCGATCGTCAGGGCACGATGACGCTCAGCGTCTGCGCGACGCACGCGGGTCGCTCTTGACCCTCGATCTCGACGGTCAGCGTCATGGCGACCTGGGCGCCCTTGGGGCTCTCGTCGACGCTGTCGAGCACGATGCTGCCGCGCACCCGCGACCCCACGGGCACGGGCTGCGTGAAGCGCACCTTGTTCGAGCCGTAGTTGACGGCCATCGTGATGCCTTCGATCGTCCAGATCTCCGACGACAGCATCGGCGCGAGCGACAACGTCAGGTAGCCGTGCGCGATGGTCGTGCCGAACGGGCCGCTCTTGGCGCGTTCGGGGTCGACGTGGATCCACTGGTGGTCGCCGGTGGCGTCCGCGAACTGGTCGACCATCTTCTGCGTGATCTCGTGCCACTCGCTCGTGCCGAGATGCTCGCCGACAGCCGTCTTGAGTTCGTCGAGTCCGTTGAACGTTCGCATGGTGTTCTCCTCGTCCCGGTTCAGCAGAGCGGTCCGCCGGCGACGTACAGCACCTGCCCGGAGACGTACCCGGAGCGCTCGTCGCAGAAGAACGACGCCGCGTTGGCGATGTCGTCGGGCTGGCCGGCCTTCTTGACGGCCGTCATCTCGGCGGCGCCCTTGATGAAGTCCTCGAACGGCACGCCGACGCGCTCGGCCGTCGCCGCCGTCATGTCCGTCTCGATGAAGCCCGGGGCGATGGCATTCGCCGTCACGCCGAACTTACCGAGCTCGATGGCGAGCGTCTTCGTGAAGCCCTGCAGCCCCGCCTTCGCGGCCGAGTAGTTCGCCTGGCCGCGGTTGCCGAGCGCGGAGCTCGACGACAGGTTGACGATGCGGCCGAAACCCTCCTTCGTCATGTGCGCCTGGCACTCGCGCGACATGAGGAACGAGCCGCGCAGGTGCACGTTCATCACCATGTCCCAGTCGTCGGCCGACATCTTGAACAGCAGGTTGTCGCGCAGGATGCCGGCGTTGTTGACGAGGACGGTCGGCGCGCCGAGCTCGTCGGCAACGCGGGCGACGGCGCCCTTGACGCTCTCCTCATCGGCGACATCGCAGCCGACGGCCAGGGCGTCGCCGCCGGCGGTCTTGATGGCCTCGACCGTTGCCGCGCAAGCGGATTCGTCGAGGTCGAGGACGGCGACCTTCATGCCGTCCGCAGCGAGGCGCTTGGCGACGGCGGCGCCGATGCCGCGCGCGGCTCCGGTGACGATGGCGGTTCGCTGGGTCATGGGGAAGTCCTTTCGTGGAGCGGGGGGTCGTTCAGGTTTCGTGGCTCATCTACTCGCGTGCACGTGCACGCAAACAGCGACGGCCAGCAGTAGCCGGCAGCAGGTCTCAGACGAGCCCGCCGGTGACGGTGATGCCGCCGTCGACGACGAGCGTCTGGCCCGTCATCCACGCGGCGTCGTCGGAGGCGAGGAACGCGACGGGCCCCGCGATGTCCTCCGGCGCGCCGAGGCGCTTGAGCGGGTAGGGCTTGGCGACGGATTCCTCGCGTCCCTCGTACAGGGCCTTCGCGAAGTCGGTCTTGACGACGGCGGGGGCGACGGCGTTGACGCGCACCTTCGGGCCGAGTTCGGCGGCGAGCTCCTCCGTCATGTGGATGACGCCGGCCTTCGTCACGCCGTAGAACGCGATGCCGGGTGCGGCGCGCAGCCCGGCGATGCTCGCGAGGTTGACGACCGAGCCGCCGTTGTCCTTCATCCACGCGTTCCAGACGGCGCGCGTCCACGACAGCGTCGCGAGCAGGTTGACGTCGGCGATCTTGCGCGCCGCGTCGTCGTCGAGGTCCATGAGGCCGCCGTAGACGGGGTTGATGCCCGTGTTGTTGACGAGCACGTCGATGCGGCCCCAGCGCTCCATCGCGGTGCGCACGACCTCGTCCTGGTGCGCCTTGTCCTGCGCTTTGCCGGCGACGGCGACGGCCGCGTCGCCGAGCTGCGCGACGGCCGCATCGAGCGTCTCCTGGCCGCGCGCGGTGATGATGACGTTCGCGCCCTCGTCGACGAAGCGCTGGGCGATGGCGAGGCCGATCCCGCGGCTCGCGCCGGTGACGATCGCGACCTTGCCAGTGAAGCGGCTGGCCTGTGCAGTCATGAAGCATTCCTCTCGAAAGACGCACGCAACGCTATTGAGCGTTGCTCAACAACACTATGCCCCTTCGGCGTACCTCGTGCGAAGTTCGCGCTTGAGCACCTTCATGCTCGGCCCGAGCGGCAGCGCCTCGACGATGTCGACGCGGCGCGGGTACTTGTGCGATCCGAGCTGCTCTCGGCTCCAGGCGACGAGCGTCTCAGCGTCGAGCGCAGCGTCGTCGGACGGCACGACGACGGCCATGATCTCCTCGCCGTACTGCTCGTCGGGCACGCCGATCACGGCGACCTGCGCGACGCCGTCATAGCGCATCAGCGTCTCCTCGACCTCGCGCGGGTAGACGTTGTACCCGCCGCGGATGACGAGATCCTTCGTTCGGTCGACGATGCGCATCCGCCCCGTCTCGTCCTGGATGCCGATGTCGCCGGTGCGGAACCATCCGTCCTGCAGGGCTTCGGCGCTCGCGGCCGGGTTGTTCCAGTAGCCGGCGAAGATGGCGTGGCCGCGGCAGACGACCTCGCCGCGTTCGCCCGGCGGCAGCAGCTCGACGCGTTCGGGCACCGTCAGGTCGGCGATGCCCATGTCGATGCCCCACAGCGCGTGTCCGACGGTGCCCGGTTCGACGCCGAGCGCCTCCTGGTTCGACGTGATCGACGGCGAGGTCTCGCTGAGGCCGTAGCCCTCGTGGATCTTCGTCGAGAACACCCTCTCGAACTTCTCGAGCACGGCTACGGGCAGCGACGCGCCGCCGCTGATGGCATCGGCGAGCTGCGGGACGGGGATCTCGGGGTGCTCGCCGACTGCCTTGAGGAGCTGGATGTACATCGTCGGGACGGCGTAGATCATCGTCACGCCCTCGGCGTTCATGAGGCGCAGCGCCTCCGTCGCGTCGAAACGCGGCTGCAGGACGACGGTGACGCTGCGCCGGAACGCCGCGTTGAGCGAGACGGACTGACCGAAGATGTGGAACAACGGCAGGCACCCCAGGACGACGGCGCCCGCCGCGACGCCGTTGCCGTCGAACGCGCTGACCGTGCAGTTCATCACCAGGTTGAGATGGGTGAGGATCGCACCCTTGGGCTTGCCCGTCGTGCCGCTCGTGAAGAAGATGACGGCGGGGTCGAGCGGCTCGCGTGCCACGAAGTTGCTGATGGGTTCGGCGCTGGCCGCGTACGTCGCGATGTCGACCGCGGGGACGCCGGTGATCTCCGACGCCTTCGTCGCCGTCGCCGCGACAGCCGGGTGGTGGAGCAGGCGGCTCACCTCGGCCGTCTCCAGGAGGTAGGCGGCCTCGCGCCCTTGCAGCAGCGTCGGCACGGGGACGACGACGCCACCCGCCGCGAGGATGCCGTAGTAGCTCGTGACGAACTCGACGACGTTGGGCGCCAGCAGCGCGACGCGGTCGCCGGGCGTGACGCCGTCCGCGATGAGTTGCGCGGCGACCGTGCGCGCCTCGCGCCAGACCTCCGCGTACGTGAGTCGACGCTCGCCCTCGATCAGGGCAAGAGCGTCAGGGGTGCGGCGCGCCGGTTCGGCGAGCACGCTGGCGAGGGAGAGCGTGGTGGAGACGAGGGGCAGCTCGGACATGTGCACTCCAGACGTTGATTGTGCTGTGCATCACATCACACCACACCGACAACGCTCCTGGGGCATCTTGTTGAGCATTGCTCAACAACTGGATGGCGTTGTCCTGCGCACTGCCCGTCAGGCCTGATGACTTCCCCACATGGCGCCACCTGACATGAAGTGGGACGTCCGGGCAGCGTTGTCACCGGGGCCACCTAGGCTGACTGCATGAGCGAAACAGCACTTCTCGTCGTCGATGTGCAGAACGATGTCATGGCCGAATCCGTCAACAGCGACGACGTCGTCGCGAAGATCTCATCGCTCGTCGATCGGGCGCGTGAGCAGGGTGTGCCCGTCATCTGGGTGCAGCACTCCGACCCGGGGATGCCGCGTGACAGCGACGAGTGGCAGACCGTCGCGCAGCTCGTTCCGGCACCTGACGAACCGGTCGTCCACAAGACGTGGGGTGATGCGTTCGTCGAGACCGACCTCCCCGAACGTCTGCAGGAGCGCGGCGTGAAGCGCATCGTCCTCTGCGGCGCTCAGACCGACGCCTGCATCCGCTCGACGTTCTACGGCGGCATCCACCGCGGCTACGACATGACGCTCGTCGAAGACGCGCACACGACCGCCGACATGCGCGAACATGGCCTGCCCTACGGCCCGGACGAAGCCATCCGCGTCCTCAACGCCCAAGCGTCCTGGACGAAGCAGCCTGACGCGGTGGGCTCGACGACGACAGCCGCCGACGCGTTCGCCTGACGGGTGGCAGCCGCTCCCACGAGGGTTGTGGAGGTTCGTGCTCTGGGTAGCACGAACCTCCATAACCCTTCGCCGGACGCTCACCTACGGTCGAGGGCCATGGCGATC
>NZ_JAGEKQ010000031.1:0-14352 GCF_017565385.1 Dermacoccus sp. NHGro5 | reverse complement strand
CGGCACCTGGGTCGATGTCCACACCGAACGCCAAGCCGTCCTGGATGCGCAGTACGCCGCGAACCCCGAACGCTACCGAGGCCGGCGCCCCATCGCCGCCACAACACCCGAAATCACCCAACTCAACCCCACGTGACTCCAATCAGGTTGACAGCTTCCGGTGGACAGGATTCGCCGATGGGGCGGGAATCGCAGATGGGGCGGGGTTGCGAAACGGCCGTCACCCTCGAGGGGTGACGGCCGTGACGTGTGGTTCAGACGAGATCAGCGGGTCTCGCGGTGAGCCGTGTGCTTCGTGCAGCGCTTGCAGTACTTCGCCAGCTCGAGACGGTCGGGGTTGTTCCGACGGTTCTTCTTGGTGACGTAGTTGCGCTCCTTGCACTCGGTGCAAGCCATCGTGATCTTCGGGCGAACGTCAGCGCTCTTCGAGGCCATGTCCTACACCTACTCTCAAAAAAGTCGAAAACTGTCGCGAGACAGACTGTCCGGAAAAACTTGGTAGCGGGAGCGGGACTCGATCCCGCGACCTCACGATTATGAGTCGTGCGCTCTAACCAGCTGAGCTACCCCGCCATGCCATGATCGCCGTCTCCGGCGCTCACGCGAGCCCCCAAACGGAATCGAACCGTTGACCTTCTCCTTACCATGGAGACGCTCTGCCGACTGAGCTATAGGGGCCTCACGCCACTGCCGCCGAGGCTGTTTCAGCTGCTCAGCGCGTTTCAGGCGCGAGCAACACCTTACACGGCGCCCGAACGAACACGAAATCGACGAGACCACGGCGCCGGACGCGGTGCCGCCGCGGTGCCGCCGCGGATCGCCCCACGAAGTCGGGGTCGGATCGTCGCCACCGTCCCGGCGCCGAGACGTGCCACGCACGAGACGCGGGATCCCGACGGCACGTCATACCGTCGGGATCCCGCGTCTCAGGGGGTGTGCCTCACAGCGGACGGATCGTGCCCCGAGCGTGCTCCGTGCCCTTCTTGGCGTTGCGCAGCGCGAGGTCGAACGACCCCGGCCTGCCCGCGGACTGCGCGATGAAACGCGCCGTCGACGGGATGAGCACCGGCTTCTTGAACGCAACGTTCACCTCGTAGGCGTCGGGCAACCTGTTCTCGAGCGCGCCGAGCATGCGGGCCTTGCTCCACATGCCGTGCACGATCGTCGTCGGGAAGCCGAGCGCCTTCGCGGCGAGCGGGTTCATGTGGATCGGGTTGACGTCGCCCGACACCTTCGCGTATCGGCGTCCGAGGTCGCCGGCGAGGCGCCACGTTGCACCGAAACCGTCGATGGCGTCCGGCTCGTCGACCTTCGGCGGCACCTCTCCGTCGACCTTCGCGCCGCGAAAGAGGTACGACGAGCGGTCCTCCCACACGAGTTCGCCGTCGACGTACGCCTCACCGACGAGGTCGGCCTGCGCACCACGGAAGTGCGGGCGTAGGTTCTCGACCCGCGCGCGCAGCTCCAGCGTCTCGCCCAACAGCACCGGACGGTGCTGACGGATCGTGTTCTCGAGGTGCACCGAACCCATGAGGGCGAACGGGAAGCCCGGATCCGACATGAGCGCGACCTGCAGCGGGAAGACGAGCACGTGCAGGTACGTGCTCGGCACCCGGTTGCTCAGCGCGAACCCGCAGACCGCGTCGTAGTCGGCGACGTCCGCGACGCTCGGCGTCACGTCGCGTCGCACGACCTCGAGGTCGGGCAGCGTCCGCCCCTTGCGCTTCGACCCGGTGACGACGGCTTTCGCGAACATGGGGCCGAGCTTCGGCTCGCCCTTCAGCTCGATCGTGCGCGTCACGTCAGGCTCCGATCTGGCTCTGCCCGCACACGCGCAGCACCTGGCCGGTGACGCCCGCCGAGCCCGGCTCGGCGAAGAACGCGATGGCCTCGCCGACGTCGATCGGGTTGCCGCCCTGCATCATCGAGTTGAGGCGGCGGCCCACCTCGCGCGTCGCCATCGGAATCTTGGACGTCATGTCGGTCTCGATGAAGCCGGGCGCGACGGCGTTGACGGTGATGTCGCGCTTGGCCAGCTTCTCCGAGAGCTCACGCACCATGCCGATGACGCCGGCCTTCGACGCCGCGTAGTTCGCCTGACCGCGGTTGCCGCCGATACCGGAGGTCGAGGCGACCGACACGATGCGTCCGCCGTCCTTGAGACCACCCTTCGTCGCCGGGTCGAGCAGCACCTCGTTGATGCGGAACTGCGCGCCGAGGTTGACGTCGACGACCGAGTTCCAGCGCGCCTCGTCGGTGTTGACGAACAGCTTGTCGCGCGTGATGCCCGCGTTGTGGACGATGACGTCGAGCTTGTCGGCGTGACGGGCGACGGCTTCGGCGATCTTCGCGCCCGCGTCGGGTGAGGTGATGTCGAGCCCGAGCGAGGTGCCGCCGATCTCGTTGGCGACCTTGCTCAGCGCGTCCCCGGCGGCCGGGATGTCGACGGCGATGACGTGCGCACCGGCGCGGGCGAACACGCGCGCGATCTGCGCGCCGATGCCGCGCGCCGCACCCGTGATGACGGCGACCTGGCCTGCGAACGGCTGGTGCCAGTCGGCGACCTCGGTGACGGCGTGCTTGCGGATGCGGATCGGCTGACCCGACACATACGCCGAGCGGCTCGAGCCGAAGAAGCGCAGCGGCGCCTCGAGCACGGCCGCGTCGCCCTGGGCGTCGGGGTCGATCCAGAACAGGTTCGCCGAGCCGCCGGCGCGCAGTTCCTTGCCGATCGAGCGCGTGATGCCCTCGAACGCCTGCGCCGTCGCGGCGGCTTCGACGTCGTCGAGCGCGGACGGCGTCGTCGCCATGACGATGACGCGCGCCGACCTGCCGAGCGCCTTGACCGCCGGGATAGCGATCTCGCGGAACGTCTCGAGGTCGGTCAGCTTCGTCGCCGCGGTGACGTCGATGACGAACGCGCCGAGCTTGTCGGAGTACGTCGCCTCTGCGGTGGCGTCGACCACGTCGGCGCCGGAGCCGCGCAGGATCGCCGCGGCCGTCGAACCGACGACGCCGGAACCGACCGTGCCGACGGCGGCGGGGCCGTCGAGCAGGTCCTGACCGACCTCGTAACGGCGCAGGACGGGCGGCTGCGGCAGCCCGATCTGCTTGGCGAGCTTCTTGCCGAAACCGTTGTTGACGAAGTTCGAGTAACCGTCAGCCATCACACTGCCTCCAGAATCGCGACGACGCCCTGGCCACCAGCGGCGCACACGGAGATGAGGCCGCGGCCGGAGCCCTTCTCGTGCAGCTGCTTGGCGAGCTGCGCGATGATGCGGCCACCGGTGGCCGCGAACGGGTGGCCCGCGGCGAGCGAGCTTCCGTTGACGTTGAGCTTGCTGCGGTCGATCGAGCCGAGCGGCGCGTCGAGACCGAGCTTGTCCTTGCAGAACTCGGGGCTCTCCCAGGCCTTGAGCGTGGCGAGCACCGTCGAGGCGAACGCCTCGTGGATCTCGTAGAAGTCGAAGTCCTGCAGGCTCAGACCGTTGCGCGCGAGCAGGCGCGGCACCGCGTACGCGGGGGCCATGAGCAGGCCCTCCTTGCCGTCGACGTAGTCGACCGCGGCGGCCTCGCCGTCGACGAAACGGGCGAGCAGCGGCAGATTGCGCTCCTTCGCCCACGCCTCGCTGCCGAACAGCACGGCCGAGGCGCCATCCGTCAGCGGCGTCGAGTTGCCGGCGGTCATCGTCAGGCCCTCGCCCTTGCCGAAGACCGGCTTGAGCTTCGCGAGCTTCTCGGCCGTGCTGTCGGGACGCAGGTTGTTGTCCTTGGCGAGGCCGAGGAACGGCGTGATGAGGTCGTCGAAGAAGCCACGTTCGTAGGCGGCGGCCATCTTCTGGTGCGACGCCGCGGCGAGCTCGTCCTGGGCCTCACGCGTGATGCCCCACTCCTTGGCCGTGATGGCCATGTGGTCGCCCATCGCGAGGCCGGTGCGCGGCTCCGAGTTGCGGGGCTGCTCGGGCGCGAGCTGGTTCGGGCGGATCGAGGCGAACGCCTTGAGGCGATCCGGCGTCGTCTTCGCGTAGTTCGCCTTCATGAGCGTCTTGCGCAGACCCTCGTTCAGTGCGAGCGGCGCGTCGGACGTCGTGTCCGTGCCACCGGCGATCGCCGAGTCGATCTGGCCGAGCTTGATCTTGTTCGTCACGAGGATCGCAGCCTCGAGACCCGTCGCGCAGGCCTGCTGGATGTCGTAGGCCGGCGTCGTCGGCGCGAGGTGGCTGCCGAGGACGGATTCGCGCGTGAGGTTGAAGTCGCGCGAGTGCTTGATGACGGCACCGGCGACGACCTCACCGAGGCGCTCACCCGAGAGGGAGAAGCGCGAGACGAGGCCGTCGAGGGCCGCCGTCAGCATGTCCTGGTTGGAGGCCTTGAGGTAGGCGTCGCCCGAGCGGGCGAACGGGATGCGGTTGCCGCCGATGACGTAGGCGTCACGGATCGTGGTCATGAATCGCTCCGGTTGAGTCGTGGTGGGTCGTGCGCGAGTCGATGACGAGGCCGCGCGGACGTGAGCACTCGTCAAAACTTACCGATACGGACAGTAGCAGGTACGGCGCGTACGCGATACCGTGTCAGGCATGTCCACCACCACCCGAGCATCGAGCGCCCAACCCGACGGACGCGACGCGCGCTGGGCCGCCCATCGCGTCGCCCGCCGTCGCGAGCTCGTCGACGCCGCCCTGCGCGCCATCCGCCGTCACGGCGCCGGGGTGGGGATGGACGAGATCGCGGCCGAGGCCGGCACGAGCAAGACCGTCATCTACCGTCACCTCGGCGACCGGCTGGGGCTCTACCTCGCCGTGTGCGAATCGGTCGACGCGCTCATCCTCGCCGAGATCGACGTGGCCGCGAGCGCCACGTCGGATGGTGACGGCGACGCCCGCGCCACCGGTTCGTCCGCGCGACGCACGCCCGGGCCCGCGATGCTCGGCGCCGTCATCGACTCCTACCTGCGCCTCGTCGAACGCGATCCCGAGGTGTACCGGTTCGTCGTGAGGCGCCCGGACGTGACGCTGCCGGAGGGTCCTGGCGATCCCGTCACCGGCCTTTCGGGACGGATCGCCGACAACCTCTTCGACCTCCTGCTGGCCTTCGGCCCCGACACCGAGGAAGCTCGCGGGAGAGCGCGAGCGTTCGCGTGGGGCGTCGTCGGCCTCGTCAAGGAATCGGCCGACCGGTGGCTGGAGAGCCCCGGCGGATTGAGTCGCGCGCAACTCGCCGCCCACCTCGCCGCGCTCGCCCACGGCGGCCTCGCCGGGGCGCTGGCGCGAGACGCGCCAGGGCCGGCCGATGCGCACATCGCTACTGCTGGCCCCGGCGGCGTCGACCAACCCGACCGCCCCGCCGACACCGGACGCGACGAGCGAAGCATCCACGACGACACTGCCCGATCCGACGAAACACCGACGTTCGACCCGGCCGGATGACACGATCCGTTCCGAGGCAGCTCTCACCCGCAGGCCGCACCGCGGCGCCCGCGGCCGACAAGGAGGACGACATGAGCACGACTCCCGAGACCACGACCGAGAACACTTCGCCCGCGCCCGCGACGAACGACGTCGTCGAGCAGATGCGCATCGCGCTCGACGGGCCGTGGCGCGACCTGCGCGAGCGGATCCGCGGCGAGCTGCCGTGGGAGGCCATCAGTGGCACGCCCGGCGAGTCGATCGAGGCTCAGCGCGAGCGAGTGACGCGTCAGGTGCTCGCGCTCGCCGACAAGGGGTACGGCTCGATCGGTTTCCCGACGCAGTACGGCGGCACGCTCGACTACGGCGCGTCCTGCGTCGCGTTCGAGATGGAGGCCTACGGCGACCTGTCGCTGCTCATCAAGAACGGCGTCCAGTTCGGTCTGTTCGGCGGCGCCGTCTCGCGCCTCGGCACCGACAAGCACCTCGCCGCGTACGTGCCCGACATCATGAGCGGCAAGCTCATGGGCTGCTTCGCGATGACGGAGGTCGGCCACGGCTCGAACGTCGCCGCCGTCGAGACGACCGCGACGTACGACGTGGAGACCGACGAGATCGTCGTGCACTCCCCCACCGTCTCCGCGACGAAGACGTACATCGGGAACGCCGCCAAGGACGGACGGGCGGCCGCCGTGTTCGCGCAGCTCGTCGTCCCGAGCGTCGGTGACGTCGCCGACGGCGAGGAGGAGACCCCGAGCAAGGGCGTCCACGTCGTCGTCGTGCCGATCCGCGACGAGGACGGCAACCCGATGCCGGGCGTCACGATCGGCGACAACGGCGTCAAGGGCGGGCTGCCCGGCGTCGACAACGGCACGATCGCGTTCGACCACGTCCGTGTGCCCCGCGAGAACCTGCTCGACAAGTTCGGTGGCATCGACGAGACCGGCACCTACGTCTCGGAGATCGACAACATCAACCGGCGCTTCTTCACGATGCTCGGCACGCTCGTGCGCGGCCGCGTGTGCGTCGGCGGCGGCGCGGGTGCGGCGGCGCAGAAGGCGCTCGCCATCGCCGTCCGCTACGGCGACCAGCGGCGTCAGTTCTCCGCTCCCGGCTCGCCCGACGAACTCGTCGTCCTCGACTACCTCGCGCATCAGCGCAAGCTGCTGCCGCGCCTCGCGAAGTCGTTCGCGCTGCGCTTCACGCAGAATGCCATGACGGCGCGCCTGCAGGAACTGGAGGACGCAGCGACGTCGTCGGAGAAGGAGACGCCCGGCGCCGACCACGAGGACGCTCAGCGGGAACTCGAGGCGTGGGTCGCCGGCATGAAGGCGCAGACGACATGGCATGCGCTCGACACGATCCAGGCGTGCCGCGAGGCGTGCGGCGGCGCCGGGTACATGGCGGCCAACGGGCTGACGCAGATGCGCGCCGACGTCGACGTGTTCGCGACGTTCGAGGGCGACAACACCGTCCTCATGCAGCTTGTCGCGAAGGGGCTGCTGACGGAGTACAAGGACCAGTGGGGCGATCTCGACATCGCGGGAACGATCGCGAAGGTCACCGCGCAGACCGTCGAGGGACTCGTCGAGAACACGCTGAAGCGTGCCGGCCTGCAGCGCCTCATCGACGGCGCGACGCCGCGCAACGACGAGACGGCGCTCGACTCACGCGGCTGGCAGGAGTCGATGTTCTCCGAGCGCGCGTCGCACCTGCTCGAGACGGCCGCGATGCGGCTGCGCAAGGCGGGCAAGAGCGACGGGTTCGCCGTGTTCAACGCGGCCCAGGATCACATCCTCGCCGCGGCGAAGGCCGACATCGACCTGCGGATCTTCGAAGCGTTCAAGGAAGGCCTCGAGGCCATGCCCGAGGGCGAGGCGCGCGAGCTCATGGCGAAGGTGTTCGACCTCTACGCACTGGCGTCGATAGAGGAGGACAAGGGCTGGTTCATCGAGCACGGCCGCATCACGGCGTCACGTTCGAAGGCCGTCACGACGCGCATCAACGAACTGTGCGCCGAGCTGCGTCCCCACGCCGTCGACCTGACGAAGGCGTTCGGCATCCCCGAGTCGTGGCTCGAGAACGACCTCATCGACCTCGGTCAGGACCGCGCGGGTGTGACGGCCTGACGACGGGTTCGACGCCTCGCGGGTTACAGGGCGCTTCGGCGGGCCGACGCATCGCGGCGCGAATGCTGACGGGCGCCTCACCTGGCTGGTGAGGCGCCCGTCAGGCGTTCTGTCCGCGCGTCTGGTGATGTGCCTGGCCGCACGCGGGGGCGTCCCGGGGCTCAGCGCACCGGTTCGCTGGAGACGACGAGCTGTTCGAACGTCATCGCCTTCTGCCCGGTGAGCAGTCGCACGTCGTTGCTGACGACGTCGAGCTCCCCCGCGGCGATCGCCGTGTAGGTGCTCACCCATGCGTCCATCTCGAACGGCTGCGGGTCGTACTTCTGCCGTGACGCGCGCGCCTGCTCGATCGTCTCGGGTTCGTAGCGGAAGTCGCGGTCGCGACCCGCGCTGAGGATGGCGGCGATCTCGTCCAGCGTCAGGGCCTGCGGGCCGGTGAGATCGTACGTGCGGCCCGAGTGCTCGCCCGGTGCGAGGAGCACCGCGTGCGCGGCACGGGCGACGTCCGCTCGGGCGACGGGCGCGACGCGTCCGTCACCCGCCGGGCCGCGGAGGACGCCGTCCTCGTCGGCGAAGTGCTCGAAGACGTCGGCGTAGAAGCTGTCGCGCAGGAACGTCCACGCCATGCCGGAGGCCTTGATGTGCTCCTCCGTCGCGAAGTGGTCGCGCCCGAGCGTGAACGTCGAATCGGGCGCCGCATTGAGGAACGAGGTGTAGACGATGTGCTGCACGCCCGCCTTCGCGGCCTGGTCGACGAAGTTGCGGTGCTCCTCGACGCGCGTCGGGCTCTCGGCCGCCGACACCATGAACAGGGTGCCGACGCCCTCGATCGCGGCGGCGGCGTCAGGGGCTCCGTACTCGGCGACGGCGACCTCGCTCTCACCGTCGACGTCACCGAGATGTGGCAGGCGCGAGACGTCGCGCAGGAGAAAGCGAACCGGGCGTCCCGGTGCCGAGACGAGGCGCGCGACGGCGCCGCCGACGGCACCCGTCACACCGGTGACACCGATGCGGGGAAGAGTGGTGGAATCTGCCCGAAAGGCCATGTGCCCATCATGCCCGTCTATCGTGTCGCGCATGAGAACGATTCAGCACATCGCGGTGGCGGAGGAGTGGCGGGACGCGCTCGAGAGCGGCGAGTACGTGTGGTCGACGATCGGCATGACGATCGAGCAGGTCGGCTACCTGCACGCGAGTTTCCCCGAGCAGGTGCGGCCGACGCTCGAGCGGTTCTACTCGGACATCGACGTGCTGCTGGTGCTGCTGACGTTGGACGCGGACGCCATCGTCGCGGCGGGGCTCGAGGTTCGCGTCGAACCCGCGCTCCCCGGCGCGGTGGGCAGCGAGAAGTTTCCGCATGTCTACGGTGGCCCTCTGCCGACGTCATGCGTGAGCAACGTCGAGGCGATCGGACAGCCGCCGGCTGCGTGAGCATGGCGCCCACTCGGCAGACGGGCCTGGCAAGACGAGAGCCCCGCAGACGAATCTGCAGGGCTCTCGGTGCATCTGTGGTGCCAGGTGAAGGATTCGAACCTTCGTAGCTTTCGCGACGGATTTACAGTCCGCTCCCATTGGCCGCTCGGGCAACCTGGCGCGCGTGCTCGGAAACCATAGCAAGAGCGCGCGCCGTTGAGCGAATCGGCAGGGCACGCGCGGGTGTGCGAGGTGACGGCGGCGTGGCGGCATCGCCGTCAAGGCATGACGCTGGCTGGGACGTCGGCTCGACCGCGGGCGGGACGGTGGCGCGACGGCACGGGATCGGCGTCACGGCATAATGAGGCGCAGGCAGCGCCCGCGTTCAACGAAGGAGAAACCGTGGCAGACAGCTCGTTCGACATCGTCAGCAAGATCGACAAGCAGGAGGTCGCCAACGCGGTCAACCAGGCCGCGAAGGAGATCAGTTCTCGCTATGACTTCAAGAACGTCGGCGCGTCGGTCGAACTCTCCGGGGAATCGATCGTCATGAAGGCCAACTCCGAGGAGCGCACGCTCGCCGTCCTCGACGTGCTGCAGACGAAGCTCGTCAAGCGTGGTGTGTCGCTCAAGACGCTCGACTACGGCGACGACGAACCGACGCCGAAACTCTCCGGCAAGGAATACCGCCTCGAGGCGAAACTCAAGGAGGGCATCTCGAGCGAGAACGCGAAGAAGATCAGCAAGATCATCCGCGACGAGGGCCCCAAGAGCGTCAAGGCCCGCATCGAGGGTGACGAACTGCGCGTCACGAGCAAGAGCCGCGACGACCTGCAGGAGGTGCAGGCCCTGCTCAAGGGTTCCGACCTCGACGTCGCACTGCAGTTCACGAACTACCGCTGACCGGCGTACTTCACCACCCGATGGACGAGGGCCCCGCACCGACTCGCTCGGCGCGGGGCCTCGTCGTCGGCATCCTCGACGTCAGCGCCAGGGGTGGCGCAGGATCAGTTCGGTGTTGCGGTCGGCGTCGGCGCCCATGAGGGCGGCGGAGCGGTTCGGATCGTTGTAGGACAGCTCGCGGTACAGCGACGCCAGATCCGCCTGGTCCTGCCCTGTCGTCGACGCTGCGTACGGCGCGGCCGACTCGACCAGCGTCGTGTACAGGCTGAGCGTGCCGTCGGCGTTGTCACAGAGCTCGATGATGCGCGCGTGCTGCGGGAAGTCGACGTGGCTCGCCGTGTTGATCTCCCAGAACGACCGTCGCGGATCGGCGTGACGATGCGCGGTGATGCGGTTCTCGTGCGTGTGCCCGTTGACCCACGCCACGACGTTGCGGAAGCGCATGAGCGTGTCGCGCACCTCGCGCCCGGCGTGCCGCAGTTCGGGCGTGGCCGGGTCGAGCAGCACGTTCGTCATCGTCGTGCTCGTGTGATGGCTGAAGATGACGAACATCTCGTCGGCGACGGCATGGCGTTGTGTGCGACCCCAGAAGTCGACGTACGTGCTGCTGCCCGCGGTGAGGACACGCTGCAACCACAGGAACTGCTCGTGCCCGAGGCTGCCCTCGGTGAATCCGGCGCGGTTCGTCGAATCGAGCGAGATGCCCGTGACACCGTCGGCGATGCGGAACGTGTAGTAGCCGCGCCCGGTCGCCACGTTCTCGTCCGTGAAGCCATGGCCGCCGCTCGGCAGGTGCGCGCGCATGTACTCCGTCGGGGTGAACGGCCTGCGGCGCTCATCGGGTGTGACGTGCCAGGTGTTCTTGGTGCTGCTGCTGACGCCCTTGATCGCCGTGCTGCCGGTCGCGAAGGTGCGTCGCAGTGCCGCATCGGACGTGCCCGAGGTGAAGCCGGTGAACTTCACGTCGCCGGTGTACATCGCGGCCAGTGCACCCCAGTCGGACGGCAGGACGCCGCTGACGGAGTCGTCGTGGTTGCCGAAGACCGAGAACCATCGCACGTTCAGCCCCGGGCTGCGGTGCGCTGCCGTGGCGCGGCGGAAGAAGCCGTCGAGGACCGGGAAGCCTGCGCTGACGTACCGGTCGCGGACGGAGGCATTCTCGACGTTGTAGTACTGCGGGTTGCCGCTCGTCTGCGCGCCCTCCCACCGGTCGCTCGCGCCCGTGTTCGGGGTGATGACGCCGCCGTTCATGACTGCGAGGTACCACTCGAGCTCGACGTGCTCGTGGTTGTCCGTGTTGTCACCCGTCGAGACGACGCAGTCGAACCGGCGCCCGGTGAACGGGCCCTTGGCGAGGTCGTTGACCCGCTCGACCAGCTGCGCCGCCCCCTGGGTGCCGAGAGCCTCCTGCGGGCGGCACGCGCTCGAGTTGACCGTGTTGAGGAACTCGAAGCGCACCGGGCTCTGCGCGTCGACGACGTGCAGGTCGGTGAACTGGACGATGCTCGCGAGGCCGGTGCGGGTGTCGTCGCGGGAAGGTCGCGGCTCGGCGAGGTCGGCGCGCACGACGAGGGGGTAGCCCGGCCCGGCCGTCAGACGCGTGTAGCCGCTCGTCGCCACCGGGGCCGCGGCCTGCTCGAGCGTCGTGCCGCGGGTGTAGACCGAACGATCCGCGGCCTGCGCGAGTTGGGCGTTGGTCGCGGCGAGCGCTGCGGTGACGAGGGAGCCGGAGGCGCCCTTGAGGAACGCGCGACGTGTGGGGCGAGACATGACGACAACTCTCCGTCGGGGGTGGGGAGCTGCCAGGGTGCCCACGGCCAGCGGCGCGCACGTGACGGGCGCCTGAATGGGGCGTGAACTCGTAGCTCCTCAACCGACCTGATTCTCGGGCCCGACGACGAGGCATTCGAGGCGCGGATCATCGAGGAACCGCTGGGCCAACGACGCCTCGGCGGCGAGGTAGGTGCTCACGAGATCGGTGTCGTTCGCCAGGCACCACGCGCCGGATTCGGGGTAGACGATCGAGACCGTGTGCCAGTCGTCGACGAGGACGATCTCGTCGAAAGCGCCGGTGAACGGCACGATCTCTCGCTCCGGTTGGTCGATGCGACATTGTGTGGCGCCCTCGACGTCCAACCCGCCGATGCCGGCCCAGATCCCCTGGACGATGCGGGACGCATCGGCACGCCGCCTGAGATCGTCGCGCAACAGCTGATGGATGACACGGCGCTCGGGCTCCGGAATGACCCCCTCGACGAGCTCGACGCCGCGTTCGCTCTCGAAGTCGAAGTCGATCAAACCATCAGGACGACGATCGGGGCGCCAGCCCGGCTCGTCGAGTCGGGCGTCGGGCAGGGCACTCCATCGCAGGCGCGTGATGTCGTCGTCGCGCTTCTCGATCGGGTGCAGGATGCGGACATACGCGTCGAATCCGCGCCCGACGAGCCCGTCGACCGTCGAGAACCCGCCGAAGGACGGTTGCCAGGCCAGCACATCGACGGGGTGAAGGGCGAACCCGTCGCTCCAGTGATCCGCGCGAACTCGGACGCCTCGCTCTGCGACGAGGCGCTGCGCCGGCGTGAGATCGGCGTCGGGATCGACGGAGAAACCGACGCTCACCGCGCCGGCACGCTGCCCAGCCGGGGCCAGTTCCATCGGCAGGGTTCCGGGCATCTCGTCGAGAAGGGCCTCGAGCTCTGCCTCGTCGACGTCGTCCTCCGTGACATCCGGCGTGGGCGGGAAGAGCGCGAACCGGGTCTTGACGGCGAGCGCCGTCACGAAGAGAAGTGGGAAACGGGCCCGCTCGCCGCGCGGCCACCATCGCGGGGCTGACAGTTCGTACCACCCGAACTGCTTCGGGCCGCGCCACGATCGCCAGTCGATGAGGTAGTCAGCGCTTCGCGTCTCGTCCCGGGTCATGGCATTGACGCTATGGGGCGCCTGCTCACCCCGTCCACACTTTTTCTGGTGCCCCCGCCTGACGGCCAGCTCCTACGGTGTTCCTCGAACCGTGGATGAGGTGCGCATCGCGACGGCGCCGAGACCATCGCAGCGGTTACGTAAAGGTAAGGATCGCAGCCCGGCGACAAGTACCTGTGACGGGGCGTACCATGCAAAGAGCGATCAAGCTACCCATGAGTTAAGAAAGGCGGCGTCCCATGCCCCGCAACATCTACGACGAAGACCACGAGGCGTTCCGCGCTTCCGCCCGCGAGTTCGTCGAGCGCACCCTCGCCCCGCGTGCCGAGGAGATGATCCGCGATCACGTCATCGCGCGTGACATTTGGCTCGAGGCCGGCAAGCAGGGCTTCTTCGGCCTGTGCATCCCGGAGGAGTACGGCGGCGCCGGCATCGACGACTACCGCTTCAACGCGATCTTCGCCGAAGAGATCAGCAAGTTCACCGCCGCCGTCGCGTCGTGCTTCGGCATCCACTCGGATGTCACCGCGCCGTACATCGTCAGCCTCGGCACCGAGGAGCAGAAGCAGAAGTACCTGCCGCGCGTCGCGACGGGTGAGCTGATCCTGTCGATCGGCATGACGGAGCCGTCGGGCGGTTCGGACCTCGCCAACCTCAAGTCGACGGCCGTCAAGGCTGACGACGGTTCGGGCGACTGGATCCTCAACGGCTCGAAGACGTTCATCACGAACGGCCACCAGTGCGACGTCGCCGTCGTCGCGGCACGCACGGACCCGAGCAAGGGCGCCAAGGGCATCTCGCTGTTCCTCGTCGAGGCCGGCACCGAGGGCTTCACCAAGGGCAACAAGCTCGACAAGGTCGGCCAGGTCGAGTCGGACACGTCGGAGCTGTTCTTCGACAACGTGCGCCTGCCCGCCGACGCGCTGCTCGGCCCGCAGGACCTCGGCTTCATCGCGATGATGAAGCACCTGCCGCAAGAGCGCATCGGCAACGCCATCGCGAACATCGCGAACGCGAAGCAGATCCTCGCCGAGACGATCCAGTACTGCAAGGACCGCAAGGCGTTCGGTCAGCCGATCGGCTCGTTCCAGCACAACACCTTCAAGATCGCCGAGATGGTGACGAAGATCGAGGTCTCCGAGGCGTACATCGACGACTGTGTCGCCGCGCACGCCGAGGGCAAGCTGACGGCCGTCGACGCCGCAAAGGCGAAGTGGTGGGCCGCCCAGGTGCAGTGCGACGTGCTCGACGAGTGCGTGCAGTTGCACGGTGGCTACGGCTACATGAACGAGTACCGCGTGGCACGTGCGTGGCGTGACGCTCGCGTGCACAAGATCTGGGCCGGTTCGAACGAGATCATGAAGATGATCATCGGGCGTGACCTGGGTTTGTGACGAGCGAATACCGAAGGTCGAGGGCCATGGCGATCGCGCGCAGCGCGATCGCCATGGCCCTCGACCGTAGGTGAGCGTCCGGCGAAGGGTTATGGAGGTTCGTGCTACCCAGAGCACGAACCTCCACAACCCTCGTGGGAGCGGCTGCCACCCGTCAGGCGAACGCGTCGGCGGCTGTCGTCGTCGAGC
>NZ_JAGEKQ010000030.1:0-24446 GCF_017565385.1 Dermacoccus sp. NHGro5 | reverse complement strand
CCTCGGCGCAGAACCCGCACGCATCTCCGAACTCGAACGAGGCCGACGCCCCAACGCCGAACTCGCAACCGCCTACCGGGCCTGGCTCGACGTTGCTTGACACCTATAGGAGCATCAGTCGGTAGTCACGCAGCCTGATCGGCTCGTGTGGTCATGGTGGGCGCGGCTCCGCCCTGGGCTTCCGCAACCTGACCAACTACATCGCCAGATCCCTGCTCGAGTCCGGCGGCTTCAGACCCCAGCTGCACCCTCATTTGTGAAGAGCTCTGAAACCCCGTCAGGCAGGATCGCAGCTCGCAAGCACGCTCCCGGGAGCTGAAACTCTGTTAGGCGGGATCGCAGCTCCCAAGCATCTTGGGTCCCCCGATCAGCCCCGGGCGCCGGTGCGAGTTGGATGGTTGCGGGCCGGGCAGGCGCGGGGTGGGCAGACGAGGGTTGGATAGCCTATGGGTCATGTCAGCACGCGTCGCTCTCACTCTCGCTGGTGCCGCAACGCTGGCGCTCACCGCATGCGGTGACTCGCCCGTCGCTGCGAAGCCTGCTGCGCAGGCGTCATCGTCCGAGTGCGCGGCTGTCGCGAAATCGTGGCCGAAGACGGTCTCGGGGCTCGATTCCTACCCCGACTCGGCCGACTCGCCGACCGTCCACGCCTGGGGCAAGAACGCTGACGACGTCCTCATCGCGCGCTGCGGCGTCACCTCACCCGGCCCGACGAGCGACGCCTGCTTCTCCGCGAACGACGTCGACTGGGTGCAGATCTCGGTCTCGGGCGGCACGCGGTACGTCACCTACGGTCGTGAGCCGGCGATCGAGGTGCTCGTCCCGTCGTCGGCGAACCTCGACGGCACGCTGCTCGCCGCGTTCGCCCCCGCGGCGAAGAAGATCGCTCAGGGTCCACACCGCTGTTCCTGACGGGCGGCGCCGATTCGGTTCGGCTCCGGTTCACCCCCGACCCGGCCATCGTCGCCGCGTCACCACCCACAAGAGCCCCGGACTCCCCCACGGGACCCCACGAACGCGGGGCTGCCGTCAGCGCAGACCGGTCTTGCGCTCGCGCGCCAACTCGATCAGGTCGGTGATGAGGTCGGTGTAGTCGAGGCCGCTCTCGCGCCACACGGCCGGGAACATCGACACGGGCGTGAAGCCGGGCAGGGTGTTGATCTCGTTGAGGAAGAGCGTGCCGTCGGCGGTGTAGAACCAGTCGACGCGCGCGAGGCCCTCGCAGCCGGCGGCGTCGAACGCCTTGATCGACAGCTCCTTGATGCGCGCGGTGTCCTCGGCGCTGACATCGGCGGGGCACGCGAGGCGCAGCCCGTCGTCGTTGAGATACTTGGCCTCGAAGTCGTAGAAGGCGTGCTCGCCGATCTCCTCGATCTCACCGAGTTCGGACGCGCGCGGCAGGTCGCTGCCGTGGCCTTCGAGCACACCGCATTCGACCTCGCGGCCCACGATGCCGGCCTCGATGACAACCTTCGGGTCGCTCTCGCGCGCCAGTTCGATGGCGGCCTCGAGCTGGTCGCGCGAATCGACCTTCGAGATGCCGACCGACGAACCCGCGCGTGCCGGTTTGACGAAGACGGGGTAGCGCAGCGGTGTGAGGCTCGCCATCGCGGCGTCCTTGTCGCGGCGCCACTGCTTGTCGGTGATGACGACGTAGGGGCCGACGGGCAGCCCGGCGGCCTCGAACACGATCTTCATCATGTGCTTGTCCATCATGACGGCCGACGCCGTGACGCCCGAGCCGACGTAGCGCAGGTCGGCGAGTTCGAGCAGGCCCTGCAGGGTGCCGTCCTCACCGAACGGCCCGTGCAGCAGCGGCAGGACGACGTCGACGGACGTCAGTGCCTGCGGGGTCTGCCCCGCATCGAGCACGAGGATGTCGTGCTGGTCGGGCGACGGCGCGATGACGACCTCGCGGCCGGCGTCGTTCGTCACCTCCGGCAGCTTCTTGCCCTGGATCGCGAGCGCCGACGGGTCGTCGGGCATGAGCACCCACTGGCCGGCCCTGCTGATGCCGATCGGCACGACGTCGTAGCGCTCACGGTCGATCGCGGCGAGAACGCCGGCGGCGGTGGCGCACGAGATGGCGTGCTCGGAGGAGCGCCCACCGAAGACGACGGCGACGCGGGTGCGGGGCTGCGAAGTGCTCATCGCGGCCAACAATAGCGCCCGCGCGGTCAGTCGCCGGACGCCACGGCGCGCGGTGGCGCCGCCGTGCCAGGGTGTTCGCATGGTTGCGCACGCCGATCGTCCCGCCCGCCCGCTCGCTGCTGCGACGCGCCTCGTCGGCGGTGGACGCCCTGCCCGCGCGCCGGGCGCGAGCGTCAGCCCGGAGCTCACGCTCACCTCGACCTACGTGGCCGGCGCCGACCTCAACTACGCGCGGGTCGGCAACCCGACGTGGAGCGCGTTCGAGACGACCCTTGCCTCCCTCGAAGGTGACGCCTCGACGACCGCGCTCGCCTTTGCCAGCGGCATGGGCGCCATCTCGGCCGCGCTGTCCCTCCTGCCGCACGGCGGCCGTGTCATCGCGCCGCGACACTTCTACAACGGCACCTCCGCCGTCCTCGACACCTGGCACGAGGCCGGCCGCGCGCACCTCACGCGCGTCGACCTCGCCGACGACGGCGCCCTCGACGCCGCCCTAGCTGCCGGGTGCGATCTCGTCTGGGTCGAGTCGCCGAGCAACCCGATGCTCGAGACGTGCGACGTCGCCGCCGTGACGCGCCGCGCCCACGCGGCGGGCGCGCTCGTCGTCGAGGACAACACGTTCAACACGCCGCTCGGGCGCCGCCCCCTCGACGACGGCGTCGACGTCGTCGTGCATTCGGTGACGAAGTACCTCGCGGGCCACAGCGACGTCCTGCTGGGCGCGGCGGTGACGAACGACGCCGACCTCGCCGCGCGGCTGCTCACAGCACGCACGCTGGGCGGCGCCATCCCCGGCCCGCAGGAGACGTGGCTCGCGCTGCGAGGCATGCGGACGCTGCACCTGCGCTGGGAGCGCGCCTGCGCGAACGCGGCGACGCTCGCTGCGAGATTGCGCGAGCACGACGACGTCGCGCGCGTGCGCCACCCGGGAACGGGCGCGATGATCGCGCTCGAACTGCGCGGTGACGCAGACGCCGCACGCGCCGTCGAACAGCTCGTCGAGGTGTGGTTGCCCGCCACGAGCCTCGGTGGCGTCGAGTCGATGCTGGAGCGCCGCCGTCGACATGCGCTCGAACCGGCCAGTGTTCCGGAGAACCTGCTGCGCCTGTCGGTCGGGGTCGAGGACGTCGAGGATCTGTGGACGGACCTCGACGACGCCCTGCGCCGGGCGCACGCCGCGTCAGCCGACTGACCCGGTCACACGACTGCCCCGCCCAGGCTGCCCCGGCCGACGCCCGAAACAACGGGCGCGCCTGGCCGGTCGTCAGACGCGTTCGCTCTTGCGCGAACGCGACATGAGGGCGCGCACCATCTCCTGCGGGCCCCACCCTTCGTAGAGGATGGCGTGCACGCCGTCGCAGATCGGCATGTCGACGTCGACGCTGCGTGCGAGTTCGACGATGGAGCGGCACGACTTGACGCCCTCGGCCGTCTGGCTGGCCTGTGCGGTCACCTCTTCGAGCGTCTGCCCCTCGCCGAGGGCCAGCCCGAAGGCATGGTTGCGCGACAGGCGCGAACTGCACGTCGCGGCCATGTCGCCCACACCGGCGAGACCGAGGAACGTCTGCGGGTCGGCGCCGAGCGCCGCACCGAGGCGGGCCGTCTCCGCGAGACCGCGCGTCAGGAGCGTCGCCGTCGTGTTCTCACCGAGGCCCAGGCCGTGGGCCATGCCGACCGCGAGCGCGATGACGTTCTTCACCGCGCCCGCGATCTCCGTGCCGACGACGTCCGCGTTCGTGTAGGGGCGGAAGTACGGGGCGGCGCAGGCCTCTGCCACCTTGGCGCGCAGCCCGTGATGCGGCGCTGCGACGACGGCGGCGGCCGGCTGCTTCTGCGCGATCTCCTTCGCGAGGTTCGGCCCGGAGACGACGGCGACCTGCGCGAGCGGCACGCCCGCGACCTCCGCGATGACCTCGCTCATCCGCAGGTGCGTGCCGAGTTCGATGCCCTTCATGAGCGACACGAGCGGCGCGCCCTGCGGCAGCACGTCGCGCCACTGCTCGAGGTTGCCGCGCAGCGACTGCGAAGGGACGGCGAGGACGACGAGGTCGGCGCCCTCGAGCGCCTGCGCCGCGTCCGCCGTCGCGCTGATGCGCTCGTCGAGCTGCAGCTCGGGCAGGTAGGCGACGTTGCGGCGCTCGGTGTTGATCGCGTCAGCAGCCTCCGCACGGCGCGCCCACAGCGTGACGTCGGTGCCTGCGTCGGCCATGACGGCGGCGAACGCCGTGCCCCAGCTTCCGGCCCCCATGATTGCGGCGCGTGTCATCGTCTCGTCCTTTCGTGGAGTTCGGTGCGGCCGGACAGTTCGGCGCTGTGAGGCAGGTCGGCGCGGGGGCCACTGGAACAGGTCGACGCGTTCATCGCGTGCCTAGCGCGTCGGTCGGGCGAGAGCCGCTGCGCGGGTTGTCGAGCGGCGGCGCGCCGGGTCGCTCGCCGCGGATCTCGCACAGCAGCTCGAGGATGGCGGCCATGAGGCGCCTGGTGGCCTCCGTCAGCACCTCGGTGTCGAGGTCGCGCCCGCGCAGATCGTCGAGGTCGACCGGCTCGCCCGCGACGACGGTGACGTCATGACGGCGCGTCAGCAGGTGCGGCACGACGTGGCGGGCGCGACTGGTCGGCGGGATGATTCGTTCGGGCCCCCACATCGCGACGGGGATGAGCGGGGCGCCCGTCGTCAGCGCGATGCGCGCGGCGCCGGACTTGCCCGTCATCGGCCAGAACGCGCGATCCCGCGTCAGCGTGCCCTCCGGCAGCAGGCAGACGAGGCGGCCGGCCGCGACCGCGTCGACGGCTTCGACGAAGCTGTCCTTGGCTCGTGCGGTGCCGCGGTGGACGGGGATCTGCCCGGCGCGGCGCAGCAGCGGCCCGAGGACGGGGACGGCGAAGACCTCGGCCTTGCCGAGGAAGTGCGGCAGGCGACCCGCGCCGTAGAGGAGGAAGCGGCCGATGACGAACGGGTCGGAGTAGCTGAGGTGGTTCGCGGCGATGACGGCGCCGCCGGTGGCGGGAACGTGCTCGGCGCCTCGCCACGTCTCACGCAGCCACGGCGCCACCGCCGGGCCGACGGCTTTCGTGATGACGGAGACGACGGCGTTGCGCTCTCCCGCATCGAGCGAGATCTTCGCCATGGGCACCTCCTGTTCGTCTCGCACTCTAGTGGCACGACACGTCCAGGGCATTCGTCGCAGCGTTGCGATCCATCAGGCCGGGGCATCTGGCAGCATGGGAGGGATCGCTGTGAGAGGGTACGAGACCCGCGCACCTCGCCGTCACCGGTCCGAGCCGCTGAAGGAGCCGCCATGACCCATCACACGCAGGCCAGCGTCCACCGCTTCGACGAGGCGACGTTCACGGGTGAGCTCATCACCGACGCCGGCCGGGTGCTGCCGTTCGACGCCGACGCCTTCGCGCGCAGCGGCCTGCGCACGCTGCGCCTGGGGCAGCGTCTCAACGTCGATCACGGGCCAGACGGAATCCGCCGGTTGTGGATCGAGGGCATCGGGACGGGCCAGCAGATCCGCTGACGCCGCCCGACGCGGTGCGTCTCAGCGCTCGACGCGCGCGCGACCACCGGCGTTGCCGGAGCGGGGCAGCTTCGACGGGTCGGCCGTGACGGCCTTGAAGTTCGTACCAGGGGTGAACTTGGGCACGGAGGTCGCACCGATGCACACCGCTTCGCCCGTGCGCGGGTTGCGGCCCGTGCGGGCGGCGCGGTCGACGCGCTCGAACGTGCCGAATCCGGTGATCCCTACCTTGTTGCCGGCAGCGACCTCTCGGATGATCACGTCGACGACGGCCTCCACGGCCTCCAGTGCGGCCTTCTTGCTGCCGAGGCGCACCTCGAGGCGATCGACCAGGTCTGCCTTGTTCATCTTTCGTCCTACCCCTTCTCGTCCGTCCGTCACGGCTCGATCCCGTCCTGCGTCTCGACGTGGGCCAACGGTACCGAGTGGTTGCATCCCCGTCCATTGGGTGAAGTCTTCGTCGTCCGCCGTGCGGCGCCCACGCACCGAACACGCGTAGGCCGATCGTCATAGATCATCATGGCGGTCGCCCGACCATGTTGCGGCCGTAAGCGATTCGCAGACACCTCCCCGGGCGTCGCACCTCACACACGCGCGCCACGAACGCGAGGCCTGCCGCGCGGCGCGCGATATCATCTATCGGACGAGCGTCGACGGCTTCCAACTCGGACGAGCGTCTTCGAACGCTTCGATGTCGTCCTCGTGACGCAGCGTCAGCGAGATGTCGTCGAGGCCCTCCATGAGGCGCCAGCGGATGTAGTCGTCGACAGCGAACGGCACGACGAGCTCCCCCGCGTGGATCGTGCGCGAGCCCAGGTCGACCGTGATCTGCGCGCCCGGTTCGTTGTCGAGGTACTTCCACAGCAGTTCGACGTCGCCCTGCTCGACCTGCGCGGTGAGCAGGCCGGCCTTGCCCGAGTTGCCGCGGAAGATGTCGGCGAAGCGCGAGCTGATGACGACGCGGAAGCCGTAGTCCATGAGCGCCCAGACGGCATGCTCGCGCGAGGAGCCCGTCCCGAAGTCGGGGCCTGCGACCAGGACCGAACCGTCGCGGTAGGCCTCGGTGTTGAGCACGAACGACGGGTCCTTGCGCCATGCGGAGAACAGCCCGTCCTCGAAGCCCGTGCGGGTGACGCGCTTGAGGTAGACGGCTGGAATGATCTGGTCGGTGTCGACGTTGCTGCGGCGCAGCGGCACCCCGACGCCGGTGTGGGTGGTGAACTTGTCCATCGATGTCTCCTGACGGCTCAGCGGGTCACAGATCGGCGGGCGAGGCAAGCGTGCCGGTGACGGCGGTCGCCGCGGCGACCTGTGGGCTGACGAGGTGCGTGCGTCCGCCCTTGCCCTGGCGCCCTTCGAAGTTGCGGTTCGAGGTCGACGCGCTGCGCTCCCCCGGCTCGAGCTGATCGGGGTTCATGCCGAGGCACATCGAGCAGCCGGGCAGGCGCCACTCGGCGCCGGCGTCGGTGAAGACGGCGTCGAGCCCCTCCGCCTCGGCGTCGAGACGCACCTTCGCCGAACCGGGCACGACGAGCATGCGCACGCTGTCGGCGACCTTGCGCCCGCGCAGCACGTCCGCCGCGGCGCGCAGATCCTCGAGACGCCCATTGGTGCAGGAACCGAGGAAGACGGTGTCGATCGCGATCTCCTTGAGCGGCTGACCGACGCTCAGCCCCATGTACTCGATGGCGCTCGCGGCGGCATCCTTCTCCGAGTCGTCGCCCATCTGCTCGGGGTCGGGCACGGCCGCCGTCAGCGGCAGGCCCTGGCCCGGGTTGGTGCCCCAGGTGACGAACGGCGCGAGCTTCGTCGCGTCGATGACGACCTCGGCGTCGAACACCGCGTCGTCGTCGGTGCGCAGCTGCTTCCACGCCTCGACCGCGTCATCCCACTCGGCGCCCTGCGGCGCATGGGGGCGGCCTTCCAGGTAGTCGAACGTCGTCTGGTCGGGCGCCACCATGCCGGCACGGGCGCCCGCCTCGATCGACATGTTGCAGATCGTCATGCGCGCTTCCATCGACAGCGCTTCGATCGCCTTGCCGCGGTACTCGAGGACGTAGCCCTGGCCGCCGCCGGTGCCGATCTCGGCGATGACGGCGAGGATGATGTCCTTCGCGCTGACGCCGTCCGGCAGGTCGCCCTCCAGGGTGATCGCCATCGTCTTGAACGGCTTGAGCGGCAGCGTCTGCGTCGCGAGGACGTGCTCGACCTCGCTCGTGCCGATGCCGAACGCGAGCGCGCCGAACGCACCGTGCGTCGAGGTGTGGCTGTCGCCGCAGACGATCGTCGCGCCGGGCTGGGTGAGGCCCAGCTGCGGGCCGATGATGTGGACGATGCCCTGCTCGGCGTCGCCCATCGGGAACAGGCGGATGCCGAACTCCTCGCAGTTGCGGCGCAGCGTCTCGACCTGGGTGCGGCTGACGAGGTCGGTGATCGGGCCCGGCGTCGTCGGGACGTTGTGGTCCTCGGTGGCGAGCGTGAGGTCGGTGCGACGCACGGTGCGCCCCGCGAGCCGCAGCCCGTCGAACGCCTGCGGGCTCGTGACCTCGTGGAGCAGGTGAAGGTCGATGTAGAGCAGGTCGGGCTCGCCCTCCGCGCTTCGCACGACGTGCTGCTGCCACACCTTCTCGGCCAACGTGGAACCCACGTCATCCTCCTTCGATCGACGGGTCGTCCGACCCACGAGACACCGTTCTGCGACAAGCGTTACCCTTTTACCGGCGGACCGGACTTGCGTCTCGGTTCATGAGACTGCAATATCAGTACATGGACAATTCAAGTGGCGTCGGAGTCCTCGACAAGGCTGCAGTCGTGCTCTCCGCCCTCGAGGCAGGGCCCTCCACCCTCGCCCAGCTCGTCGCAGCCACCGGCCTCGCTCGCCCGACCGCCCACCGCCTCGCGGTCGCGCTGGAGCATCACCGCCTCGTGGCCCGTGACATGCAGGGACGCTTCGTCCTCGGCCCCCGACTCGTCGAACTCGCCGCCGCCGCCGGTGAGGACCGCCTGCTCGCCGCCGCCGGGCCCGTCCTCGGCGCGCTGCGCGACCACACGAACGAGAGCGCCCAGCTCTTCCGCCGCCAGGGCGACCAGCGCATCTGCGTGGCGGCCGCCGATCGCCCGATGGGTCTGCGCGATTCCATCCCCGTCGGCGCGACGCTGTCGATGCAGGCCGGCTCAGCGGCCCAGGTGCTGCTCGCCTGGGAGGAGCCCGACCGTCTGCACCGTGGCCTGCAGGGCTCCAAGTTCACCGCGACGATGCTCTCCGGCGTGCGCCGCCGCGGATGGGCTCAGTCGGTGAGCGAGCGCGAGCAGGGCGTCGCGTCCGTCTCCGCGCCGGTGCGCTCGCCCAGCGGCCGCGTCATCGCCGCCGTGTCGATCTCCGGCCCCGTCGAGCGCGTCTCCCGTCAGCCCGGGCGGCTGCACGCCGCAACGGTCGTCGCCGGCGCCAACAAGCTGACGGAGGTGCTCGCGCGCGCCGCCGCGCAGCAGAAGAGCGTCGCACCACCCACGACGCGCTGATCCACCTCTGGCGACGATGCCCTTGGGCAGGTGCACGTGACCTGCGGCCGTCCGGTGGCGATTCCTGGATCCCGCATTCGAGCGCACGAATGATCAGGACCCGAAAAAGGTCGGTCTGAGCCGAGACGGCGACAGAAAGAGAAGGCAAACAAGAAATCCCCACCGCATTTCTACGGTGAGGATTTCTTGTCTCGATGTAGCCCCGACGGGATTCGAACCCGCGCTACCGCCTTGAGAGGGCGGCGTGCTAGGCCACTACACAACGGGGCCATGGCCTGCTTCGTCAACCTTTCGGCCCTTCAGCAGCGAGGAAAACTTTAACTCATGTCATCGTTTTCCCGAAATCACTCTGTGCGCGCGTGACGCGGGCGTCACCTTCTGCACAAGCGATCTGCGCTGGGGTACCAGGACTCGAACCTAGAACAAATGAACCAGAATCATCCGTGTTGCCAATTACACCATACCCCAATGGGGGTTGCAGTGATCGAACAGCGCGCCTCGCGAGGCCTTCCGTTCGTTCCCCGAACCGAGTGAAAACTTTACCGGAGGTTTCCCGGGACGACAAATCGACCGGCGCCCTGCCGCGCCGGCCCTGACGCATCCGTCAGGGCCGACAGGCAGGCGCGCCCCGGTCGATCACAGGCTCGCGCGCAGGTTCTTCAAGCGTTCCATCGTCGAGTGCTTGCCGAGGATCTCCATCGACTCGAACAGCGGCGGTGAGATCCGCTGACCGGACACGGCGGTGCGCAACGGGCCGAAGGCGAACTTCGGCTTGATGCCCAGGCCGTCGACGACGGCCTCGCGCAACGCGGCCTCGATGCGCTCGTGCACCCACTCGATGCCCGTGCCGTCAGGCTTGCCGAGCGAACCCGAGATGGGCTCGAGGGCCGCGATGGCGGCGTCTAGCACCTGCGGGGCGGTCTCCTTGAGCTGCGCGCGGGCGTCGTCCGCGATGGGCAGCTCGGCGTCGTCGGTGAAGAACGGTGCGACGAGCGGCGTCGCCTCCGACAGCAGGTTGATGCGAGTCTGGATCAGCTCGGCGACGAGGTTGAGGCGACCCAGCTGCGGCAGCGACGGCTGCTCCGGCAGCACGCCGTCCGCGACGAGGAACGGCAGGATACGCGCGGCGAAGTCGCGAGGCTCGAGCTCGCGGATGTAGTGACCGTTGAGCCAGTTCAGCTTGTCGAGGTTGAAGATCGGGCCGACGGTGTTGACCTTGCTCCACTCGAAGTTCTCGCTGAACTCCTCGAAGGTGAACACCTCGCGCTCGGTGCCGTCCGCCTCGATGATCGGCGGGTAGCCGAGCAGCGCGAGGAAGTTGAGCAGCGCCTCCGGCAGGTAACCCTGCTCCTTGAACCACGTGAGGCGCGCCCACGGGCTCTTGCGCTTGGAGATCTTCGCCTTCTTCTCATCGCGCAGCAGCGGCATGTGCGCGAACTTCGGCGGTTCGAGGCCGAGGCCCTGGTAGAGCAGGATGTGCTTCGGCGTCGAGCTGATCCACTCCTCACCGCGCACGACGTGCGTGATGCCCATCTCGTGGTCGTCGACGACGACGGCGAGGTGGTACGTCGGGAAACCGTCGGCCTTCATGATGACCTGATCGTCCGGGCGGGGCGCCTTGACCTCGCCTCGGATGAGGTCGTCGAACACGAGCGGCGCGTCGTCGGGGATGAACATGCGCACGACGGGGTTCTCGCTGAAGCCGGGCTCGGCGGCGCGCTCCTCACGCGACTTGCCGTAGCACATGCGGTCGTAGCCGGTCGGCAGCTTCTGCTTCTGCTGGAGCTCGCGCATCTCGGCGAGCCGCTCGCTCGTGCAGTAGCAGTAGTAGGCCTTGCCCTCGTCGATGAGCTTGTCGACGTACGGCTTGTACGTGTCGAGCCGCTCACTCTGACGGTACGGCGCGTACGGGCCGCCGACGTCGGGGCCCTCGTCCCAGTTCAGGTCGAGCCAGTGCAGCGTGTCGAAGATCTGCTGCTCGGAATCGGCCTGGAAGCGCGCCCGGTCGGTGTCCTCGATGCGCAGGACGAACTTTCCGCCCTGCTGACGCGCGAACGCAAGGTCGAACATCGCCATGTAGGCGGTGCCGACGTGCGGGTCACCCGTCGGCGACGGCGCGACGCGCAGACGGACGGCGCCGGGGCTCGTCTCGCCGGGCGTCGAGGGGGTGGGGGCTGAGGTGGCAGTCGAGTCGCTCATGATGTCTCCATCGTAGACGGCCGTTGCGCTGCGCCTCAGGCCTCGCGCATCACCGCGAGCGTCACCGATTCGGCGAGCCAGGTGAGGAAGTCGTAGTAGGCGGCCATGAGCTGTTCCTCGTCGCTCGGCACCTGCCCACGCTCGACCTGTTCGACGAGTGCGTCGGCATCCGCATCGGTGCGCACGCCGAGGCGCTCGGCGAGCACGAGCCGCACGTCCGTCAGCGCCATCATCGTCGCGCGCGCCTCGGCCTCGTCGAGGACGACGTCGCGGGGTTCGCCGGCGCTCATCGTCTGCGCGAGGTCGACGTTCGCACCCGCGCGCTCGAACGCCGTCATCGCCGTAGCGAGGTTACGCAGCTTGCGATCGCGCAAGGAGGCCTCGGTGAGGCGGCGGAACTCGGCGGCCGCGCCGTCATCGTCCTTGACACCGTCGGGCAGCAGCCGACGAAGCGCCGGGTCGCGTGGAGCCTCCCGGGCGCTCATAGAGCGTCCGAGCGCCGCGAACAGCTCGTCCTCGTCGGTGCCGCGCGGCGCGTCGGGTGCGTCGTCACTACCGTCGGAGAGCAGGACGCTCGTCTGGTGCATGAGATCGACGACGACGGCGCGTTCGACGTCGTCGAGACGTCCGACGATGCGCCGCTCGTCGGACGGGTCACGCCGGAATGCCTCGGCCATCAGCCCTCCTGCTCGTAGGTCGCCCACAGGCTGTAGCCGTGCATGGCGATCGTGTCGGCCTCGGCCTTCTCACGGCTGCCCTTGCTGACGACGGCGCGGCCCTCGGTGTGCACCTGCATCATGAGCCGCTCAGCCTCCTCGCGGGAGTAGCCGAAGTAGTCCTGGAACACGAAGCTGACGTAGCTCATGAGGTTGACGGGGTCGTTCCACACGAGCGTCACCCACGCCCGCTCCCCCACGTCCTGGGGGTCAGGGTCGGCGAGCTGCTTGGCCAGTTGCTCGAAATCGATGTCTGGAGGCGCGATCGACACGTCAACCACCTTAGAGTTCGATACGTGACTTCCACCATCTCGGCCTCGACGGCCCTGCTCACCGACCACTACGAGCTCACGATGCTTCAGGCGGCGCTGCGCTCCGGTGCGGCCCACCGCAAGAGCGTCTTCGAGGTCTTCGCCCGCCGCCTGCCCGACGGCCGCCGCTTCGGCGTCGTCGCGGGCACGGGTCGTTTTCTCGAGGCGTTGAAAGAGTTCCGGTTCACCGAGGCCGAGATCGACGACCTGCGTCGACGCGCCGTCGTCGATGAGCCGACGCTCGAGTGGCTCGCCAACTACCGCTTCTCCGGTGACATCCACGGCTACGCCGAGGGTGAGTGCTACTTCCCGGGCTCGCCGCTCGTCGTCGTCGAGTCGACGTTCGCCGAGGGCGTCATCCTCGAGACGTTGATCCTGTCGATCCTCAACCACGACTCAGCCGTCGCCGCCGCTGCGTCGCGCATGGTGCTCGCCGCCGACGGCCGTCCGTGCATCGAGATGGGCTCGCGTCGCACGCACGAGGAGGCAGCGGTCGCAGCCGCGCGCGCCGCGTACATCACGGGGTTCGCGGCCTCCTCCAACCTCGAGGCGGGACGTCGCTACGACGTGCCGACGACGGGCACGTCGGCGCACGCGTTCACGCTGCTGCACGACGACGAGCGCGCCGCGTTCACCGCGCAGGTCGACTCGCTCGGCAAGGACACGACGCTGCTCGTCGACACCTACGACGTGAAGAACGCCGTCAAGATCGCCGTCGAGGTCGCGGGCCCCGAACTCGGTGGGGTGCGTCTGGATTCCGGCGACCTGCTCGTGCAGGCCCGCGAGGTGCGCGAGCAGCTCGACTCACTCGGTGCCACAAGCACGAAGATCGTCGTGACGAGCGACCTCGACGAGTACGCCATCGCCGCCCTCGCAGCCGGGCCGGTCGACGCGTACGGCGTCGGCACCTCCCTCGTCACCGGCTCCGGCGCGCCGACGGCCGGCATGGTCTACAAGCTCGTCCAGCACGCGAGCGACGACGAGCAGATGATCGACGTCGCGAAGAAGAGCAAGGACAAGATCTCCGTCGGCGGACGCAAGTGGGCGCTGCGTCGCCGAAACGCACAGGGAGTGGCCGAGGCCGAGATCATCGGCATCGGCGAGCAGCCGGTCGACGACGGCGACGACCGTGCGCTGCTCGTCCCGCTCGTCAGGAACGGCGAGGTCGTCGCGCCGACGGACGCCGCGAGCGCCCGCGCGGTGTACGAGCGTGCCCGCGCGGAATTGCCCGCGAAGGCGCGTCAGATGTCGCGCGGTGAGCCCGTCATCCCGACCCGGTACGAGGGTCCCGGTTTGGGCGGGGTGACGCAGCGATGAGCGCACCGAACGTTGATGCCGGCACGCGCCGGGCACTCGTCGTCGTCGACGTGCAGAACGACTTCTGCGAGGGCGGTTCGCTCGCCGTGGCCGGGGGCGCCCAGGTCGCCGCGGCGATCGCCGACTACGTCGCGCTCGCCGATTACGACGTCGTCGTCGCGACGCAGGACTGGCACGTCGACCCCGGCGAGCACTGGAGCGAGACCCCCGACTACCGCGACTCGTGGCCCGTGCACTGCCGCGCCGAGTCCGACGGCGCGGCGTTCCACGACGGATTCGCGCCCGCCGTCGATCGGCTCGACGCGATCTTCCCCAAGGGCAGGTACGCCGCGGCCTACTCAGGATTCGAGGGGTCTTTCGCCGGTGGCGATGAGTCGCTCGCCTCCTGGTTGCGTGACGCGGGCGTCGGCAGCGTCGACGTCGTCGGCATCGCGACCGACCACTGCGTCCGCGCGACCGCGCTCGACGCCGTCAGCGAAGGCTTCGGCACGCGCGTGCTGCTCGGCATGACGGCCGGCGTCGCAGCCGACAGCACCGACGCGGCGCTCACGACCATGCGCGACGCGGGCGTCGAGCTCGTCGGTCAACCCGTCGTCGGCTGAGAACGCGGCCCGCGTGCCGGGCACGAAGATGGACGAGAATCGCCGATGTGGACGGGATTCGCGAAGGTGGACGAAAAACGCAGGTGGGGCGGGGTCAGCGGGTGCGGCGCACGACGCTGCGCGCCGCGAGGTCGTCGAGGCCCTGACGGAGGCGGTTGCTCAGCGCCCACAGCAGGATCGCGATCTGCAGCAGGCCCGCGATGCCGGCGAGCACGGCGACGAGCGACATCAGATCCGGCACGTACTTGATGAGAGCGCGCACGGCGCTGCGTGCCATCGGCAACTTCTGCGGCGAGCGGGGGTCGCCCTCCTCGATGGGCGCCACGCGGATGCCGAGCGCCGACTTGCCGAGCGTCGCACCGCGCAGTGACGTCATCAGGGTGTCGTAGACGAATCCCGCCACGAACAGCGCGAGCGCCAACACGAGCGGCGGCGACGTCAGGTCGTCGGGGAAGGCCGGCATCTGCCCACCGTTGCTCGCGGCGGTGCTCGCCTCGTCGATGAAGTCGCGGAACTCGTCGATCCACGAGTGCAGGAACGGCAGCATCGCGAGGGTGACGGGCACCCCGAAGATGATGCGGTCGAGGAAGTAGGCGAAGAAGCGGCGCCACACCCCCGACGGCTCCCCCGCGCTCGTTCCGAACGCCGTCGGGCGCTGATCATGAGCCCGCGGCTGCGGGGCACCGAAGCGATGCTGCTGCTCCCCGCTGCCCTCGGGGCCCCAGTGAGCCGGATAGGTGCGCGGCTCGCCGTCACGGCGCGGCGGTGCGTCGAGGTGCTGGACCGGGCGAGCCTCCCCGACGTGGTCGAGGCCCGGGCGCAGCTTCGGCATGGTGCGCTCGGTCCACAGGATGCCGTCCCAGTACCTCAGCTGGGTGGCGTCGCGGGGGTCGTCGTACCAGCCCGACGAAACGGGCGCGTGCGGCTGCTCAGTCATGCGTCTACCCTATCCGCCCCGGCATGACGCGCCGGGCGCGATGAGCCGTGCGGATGAGCCAGGCAGGCAGTGCCTCGTACCGCACTGCATCCCACATGACACCCGCATGCTGAGGGCCTCGCGGGCTGAGGGCCTCGCAGGCTCAGCGCCGACCGACGAACCAGCGACGGATCAACTCGATGCGTTCGCCGACCTGTTCGGAGGAGGCCTTGTCGAGCGTCGGCCCCCCGCACTGCTGACGCAGGTCGTTGTGGATGACGGCATGCGGCTGGCCGCTCTTGCGCGCGTACTGCGCGACGAGGCCGTTGAGCTCCTTGCGCTGCTTGGCGAGGGCACGGTGCGCGGCGACGGGTTCGTCGTCGTCGGTGCGTCGCGTGCGCCCGGCCTTGGCCTGCTTGGCCTGACGTTCACGCAGCAGGCTCGCCATCTGATCGGGCTCGAGCAGACCGGGCAAGCCGAGGTATTCCTGCTCGTCCTGGCTGCCGACGTCACCGCCCATGCCCCACTGCTGCGCGTCGAACAGGACGTGGTCGAACTCGGCCTGCGACTCGAGCGCCTCGAAGGTGCCGTCGTCGGCGAGCATCCCGGAGGCCTTCTCCTCACGGTTGGCCTCGGCGAGCAGCCCCTCCTCCTCCGACCACATGTTGTCCTCGGGGTTCTCCCCCGCGCGCTGCGGACGGTCGAGGGCGTGGTCGCGCTGCTCCTCGAGACGCGAGGCGTGCTCGAGGATGATCGGCACGGTCGGCAGGAACACCGACGCCGTCTCGCCGCGCTTGCGGGCGCGCACGAAGCGTCCGACGGCCTGGGCGAAGAACAGCGGCGTCGACGTCGACGTCGCGTAGACGCCGACGCAAAGACGCGGCACGTCGACACCCTCGGAGACCATGCGGACGGCGACCATCCACCGCTCGCTGCTCTTGGCGAAGTCCTCGATCCGGGAGCTCGCGCCCGCGTCGTCGGAGAGCACGACGGTCGGTTTGGTGCCAGTGATCGCCTCGAGCGTGCGCGCGTAGGCGCGCGCGGCCGTCTGGTTCGAGGCGATGACGAGGCCGCCCGCGTCGGGCACGTGACGTCGCACCTCCGACAGGCGCTTGTCGGCGGCCTGAAGCACGGACGGGATCCACGCGCCGTTCGGGTCGAGCGCGGTGCGCCAGGCGCCTGCAATGGCGTCCTTCGTCATCGGTGTGCCGAGACGCGCCGCGATCTCGTCGCCGGCCCGGGTGCGCCATCGCATGTTGCCGCCGTAGGCCATGAACAGCACGGGCCGGACGACGCCGTCGGCGAGCGCCTCGGCGTAGCCGTACGCGTAGTCGCTCGCCGAGCGACGGATGCCGGCGTCGTCGACCTCGTAGCGCACGAAGGGGATGGGGCTCGTGTCGCTGCGGAACGGGGTACCGGTGAGGCAGACGCGTCGCGCGGCGCCGTCGAATGCAGTGCGCAGCGCCTCGCCCCAGCTCTTGTTGTCGCCGCCGTGGTGCACCTCGTCGAGGATGACGAGCGTCGGCGTGCGCTCGGTGCGGATGCGGTGCACCTCGGGGTTGCTCGCGACGCCCTGGTAGGTGAGGGCGACCCCGTCGTAGTCGGACGCCTCATCGACCTGACGGTTCGTGAACCTCGGGTCGATCTGGATGCCGACGCGCGCGGCCGCGTCGGCCCACTGCGTCTTGAGGTGCTCGGTCGGCGCGACGATCGTCACCTTCTTGACGATGCCGCGCCCCAGCAGCTCCGTCGCGAGGCGCAGCGCGAACGTCGTCTTGCCGGCGCCGGGGGTTGCGACGGCGAGAAAATCGCGCGGATCGGTGCTCAGGTACCGCTCCAGCGCACCGGCCTGCCAGGCGCGCAGCTTGCCCGCGGTACCCCACGCGGCGCGCTCCGGGAAGGCGGGTGAGAGGTGCTCTGCAGCCGAGGTACTCATAGGCCGAGCAGTCTACCGGCGCCGAACGAACTCCCCGACCTGGCCGCCGCCACCGACCGTTCAGGCCGGCCGGAACGCGCGCGACAGCCCCCACGAGGCCGGGGACGAGCACCATCGGGACGGCGAATCCGTAGCGCAGGGACGTGTCGCCGAGCGCGCCCGTCCCCGTCAGCACGGCTCCGAGCAGGGCGCCGACGTAGTTGAACTGGTTGAAGCGCGCGTTGATCGCGTCGCTGCCGGCTTGGACGGACGCCGCGTCCGCCTCCGGGTGTGCGTCGCGGGCGAGGCGCGCGGCCACCGAGTACGACAACGGCGCGACGAGCGCCGCGGGGCCGAGCCGCGCCGTCAGCCAGTCGCCGCAGCTGCGGCTGAGCAGCGAGCACACGAGGTACGGCAGGGTGGCGACGGCGAAGAGCGAGGCCGGTGAGGCGAAGGTGTGGTGCAGGTAGGTGGGCGCCCACGTCGTCACGGCGATGTCGACCATGTAGAACACGACGAGCGCGAGGGCGAGGGTGAGGATGCGGCGCCAGGGCAGGCTGCGCGCGGCGGGGGCGTCGGCCCCGGATGCGATGGGCGCCGGTTCCGGCCGCGCGTGCGGGACGTACGGCGCGAGCGTCGCGGCGGCGGGCAGGATCATGAGCACCGCGGCGGCGACGCGAAGCCCCAGCGATGCGTCGCGAGCGCGATGAGCGTGCCGAGGACGCCGCCGCGCGTCCACGCCCCGTGGAACGTCGACATGAGCGGGCGCCCGTAATGGTGCTCGATGGCGACGGCCTGCATGTTGCACCCGGCGTCGACCAGGCCGAGGCCCAGGCCATACGCAGCCATCACCGACTCCAGTGCGCCGACGCCGTGCGCGAGGCCGATGTGCGGCAGCGCGACGACGATGGCGGCGAAGCCGACGCGCAGGCTGCGCGTCGTGCCGCCGCGCGCGGCGAGGAACTCCCGCGCCACCGAACCGAGCCCCCGCGCACAGCACGAGCGTGATGGGGGCAGGCCGCCACCGCGGGAGCACTCTCGTCGCCGCTTCGTCGCTTCACCCAGCAGGCTCCCAGCTGACGAGACGGGCTGGGTCCCGACGGCGCGTCGAAGGGTGTCGGCGCCGCGCCGGGCGACGGCGGAGGGTGGGGTGAGCATCACACCCTGGAGTTGAGTAGCGCTCAACCCACCATGCGGGGCGTCCGCGCGCCTAGGGTGGAGTCAGTCATGGACATCGAGCACTCGATGGCCCCAGCGGCGCGTCGCCGATCGGTCCATCGAGGCCGCTCACCCCTGGCCGGGGCTCGCAGGGAAAGGACGAGAGTCATGGTTCGCACGAGAGCCCAACTCACCGATGCTCAACGCGAGAAGCTCAGCGCCGTCACTGCGGCGCGCGAAGCGCGTCTCGCCGCCGAAGCGGAGTACCGGCGGGCGGTCGCCGCCGCCGATCAGGCGAAGGTGACGAAGAGCGCCATCGCCGAGGCGGCCGGCGTCAGCGTCGAGGCCGTCCGCACGGTGCTCATCCGCATGGCCGAATCGCACGCGCCCGCAGTCGAGGTTCGTGAGCACCTGACGGGGGTGGACGGCGGTTCCGCGACGGCGTCCACCGCCGCGGGACCGGTCGTCACCGGCGCCGTCGGTGCGGCCCCGGTCACGGGCGACGTCAGGCAGCCTGTCGCGAAGGCGAGCTGACGCCCGTCGGCGTCACTCCCCGCCGTCCTGCGGCGGACGCAGGCCCTGGTAGATCTCCTTGCACGTCGGGCACACCGGAAACTTCTCCGGGTCGCGGCCCGGTACCCACACCTTGCCGCACAGCGCGGTGACGGGCTCGCCCGACAGCGCCGACTCCATGATCTTCTCCTTGCGCACGTAGTGCGCGAAGCGCTCGTGATCGCCGGGCTCGGAGAGCTGGTGGTCGACCTGCTCTCGCTCCAGCACCGCCGTCGACGTGCCCGGCCCTCCGAGGCCGCCCGGGCCGTCGGGCGCGCCGAGGGGCGATGACGGGTCGTCGATCGAAGAGTTCCACACAACCGGGTTCATGGGCGCCAGTGTAGGCGCGCCGCCCGCGGCGGGCCAGGGGGCAGCGAGCCGAGGCGTCAGGCGGCGGGTCAGTTGAGCGTCGGGTCGTCGGGGAACGACGCCAGGAGGCACGTCGGGATGGGTTGGCGTGCGAGGACGCGCGCCCACAACGTCTCGGGGTCGGCGTCGAACAGGTCGGCGATCTCGGGTTCGGCGCGCACCCACCACCCGTCGGCGAGTTCGACGTCGAGTTGGCCCGGCTCCCAGCCGCAGTTGCCGGCGAACACGCGCAGCCCCGACAGCTGCGGGGCGACGATCTCCGGCGGCGCGTCGAGGTCGACGACGGCGAGCGAACCGAACAGTCGCGTGGCGCCCACGACGTCACCGCGCCCCGGCACGCCCGCGAGCGCGACCGCCGTGTCGAGGCCGACGGGCCCGCCCTGGAAGAGACGATCGGGCGTCGAGCACGCGGACTGCCACCCCGGAAGGACCGAGTCGACACCGGCCTCGAGCGGTTCGGTGAGCACGACGCCCTGGGCGCCGTCGTCACCGTGGTGGAGGACGAACACGACGCTACGGGTGAAGATGTCACCCTCGTCGCGGTCGTGGGCACGAGGCACCGCGAGGAGCAGTCGGCCGGTCAACGAGGTCACCCGTCCATTGTGGAACACGCCCGCCCCGAACGCGATGTTGCCCGGTGATCGGGCACGGGGCCCCGGATCACCGGGCAACATCAGCGCAGATTCAGTCGGCGTCAGTCGCGGTTGCCACGGTAGCCACCACGGTCGCCGCCGTACCCACCACGACCCCCCTGGCCGCCGCGACCACCGAAGCTCTGACGACGGTTCTCGCGCTCGAAACCACCGTCGATGTCGTCGCGGTAACCGCGCCCGCCACCGAAGCCGCGGTCGTCGCCGCGTCCGCGGCCCTGGCCACGGTCGTCGCGGTCGTTGAAACGTCCACGACCACCACGGTCGAAGCCGCCGCCACGGCCGTAACCGCCGCGCCCGCCGTCACGACCACCGCGGTCGTAACCACCCCGGCCACCGCGCTCGTAGCCACGGCCGCCGCGACCACCACGGTCGTTGCGCGGCGCGAGGGTGCGACGCAGGTCGTCCTCGGAGATCGAACGGCCCTCGGGCGTCGAACCGCCCGCGGCGACGATCGCCTCGTCACCGGGGCGCGTGCGCACGAGGCTCACGTCGACGCCGGCGGAGTCGAGTAGACGCTGCATCGAGCGGCGCTGGTGCGGCAGCGCCAGGGTGATGACGGTGCCCTTCTCCCCTGCGCGGGCCGTACGGCCGGCGCGGTGCAGGTAGTCCTTGTGGTCGGCCGGCGGGTCGACCTGGAGCACGACGCCGACCTCGTCGACGTGGATGCCGCGCGCCGCGACGTCGGTCGCGACGAGCACGGGCACACGCCCGTCCTTGAACGCCGACAGGACACGGTTGCGCTGACCCTGGTTGAGGCCACCGTGCAGCGCGGCAGCCATGACGCCCTGCTCGCGCAGCTCTGCGGCGACACGGTCGGCGCCCATCTTGGTGCGGACGAACACCACGGTGCGTCCCTCACGGTTCGCGACCTCGGCCGTCACGACCTTCTTGTCGCGCGGCTCGATGAGCAGCGCGTGGTGCTCCATCGTCGTGACGGTGGCGGTGCCGTCGTCCGTCGAGTGCGTCACCGGGTCGACGAGGTACTTGTCGACGACGGTGTCGATGCCACGGTCGAGCGTCGCGGAGAACAGCAGGCGCTGGCCGCCTTCGGGCACGAGGTCGAGGATCTCGGTGATGGCCTCGAGGAAGCCCATCTCGGCCATGTGGTCGGCCTCGTCGAGCACGGCGATCTCGACGCGGCTCAGGTCGGCCGCGCCACGCTCGATGAGGTCGGACAGGCGACCCGGCGTGGCGATGAGGACGTCGACGCCGCGCTCCAGCGCGGACAGCTGCGGCTCGTACGGCATGCCACCGGCGACGAGCTTGTGCTTGAGACCGACGACGTGGACGAGCGGCTGCAGCGCATCGCTCACCTGCATCGCAAGTTCACGCGTCGGCACGAGGACGATGGCGCGCGGCTGGTGCGCGCGAGCCTTGCCGCCCTCGGCGAGACGCGCCAGCATCGGCAGACCGAAGCCGAGCGTCTTGCCCGAACCCGTGCGACCGCGGCCGAGGACGTCCTTGCCGGCCATCGCGTCGGGAATGGTCGCCGCCTGGATCGGGAACGGCTTCGTGATGCCGTCACGCGCCATGCGCTCGACGAGCGCCTCGGGCAGCCCGAGCTCGGTGAACGTCATGATGACGCTCTCGTCGATCTCGTCCGACTCGCTCTCGTCGAAGCCCGCGTGCTCGCCGTCGGCCGTGCCCGCGGTGGCGTTCGTGGCGTCGGCGGGGTCGGTGTTCTGCGCGTCGGTGTTGTCGGCGTCAGAGTTGGTCGTGTCGGAGTCGGCGGCGTCAACACCGTCGCGCTCGGCGTCCGTGGCGTCGGCGGTGGGAGCGTCGTCGACGCGGACGTCACCCTCGACGTCGCCGTCGACGTGGACGCGCTCGTCGGGGTTCTGTTCGCCGACGACGTCGACGTTCTCGCGCTGGATGTTCTCGCTCGTGGCCGCGTCGGCCTCGACGGTGGTCGCCGCGACGTCGGCGTTCGCCGCCGTCACGTTCTCGACCTGCGCGTCCTCGACGCGGGACTCGTCACGCACGGGGGCGTCGTCGAACGAGCGGTCGGGGCGCCCGAAGCGCTTCTCGCGGTCGAAACCGCCCTCACGGCGGTCGTCGCGGCGCTGGAAGCCGCCGTCACGGCGGTCGCCACGGTTGAAACCGCCGCGGTCGTCGCGACGCTGGAAGCCGCCCTCGCGACGGTCGTTGTCACGGTTGAACCCACCGCGCCGGTCGTCACGGCCCTGGTAGCCACCACGACGGTCATCACGGTTGAAGCCACCGCGACGGTCGTCACCGCCACGGAAACCGCCCTCGCGACGATCGTTGTCGCGGTTGAAACCACCACGACGGTCATCGCCACCACGGTTGAAACCACCGCGGTCATCGCGACGCTGGAAGCCACCCTCGCGACGCTCGTCGCGGCCCCCGAAACCACCACGACGGTCGTCGCCACCGCGGTTGAAACCGCCACGGCGGTCGTCGCCGCGGAAGCCGCCGTCACGTCGGTCGTTGTCGCGGTTGAAACCACCACGACGGTCATCACCGCCGCGGAAGCCGCCCTCACGGCGGTCGTTGTCACGGCTGAAACCACCACGGCGATCATCACGGCCCTGGAAGCCGCCACGGCGCTCGTCGCTACCGCGGTTGAAACCACCACGACGGTCGTCGCCGCCGCGGAACCCGCCCTCACGGCGGTCGTTGTCACGGTTGAAGCCACCGCGTCGCTCATCGCGGCCGCGGAAACCACCGTCACGGCGGTCGTCACGGGCCTGGAAGCCGCCACGACGCTCGTCACCGCCGCGGAACCCGCCCTCACGGCGGTCGTTGTCACGGCTGAAACCGCCGCGTCGCTCGTCGCGTCCGCCCGCGGCGCCGTCGCGGCGTCCTCCGAAGTCGCGGCCGCCGGAGCGGTCCTGGCCGCGCTTGGCGCCGGCCTTGTCGGCGTGCGACCAGCGCGGCTTCTTGCCGTTGTTGTTGTTCGTCGAAGACATGGGTGTGAACCTCTCGGTCGAGAGCACCGAAGGCGAGCACGCCAGAGAGCCCGTGGAGCACGTGGGCTGGAAGGATTGCGTACTGGGTGGATCGGCGCTGTTGCGTGGGATCTCGGCGCTCACATGACGGCGTCACATCGTGGGTGACGCTCAGAGAACGGGCCTACTCTCACCACCACGTGCCGCCACAGGGAGTAGCTGCGGGCACGCTCAAACCGAAAGCAAACCTACTGAACGCAAGATCAATGGTCCCCCAAGTCTACGTCACGCCCGGCGGCGCAGCTGACGCGTCAACCCCCACGCCAGGATGATTCCTGTCACATCGGCGAGTGCGTCGCGCCAGTCCGCGTCGCGCTCCACGACGTCCGTGCCCTGGATCAGTTCGGAGATCGGCGCATAGAACGCGAGCATGAGCGCCACCCATCGCCACCGTCCGAGCAGTGCCAGGAGGGCGGGTCCGCCGAACATGCAGGCGTGGACCACCTTGTCGGCGTGGGGGAACAGCTCACCTTCTGCCCCGCTCGAATGGAACACGTACAGGAGGTACGTCTGCAGTGCGAGGGCGAGCACGAGCAGCGCGCGGCAGGCGCGGACGAGGCGGGAGTCGGAAGGGGGCATCCCGTGCAGTATCGCACCGCGCACGTCCGGCGCCCTCTCGGCGGGTTCTCAGGCTGTCGGCCTAGCTTCGAGCGGCTGCGACGAGGCAGCCCCGCGCCCAAGGAGCTCTCATGACGGTGCACTTCGATCACGCCGCCCACGTCGCGACGATGTGGCTGCCGCAGCTGTCCCCCACCCACGCGACGGTCGTCTCGACGCTCGCCGCGCTCGCGTTCTGCGCCGTGCTGATCGGCGCGATCGCGTGGATGTTCGCGTCGATGTGCCTGGAGCAGGCCCACCCGTGGCGCTTCGGCGTGATCGCGGCGCTCGCCGTCGTCGCGCTCGTGGCGGCGGTGCCGTCGATGCGTCATCGCGTGGCGGGCCCGGCGCCCATCGCGTCGGCCACGGCGACGATCGAGCGCGCCGACGCGTTGAGCGCAGCGCGTGCCGCCGCCGTCCCTGAGAAGGACTGGCGCCCGGAGGCGAAGGCCGTCGCCGCGCCGGCCTCGAGTGACGTGACGTGGTCGCCCGATGACCTGCACGCCCTCAGCGTCGCCGCGCAGAAGAAGAACGGGCTGACAGAGACGTACGCGCGAAGCCGCATCGAGGTCGACTCGACCGGCCAGGACACCGCGACGATCGCCGCGCACGGCACGACCTACCTGACGAAGGACGACAAGCGCGTCCGCTGCGTTGCACGCGTCAAGCACGTCGTGAAGAACAACGTCGGCCAGCCGCTGGCCGCCGACCTCGACCAGGTGGTGTGCGTCCCGGCGGCCTGAGGACACTGCGTTCTGCTGCCTCACACGGCCCGTGCCCCTTTCACGGCTCGACCCCGACGCTCACACCTTCTTGGAGCATTCGGGGCCGGAGCCACGTGCAATGGACGGTCAAGTCCGCTGGGGTGGTGTACGAGGTTGATCCCTCGGTTGGGCGTGTCGGTCAGGCAGTGAGTGCCTGGAGTTCTGGCTCGGTCACCTCCTCGGCGATGGCGTGGTCGACGGCCTGGGCGCG
>NZ_JAGEKQ010000003.1:0-9069 GCF_017565385.1 Dermacoccus sp. NHGro5 | reverse complement strand
CCGTCCTGGATGCGCAGTACGCCGCGAACCCCGAACGCTACCGAGGCCGGCGCCCCATCGCCGCCACAACACCCGAAATCACCCAACTCAACCCCACGTGACTCCAATCAGGTTGACAGCTTCCGGTGACCAAGAATCGCGGATGGGGACGGGCACGGCCGCTGGGGGCCGGAGGATTGCAGCGGGTCATAGAGGGAGCAGGTACTCGGCCTCGTCGGCCGGACACTCGGCTGTCGGGTTCTCGACGAGCCGGAACCCGCGACGCCGGTACGCCGCAGCCGCGCGCTCGTTGGCGCGGTAGACGTGCAGCCCGATGGCGCGCAGCCCTTGCTCGCGCGCATCGCTGATGACGGCGTCGACGAGCGCGTCGAACACGCCGGCGCCGCGGCGCGCCGGCTCCACCCACATCTGCACGACGAACGCGATCGCGTGCGCCTCGTACCCCAGTGCGCCGACGACGGCTGGGTCGTCGAAGTAGATCTGGCCCGGTCGTAGGCCGATCAGCCCGTCGGCGCGCGGCGCGACCTGACTCGACGCCTCCGGCTCACCCGCGTCCGGCATCCACAGGTACGTGCCGGGGCTCATCGCGCGCTCGGCCCAGACCTGCTCGGTGAACTCGCTCTCACGGGCGAACGTCGACCCGAAAGCCTCTGGGTTCGTCGACAATGCCCGCAGCCGCACGTCACGGTAGGTCTGCCACGGAAGGGCACCGGCAGGGAGAACAGTCATGACGCCCAGTCTCGTGACGCGGCGTGGACCCGTCAACGCGAAGCCGCTACCGCCGGATCGGGTCGAAGAGGCAGCGATCGGTCAGCGCCGAGGCACAGCCGTGTCGCCGCCCGATCGCGCCGGCGACACGGTGATTCGCCGTATTCAGCGCATCGTGAGCTATTCGTTACCTGCGCGCCGCATTCGCCGTCAGCACACGGCACGGCGACGCGTCGAGGCGGCGTCAAGAGGCGCGGTCCAACCCTGACAACGACGTCGAACGGCTCGTGTTGCCGAGGTTGCCCATAGGCTGAAGCGAACTGCAGCCCGCGTGATCCGGGCGATCCAGCCCGCCTGGGTGTGGCTTCTCCAGCCCATGACGGCGGCCCAGGACGCTCTGCGTCACCGTCAAGGAAGGGAGGGTGAGGCCTGTGTGGGATTTCATCGCCGACCGGTGGGAGGACATCGCCTACCGCAGCTACCAGCACACGTCGCTCGTCGTGCAATCCGTGCTGCTCGCGACGATCATCGCGCTCGTCCTGGCCGTCATCGTCATCCGCAACAAGAAGCTCGAGAGCTTCGCGAACATCTTCTCGGCGATCGGCCTGACGTTGCCGTCGTTCGCGCTGCTCGGCATCCTGCTGCCGCTCGTCGGCATCGGTGCGGTGCCGTCGGTCATCGCCGTCACCTTCTACGCCGTCCTACCGATCCTGCGCAACGCCGTCGTCGGTCTGCAGGCTGTCGACGCGAACCTGCTCGAGTCCGCGCGCGGCATGGGCATGAGCAAGGTGGCGACGCTGCTCAAGGTGCGTCTGCCACTCGCGTGGCCCGTCATCCTCGCGGGGGTGCGCACCTCGACGCAGATGTCGTTCGGCGTCGCGGCCATCGCCGCCTACGCCCTCGGCCCAGGTCTCGGCGGCTACATCTTCACCGGCCTGTCTCAGAACGGTGGCGTCAACGCCATCAACTTCGCCCTCGTCGGCACGATCGGCATCGTCATCCTCGCCCTCGTGCTCGACCTCATTCTCGTCGGCATCGGCCGACTGACGATTCCCAGGGGTATCCGTGCCTGATCTGTTCCGCACCGACCACGACGCTCCCGTCACCGAGACCGTCAACGAGCAGCCCGCCAGCCATGACGTCACGGGCGCCGAGATCGTCTTCGACGACGTCGTCAAGAAGTACCCGGGCCAGGCGAAGGCGGCCGTCGGCGGCCTCAGCCTTACCGTCCCCGCCGGCGAGATGGTCATGTTCGTCGGCCCCTCCGGCTGCGGCAAGACGACGTCGCTCAAGATGATCAACCGGCTCATCAACCCGACGAGTGGTCGCATCACGATCGACGGTGACGACGTCAAGAACCACAAGGTCGACGACCTGCGCCGCAAGATCGGCTACGTCATCCAGGGTGGCTCGCTGTTCCCGCACCTCACCGTCGCCGACAACGTGGGCGTCGTGCCGGGGCTGCTCAAGTGGGACAAGAAGCGCATCGCCGCGCGCACGGACGAACTGCTCGACATGGTCGGTCTCGACCCTGCGCGCTACCGCGACCGCTACCCCCGCGAGCTGTCGGGCGGGCAGCAGCAGCGCGTCGGCGTGGCCCGTGGCCTGGCGGCCGACCCACCCGTCATCCTCATGGACGAGCCGTTCGGCGCCGTCGACCCGATCACCCGGCAGCGGTTGCAGGACGAGATGCTCAGCATCCAGCGCCAGCTGAGCAAGACGATCATCTGCGTCACGCACGACATCGACGAGGCACTGAAGCTGGGCGACCGCATCCTCATCCTCTCCGAGGGCGGGCGGATCGAGCAGTACGACACCCCCGAGAACATCCTCGCGGCGCCGGCCAACGAGTTCGTCGAGGACTTCGTCGGCTCGGGTTCGGCGCTGAAGTCGCTGCAGCTGACACGCCTCGACGAGATCGGCGCGACGCAGCTGGGTACCGTCACCGTCGGAGCCGACGCGTCCGAGGCGCGCGAGGCCGCCCAGCGTGGCGGTTCCCCCAACGTCGTCGTGCTCGACGAACGCGGACGCCCGGTCGACTTCATCAACGTCGAGCGGATGCGCGGCACCCGGGTCGAGAACCGTGGGGTCAACCTCATCACCGTCGACTCGCGTGCCACCCTCAACGACGCCCTCGACGCGATGCTCACCTCGAGCCACGGCGCCGTCGTCGTCACCGGCGGGCGCGGCGAGTACCGCGGCGTCGCGTCGTTCCAGCAGGTGATGGAGCACATCCGTCAGGTGCAGGAGCAGGCGGCCGCACTCAGCGAACGCGTCGACGGAGAGGCTGACGCGAGCTCGACGGTCGTCGCCAACACCTCCTCGACCACGGACTTCGACGCTCAGGCCGACGAGGGGGAGCAGCGATGAGGAAGCGCCTGGGGCGTGAGCGGTTCGGCATGATCGTCGGCCTGCCCATCCTCATCCTGCTCGTCGGCGGTGGCTGGGTGATCTGGCGCCTCAACGCCGACCTCGACGACATCGAGGCCCGCCAGCTCGAGTGGAGCCTGCTCGGCACCCTGTTCTGGCAACACCTCAAGGTGACGGCGGCCGCTGCCGTCGCGGTGCTCGTCACCGCCATCCCGCTGGGAGTGCTGCTGACGCGTCCGAGATTCCGGCGATTCTCCGGCCCCGTCATCGCCATCGCGAACGCGGGACAGGCGACGCCCGTCATCGGCCTCATCGTGCTGCTCGCGATGTGGATCGCGTTCGACTTCTGGACGGCGGTGCTGGCGCTCGCGATCTACGCGTTCCTGCCGGTGCTGCGCAACACCATGGTGGGGTTGCAGCAGGTCGACCAGACGCTCGTCGAAGCCGCACGCGGCATGGGCATGAGCCAGATGGCGACGCTCCTGCGCATCGAGATGCCCCTGGCTGCGCCCATCATCATGGCCGGCGTGCGCACCGCGCTCGTGCTCGTCGCGGGCACGGCCTCGTTCGCGGCCTTCATCAACGCCGGTGGCCTGGGCGAGCTCATCACGACCGGCATCAAGCTGTTCCGCTACCCCGTGCTCGTCAGCGGCGGCATCCTCATCGCGCTGCTCGCCCTCGCGTTCGAATGGGCCGGGCGCCTGCTCGAAGCCCTGCTCACGCCGAAGGGAATGTGATCGGATGACACGCCAGCGAATGAGGCGAGCGACGGGCGCCGTCGTCGCCGTCACGACGGCCGTGACGCTGAGTTCCTGCGGCCTCGGCACCTCGGGCGGGCTGACGACGAGTGCCAAGCTCGCGGGCCCCCTGGCCTCGGTGAAGAAGCTCGACGGGCTCGACATCGCGGTCGGTTCCAAGGACTTCACCGAGCAGCAGATCCTCGGCAAGATCGCCGTCATCATGCTGCAGTCGGGCGGCGCGAAGGTGAAAGACTTCACCGCCATCCCCGGTTCTGCGGCCTCGCGCCAGGCGCAGCTGACGGGGCAGGTGCAGCTCATCATGGAGTACACGGGCACGGCGTGGATCACCTACATGGGCAAGACCGACCCCATCGCTGATTCGCGCAAGCAGTACGAGGCCGTGAAGGCGGAGGACGCCAAGAACGGGTTCACCTGGCTGGAACCTGCGCCCATGAACAACACGTACAGCCTGGGCATGCGTCAGGACTTCGCGAAGAAGTACGGGCTCAAGGATCTGTCGGATCTCAAGAAGGTGCCTGTCGGCGAGCGCACGTTCTGCATCGAGTCGGAGTTCGCGAACCGCAACGACGGCTTCCAACCCATGCTCAAGGCGTACGGGATGACGTACGGCAAGGACGTGCCGACCGGCAACATCCGCAAGATGGACACCGGCGCCATCTACTCGGCGATCGACCAGAAGGTCTGCAACTTGGGTGAGGTCTTCACGACGGACGGGCGGATCAAGAGTCTCCACCTCGACGTCATGAGCGACAGCAAGCACTTCTTCCCCAACTACAACGTCTCGCCCGTGGTCAAGACGACGATCTACGACACGTATCCGCAGATCGCGCAGATCCTCGAACCGGTCGTGAAGAAGCTCGACAACGACACCCTCATCGATCTCAACGCCCGCGTCGACGTCGAGGGCAAAGATCCCGGCAAGGTCGCCGAGGAGTGGTTGAAGAGCGAGGGCTTCATCGAGTAGGTCGTGGCCGAGGGTGCTGATGGTGCGTCGTCAGCTGCCCGACTTCTGTGCAGCTGCCCCAGGAATGTGCTGAACAATCCTGGGGCAGCTGCACATTTCTCGTGCAGGTAATGGCACGTCGTCGGCGTGGCGGCACTCGAGGGGCACGGGTGTCACAAGGCTCGGGCGACGAACTCCCGCAGATCGGTGATGGTGCGTACCTCGTGCATGTCGACGATGGCGGCGTATCGGTGTGCGACGGAATCGCCCTGGCCCCACTGTGATTCGGCTTCCGGGTTGAGCCACATCGCGTGCCTCGCCTGCTGCGCGATGGTGCGCAGCGCGTCGTAGCGCGGGTCGGTGTTGTTCGTGCGCGCGTCGCCGAGGATGAGGACGGTGGCACGCGGCGTCACCGCGTCGAGGTGGTCTTCGACGAAGTCGGCGAACGTCTGGCCGTAGTCGCTGTTGCGGTGCCCGCGCGTCATGCGCCGGTTGCCCTTGAGCGCTTCGACGAGGTCGCCGTCGCGCCCGACCTCCTTGACGACCGCGGTCAGCTCGTCGACGGTGTTGACGAACCCGAAGACGCGCACGCGCGCGAACTGCGCCTGCATCGCCTGCATGAGCAGGATCGTGAACCGGCTGAACCCGGCGACCGAACTCGACATGTCGGCGAGGATGACGAGCTCCGCACGGTTCGGCGCGTGATGCGTGAACACCGGCTCGATCGGTACGCCGCCCGTCGACATCGACGCCCGCAGCGTCCGCCGGATGTCGATGCGCCCATGTGACGCGCGGCGCCGCTTGGCCGTCATCCGCGCTGCGAGCTTGCGGGCGAGAGGGTCGACGACGCGCCGCATCTCCGCGGCATCGACGGCATACGTCTGGCTGAATGCGCGACGCTCGAGCGGCGTCGTGACGGCGTGCTCCGCCAGCCGTTCGACACCACGGATCTCCGCGTTGCGTCGCCGCGTCTCGGTCTCGACACGGCGCCGGAACGCGGCGACGCGCTCGCGGGCGTCGTCACGATCGAGCCGCTGCGTGAAGCGCTCCGGCTGCCACCCTTGATCGGCACCCATCGCCTGACCGCTACCACCACCCCCGCCGCCCGAGCTGCCACCGGCCGTGCCGCCGTCAGAACCGCCGGCTTCTGGGCCCTGCTGCATGAGCTCGGATGCGCGCGCGATGGCGAGGTTCGGCTGGAACTGCTCGATCGCCTGGTTCGCGCTGAACCCGTTCTCACCCTCGCGCCGCAGCACGCCGAACTCCGTGACGACGGTGGCTGCGAGGGCGTTCAACGCCCGCTCGTCCTGAGCGGCGAGAGCCTGCGCGAGGATCTCCTGCAGCGCCCTGGCGCGCTCGCGCAGGGCCGCGGCGTCCGCCGTCAGGGGGTCGAAGTCGTCGAGTGCGTCGAGCGAGTCGGGTTCGGGCTCGCCGTCGGGGTGAGCACCGGATTTGTCTGCGGCGCCGTCCTCTTCGAGGTCCGTCAGGCGGGTGCGCGCGCCCAGGGCGGCGGGAAAGTAGAGGTCGAACAACTCGTCGAACACGCGCCGCTGCTCGCCGCGTCGCATGAACGCCGACGCGAGACCCTCGCGCAGACGCTCGCGATCGTCGAGCCCGAGAGCGGTGACGATGCGCCCCGCGTCGATGACGTCGCTCGTGCCGACGACGACGCCGTGGCGCCGCAACGCGTTCGCCAACGACACGAGTCGACGCTGCAGCACGCCCGCAGACGCGATGCCCGGGCCGGCGGATGACGTCACGGACGCGCGCGGTCCGTAGCCCGCGGTGTCCGAGTGCGCAGCTCGCCGCCCGGCGCCCGGCGCACCCGCGCCGGCGGGGATGACGGCGTCGTCAGGCATCGAGCTTGAGCAGCGTGGAGGCGCGTTCGATGTCGTCCTGGTGCTTGAGCAGCACGCCGAGGTTGGCGCGCAGCACCGTCGCGTCGAGATCGCCCGTGCCGTCGGCTCCGAGGGCGATGAGGGTGCGCGCCCAGTCGACGGTCTCGGCGACGCTCGGTGCCTTGCGCAGTGGCATCTGGCGCAGTCGGTGCACGAGTCGCACGACGGATTCGACGAGCGCCGCGTCGAGACCCGGCACCTTGAGTTCGACGATGCGCTGCTCGAGCGCCGGCGTCGGGTAGTCGATGTGCAGGAACAGGCAGCGTCGACGCAGCGCCTCCGACAGGTCGCGGGCGGCGTTCGACGTCAGCACGACGAACGGTCGCTGCGTCGCACTGATCGTGCCGAGTTCGGGCACCGTCACCTGAAAGTCGCTCAGCACCTCGAGCAGGAGGCCCTCGACCTCGACGTCGGCCTTGTCGAGTTCGTCGATGAGAAGCACCGTCGGCTGCGTGTTGCGGATGGCGCGCAGCAGCGGACGCGTCAGGAGGAAGTCGTCGGTGAAGATGTCGGTGGCAAGCTCGTCCCAGTCGTGGGCGGCGCCGCCCGATGGCGAGCCGACGGGGCTGGAGGCGTTCGTTGACGCCACACCGGACGCGCCCGGCGTGGCGCCCGGCGTGGCGTCCGGCTGAGCGCCCGCGGCGCTGTTCGTGGTCGATGTGGACGCGGCCGCGCCCGACGAAGACGCCTGTGCCAGAGCGGTGTTGGCGGTGATGCGCAGGAGCTGCTTGGCGTGGTTCCACTCATAGAGGGCGCGGGCCTCGTCGATGCCCTCATAGCACTGCAGCCTCACGAGGTCGGCGTCTGTGCCCGTCGCGCCGGACAATGCCGCCGCCACCGCCTTCGCCAGCTCGGTCTTGCCGACGCCGGCCGGCCCCTCGACGAGCAGGGGCTTGCCGAGGGCATCAGCGAGGAAGACGGTCGTCGCGATGGCGTCGCTCGCGAGGTAGCCGGCCTCGGCGAGGCGGTCGCGGACGTCGTCGACGGATTCGAAGTGCGCAGTCACCGTGCCATTGTCGCGGATGGCTCAGGCCGCGATCGGCGAAAACGCAGAACGGTTTGACCGGGTAGGCCCTCGGAACGATTCGATGTGACGCCGGCCCCACAGCTCGCGCACACCTCGCAGTCAGGTGTACGATTAAATATAGATAACCTAATTAAACGAAGGGAAGAGATGTCCACCGCGCATCCGCCAACCGCGCAGGCCCCGATGAGGACGATCTTGTCGCACGTCATCGTTCCAATCCTCATGGGCCTCATCATGTGCGCCGCCTACCTCGGTGGTTTCCACAAGCCGTCGCCCCACCACGTGCCCGTCGCCGTCGTCGGTCAGGCTCAGCAGGCCGGCCCGCTGGCGGCCAAGGTGCAGGACGCGTTCGGCGACGAGGCGGACGTCCGCACGATCGCGACGCCCGAGCAGGCCACGGATCAGCTGAAGCACCTGAAGATCTCCGCGGCCTACGTCCCCGGTGACGGCAAGGCCGAACTGCTCACCGCCGGTGGCGCGTCCGACACGACGAAGTCCGTCGTCGAGAAGATGTTCCGCCCCGTCGCGGAGAAGCAGCACGATGCGCTGACCGTCAAGGACGTCGCGCCCCTCACCGAGGACGACCCCGCCGGCCAGAACGGTTTCTTCTTCCTCGTCGCCCTGACGGTCGCCGCGTACGCCACGTCGATCGCCATCGGCGCGGCGGCTGCGAGCCGCCCATTCGCCCAGCGCATCGCCCTCGCCGCCGGCGCCGCCGTCGTCATCTCGACGATCGAACTCGCGATCGCGGCGTGGGGTTACGACATGTTCGGTGGGCACGTGCTCGCAACGTGGGCGCTGTCGCTGCTCTACACAGCCGGCGTGCTGACGGTCGGTGTCGGCCTGCACCCGATCGTCGGACGGTTTGCGACGCTGCTGTACTCGGCGATCTTCGTCGCGCTCAACTTCACCTCGTCCGGCGGCGTGTTCGCGCCCGTCATGCAGCCGAGCTTCTTCGGTTGGCTGCACGACTTCTGGATCGGCTCCGGCTTCGTCGAGGCGCTGCGTCGCATCATCTACTTCCCGGACGCCTCGATCGCCGGTCCGCTCACCATCCTGTTCGGTTGGTTGGTCGTCGGGTTGCTCTGTCTCGCAGCCGGATGCGCGGTCGAACAGCGACGTGTTGCGCGAGCCCGTGAGCTCGAGGAAGCTGCGTCCAGCCCCGTCGGACGCCACGCCGAGCAGGCGCATCAGGACGAGCGCGACGAGCTCGACCCCGAGACCGAGGAGGAACTCGAGGAGAACGTCGCCGTCTGACGTCCTCTCTCTTTGCGCCTAGATGCACCCGGGTGCATCTAGGCGCAAAGAGAAGACACCAGGGGTGTGGAGAAACGCGTCACGGATGACGCGTTTCTCCACACC
>NZ_JAGEKQ010000029.1:0-10609 GCF_017565385.1 Dermacoccus sp. NHGro5 | reverse complement strand
CACGGATACCTCGGAGACGTCCCACCCGCCGAGTTCGAGAACGCGTTCTATGCTGTCCCCAACGACAGCAATCTGCTGATCGGAATCAAATAGCGCGAGTCTCCATCAGACCCAGGGCGCTTCACCAAGCTGGGGTGCGCGCACTTCTGCGTGAGGCTCGCGCGACTCTCGCAACCGGACAGGGCGGCGACGTCACCATCGAAACGCCCGCTGGGCGATGGTCGATGGTCGTCGTCGACGGACGCCTGCTCACCCCCCAGCACGCACGCGAGCGACACAACGACGACACCTCCCCCGCCGCGCAGGTAGCGGCACCCCCTGCAGCGCAACGAGCGTGGGCGCGCGATACGAACGGGCCACTCTTGACTCCCGGAACGCGCACGCACGCGAGGGTAAGTAGGCGAGGCATGCTCACCGCCGCAGGCGGCGTGAGCGCACTCGTTGCGTTGGGCTATGCCGCACGATCCTGCACGCGTGACTCCCCCAGCGCGGCACGCGCCTCGACAACATTGCAGCCGCGCGCGAGCGTGCCCGCGCTACCTGACGGGCAAAACGCGCCCGCCGGATGGTCGCCACAGGCCTCCTGGGCACTCGGGGACCTCGCGCACGCCCGACCCACCCTCGCCTACCTGCCCCACGCGGTTCTCCTGCTGCGACAGCCCGCCGCGAGCACTCACGTCACGCTCGCCTGCGTCGACGCACGCGACGGGCGCATCCGGTGGGAATCCGACATCGGCGCCGGGGTGACGATCCTCGCCGGGCCCACACTCCTGCCCGATGCACACGGAAGGCGGCAGGTCTACCTCATCACCGACACCGACCTGACGACATGGGACCCAGCCACCGGGCGTCGCACCTCATCGGTGCGCTTGCCGCACCGCTCACCCACTGCTGGGATCAACGCGCGCGGGCCGTGGATCAACGACCACGACCGCCGCTACCTCGCCCCCCACGACACCACGCTCGTACCATTCGACCTGCCGAAGGACGCCGTCTTCATCAGCGCCGACAAAACGCACCTCCTCGCGGCCGACTCCCACGGCGCGACGTGGGACCTCACGAGCGGCAAACCAGCCCCAGCGGCCCGCCAGCTGCCAGGCCCGAAGGGATGGCAGGCTGGCGCGATCACCGCGATCACCTCGAGCCTGCTCATCATCGGGTGGAACGCGGACGGCAAGGTGCGCCTCGGCGCGTACCACCTGCCCGACCTCAAGCCGGCCTGGACGAGCGCGGCCAAGCCCGCATGGGCCGCCTTCCTCGGCACCACCAACGTCAGCCCCGACGAGTCATGGGCCATCGTCGGCAACCGCCGCGTCGACCTGAAGACCGGCGAAGAACACCTCATCGCCCCACGCTGGACCACCCTCGCCATCAGCGACGACTACGCCTGGGGCAGCGACGGCCACGCGGTCCTGACCTGCACCAAAGGCGGCACCATATGGCCTGCCCGCACGAACGCCCCCACTCCGGCCAACACGATCCTCGTCAGCGGCGGGATCAACGGGAAGGCGTTGGTCACAGGTGCGGTCGGTCAAACCGTCACCCTGTACGCCCTGCGCCCTGAGCACACCATCGCGCCGACGCCGAGCTGACACGAGACATTCAAGACCTCTGGATGGCATCGTCCGGGATCGACATCTGGGTGAGGTGGGTGAGTCCATTGGACTCACCCACCTCACCCATCCTGCTCGGTGACACACCAAGAACAGGGCTTGCAATCCCCCCACCCATATGTAAACGTTTACATATACGGATGAGGAGGAACGATGGCAGGGAAGAAGAACGACTTGGGTGGCCTGCAGTTGAAGCGCCACCGGGAGAGCACCGACGAGCAGTCTGCGCCCTCGGTGGTCTCGGCGGTCCGGGCTGGTGGCGACCCACGGGTACGGCGCCTTCCGCTGGATTCGGTCGCGGACAACCCGGAGAATCCGGAGGCGCGTGCGGGTGATGTGACCGAGTTGGCGGCGTCGATGCGGCAGGTTGGGCAGTTGCAGCCGGGTCTGGTCGTGACGGCTCGCGCCTTCCTCGAGGCCCACCCCGAGCACACGGACACCATCGGCGATCGCGCCTGGGTGCTGCTGGCGGGACATCGTCGCAAGGCTGCGGCGCGTGAGGCTGGTCTCGAGGTACTGGAAGTCCTCGAGCGCGACGGTGAGCGCATGGATGAGGCCGTGCTGCACGAGAACATGCACCGCCTCGCGCTCAGCCCGATCGAGGAAGCGGAGAGCTTCCAGCGCGTGATGCAGCGCAACAACTTGTCGCAGCGGCAGATGGCGGAGCACGCCGGCATCAGCCAGTCCTACCTGGCCAAGCGTCTACACCTGCTGAAGCTGCCTGAGACGCTGCGTCGCGCGGTCGACTCCGGGGTCGTGGCCCCCTCGGTCGGGGTGGCAATCGTGCGCGAGAACGACACCGAGGTTCTCGCGGCACTGGAAGCAGTCCTGACCAAGACTGAACCCGATCTGACCCAGTCGTGGGCGTTGACCTCTGCGGTGCGAGAAGCCTCCGCCACGGTCCGGCAGCGCCAGGCGTTGCTGGCAGCTCAGGAGAAGGCTCACGCCGAAGGTGTCACGGTCGTCGAAGATCCCGATGCGACGTTCGGGCCCTGGAAACTGGGGGATCACCGGCTCAGGGATGAGGCGCAGATCGAGCAGGCTCGCGCCGCTGGGGACTTGGCGTATGCGCCTGATATCAACGGCACGGGGGAGCCAGTGCCGGTGCGCCTGTCGGCGCCGGCAGAGACCACCCCAGCCGCGAACTCCTACGAGCAGCAGCGCAAGGAAGCGGACAAGGAACGCAAGGCGTCGAACGAGGCGCGGCGCGCGTTTCTCGTCGAGCTGGTCAAGAAGATGCCTGGTGCGAAGGAGCGCACGGCTATCACGACGCTCGCGACGTTGCGCGGCGCTCACCTCGGCAGCCAGGTCACCTCTGCTGCGCGGCGCATCGCGCAGGCTGCGGGTGTCGGCCCTGACGCTGATAACGATTGGGACTGGCGCGTGTCGTTGCTCGATCAACCCAGCGGGATTCGAGAGCACCTGGCGTGGATCGTGGCGCTGGTCGCTCTCGAGGATGAGTTGCGCTGGGCCAACGTGTCGACCTGGAGCACGGCAGCGCTCGAACTGGTCACGTATATGACCGAGCGCGGGTACACCCTCACCGAGCACGAAGAACGCATGGTGGCCAAGTCCACCCACACGAAGGAGCATGACGAATGAACATCATCGCTGTCGCGAACGCCGCCGGCTCGGCTGGCAAGACGACCACCGTCGTGACGCTGGCCGCACTCCTGGCTGAGGCGGGCCAACGGGTCGTCGTCGTCGACCTCGACGGCCAGGCCAACGCGACTCGCTGGCTCGGCGTTGACCCCAGGACGCTCGCGCACACGGTGGGTGACGTCCTCCTGGACGAGTGCAGCGCCGTCGAGGCGTTGGTCGAGACGAACACGCAGGGGGTGCACCTGTTGCCCTCGAACTCCAGTGTGAACGGTGACGCCCTCGAGTTGCGTGACGCGGTGGGGCGCGAGATGCGCGTCAAGACCGCGATACGGGACCTGTCGGACGTCGACGTCGTCTTGATCGACTGCCCCGGAACGATCGGGTTGATGACGGTCATGGCGCTGGTTGCCGCCGATGCGGCGTTGACCGTGGCGCAGCCGTCGATGAAGGAACTCGAGGGAATTGAGGAGTTGGAGAAGACGATCTCCGAGGTGCGTAAGTTCTTCGGCGCGGATGTCAGTTTGCGCGGGGTCGTGCCGTGCATTGTTCCGCCGGCGTCGGCGGGGCGGCTGTACGCCAACAGCGTCGAGTTGGCGCGTGACACCTACGACGATCTGGTGTTGCCGCCGGTGCGCCGCTCGGTGAAAGCTGCTGAAGCGTACGCGTTTGCGCAGCCGCTGCCGCTGTTCGCGCCACGTGAGGGTGTCACCGAGGACTATCGGGGCGTCCTGGGTCGGCTGCAGGCGACGGGGGTGCTGTGATGGCGAACGAGCCGCGTCAGCGCTTCACGTCGTACGTCTCACCGGCTGTGGCTGCTCGGGTGCGCGGTGCGGTGGCGGCGCTGCAGGCACGGGGCATGGACATCACGTTGGCCAGCCTGAGCGATGAAGCGCTTGAGGCTCGGGTCCAGCAACTCGAGCAGGACTTCAACGGTGGTCAACCGTGGCCTGATCCGGGCCCACGCGTGGGAGGGCGCCCGAGGAAGCAACCCAACTCGCGCTGAGTCCAGTGGACTCACTCAACTTCACGTGCTGAGTCCAGTGGACTCAGCAACCCATCGGACGTAGCAGCTGTGCACCCGGTAACTAGTCCATAGAAAGGGATTTCATCATGCATCACGCTCGCGGGCAGGGATGGCGGCGTTGCCGTTGGCAGGGTGGTCGACAGATCACTACGTCGATGGAAGTAGGCACCCCTTGGCAGGACGACGAGGTCACCCCTCAGACGATCAACTGGCATTCGACATCCTCGGAATGGGAGAGCAGGACCGCGATGAACAACTACGGGCAGCGAGTGATGGACCACTGGAAGACGTGGCTGCCGAACCGGTACGACCAGATCGAGGATCCGATCAGCTTCTTCACGAGCGTGGGGGAGCAGGTCGAGGAGCAGGTGCTGCAGGTCTCGGGGGCGATGGAAGCCGAGCAGCGCGAGGCGATGGAGACGATGGACTACCTGGCCCGGGTAGGTCGGGGGAACGCGATTCAGAAGAGCGCGGAAGAGATCGCGCTGTCGGAGTTCCTACTCGAACCGGAGGCGCAGACGCGGGAGAGCGAGTATCAGGACGAGGAGCCGTACCCGTTCATGGACGAGACGGGGATGCCGACCGATCCCTCGCACCCGCTGTGGGCGATGGCGGAGGACGACTCAGTGAGCCTGGCGCAGTTTCGGCAGGCGTGCCAGGAGTGGTTCGAAGCCGAGAAGGCGAAGATGAGCAAGTCAACGACGCCGTAACCGCGCCCACGTCGCCAGCCCCGAACGCGGTCGCGACGGTTCCTGCCGGCGCGCGTCGGCGCATCGAGGACAACCTCGAGGCGATCCGGGTTGTGCGCCGCCTCGAGGAGTCGGGGGCTGAAGCGACGGCACAGGATCGCGCCGCGTTGGCACAGTGGACGTCGTGGGGTGCGGTGCCGCAAATCTTCGACGAGGCAGACCCTCGCTACAGCGCCGAGCGCGCTCGGTTGCATGAAGTTCTCGACGCTGGCGAGTGGAAGGCTGCGAGCCGGACGACGTTGAATGCGCACTACACCGCCCGCGAGTACACCGACGTGATGTGGCAGGCGCTGGCCGGGCTCGAGTTCACGGGCGGGCAGGTGCTCGAACCGGGGTGCGGTGCAGGGGCGTTCCTGTCTGGCCCGCCCGCATCGGTGCAACTCAGCGATGAGCTGCGCATGACGGGTGTCGAACTCGACCCCACGACGGCGCGTATCGCGCAGGTGCTGAACCCGGCGGCCAGGGTGCGCGCCGAAAGTTTCGCCTCCTCCCCGTTCGCCGATGACACCTTCGATGCGGTGATCGGCAACGTGCCGTTCGGTCGGGTCTCGTTGTACGACCCCGACCACAACGCAGGCAAGCACTCGATCCACAACCACTTCATCATCAAGAGCCTTGATCTCACCCGCCCCGGCGGTCTCGTCGCGGTACTCACCAGCCGATACACCCTCGACGCGCAAAACACCGCCGCACGCCGGGAGATGTTCGAGCGCGCTGATCTCGTCGGCGCCGTGCGGCTTCCCACGGGCGCGCACCGCGCGCTGGCCGGGACGGATGCTGTGACCGACCTGGTGATCCTGCGTAAGCGCGCCGACGACGACGAGCGCGGAGACGACAGCTGGGTCTACACCACAACAATGGATCTGCCTGACCGCGACGGCGACATGGTGGCGACACAGATCAACTCCTACTGGGAAGCCCACCCCGAGCAGGTCCTCGGCACGATGCACCTGGCGCATGGCATGTACAACGCCAACACGCTTCAGGTGCGCTCGGACCCGGACGCACCCTCTTTCGAGGATGCCGTGCGCCAGGTCGTGACCACCGGGCGTGAGGCCGGGCTGACGTGGGCAGCGTCCGAGACCGCGCCGCGTCGTGACGCGGACGCGGTGCTCGAGCGCGTCGCCCGCACCGGTGACATTTCCACGTTCGAAGGGCACCTGGACTACGACGAAGACCGCAACGTGTTCACGTGGGTACGAGGTGGCGCGTGTGAGGACGTCGAGAAGGTCGCTGCCGCACATGTGAAACCGTTGCGTGAACTGCTCGCGATGCGCGACACGGCGGTCGCCCTCATCGACGCTGAGGGCTCCACACTCGAGCAGACGCCCGACATGGATCGCCTCCGCTCCGAGCTCAACCGCCAATACGACGCATATGTCGCGAAATACGGCCCGATCAACACCGTGAACACCACGGTCACGAAGCGGCTGGACAAGTACGGCGATCCGATCATGCAACGTAGGTACCCGGGGGCGATGAAGGTCTTCCGGACCGATCCACACCGCTCCGCCGTCACGGCGCTGGAGAACTACGACGAGAAGACCGGGATCGCGAGCAAGACCGCGATCATGTCCGGGCGGGTGATTCAGGCCCGCGTCGTACCGACGCACGCCGACACTGCGGCTGATGCCCTCGCGATGACTTGGGACGCCAAGCGTGAGGTCGACCTTGACCACATCGCTGGGCTGTTGGGCATCGAGACCAGCGCCGTGCGTGAGCAGTTGGGCGACCTCGTCTTCGACGACCCTGCAGGCGGCCTGGTGCCGGCTGCGGACTACCTTTCTGGCGACGTGCGCGCGAAGCTCAAGGCAGCCGAGCAGGCCGTCGAGGATGACCCTGCGTTCAGGAACAACGTCGAGGCGCTACGCGCTGTCCTGCCACGCCCTCTGGGCCAGGATGAGATCACTGCGCGGATGGGGGCGGTGTGGATCTCCGCCGACGACCATGAGGCCTCCTTGCGCAAGACCTTCGATGACCCGAACCTACGGGTCATCCACGGTGGCGGCTCGTCGTGGCGCATCGCGAACGCCAACAAGACGTCGCAAAAAGTGGTCTCGCAGTGGGGCACCGAACGGATGAACGCTGTCGAGCTCGCCGAGCGACTGATGACGCAGAAGCCTGTGCTCATCCAAGACGCTGTGCCCAACGGTAACGGCGGCGAAAAGCGGGTGCCGAACGCTCCTGAGACCGAGGCGGCCAAGGCCAAGGCCGAGCAGTTGCAGAACGCTTTCCGTGAGTGGCTGTGGTCTGATCCGCAGCGCACCGAACGCCTCACTGAGGTGTACAACGACACGTTCAACTCCCTCGTCATGCGCGACTACAGCGCCGATGGACAGCGCCTCAGGCTGCCCGGGCTCGTGAGCACTTTCAACCCTCACCCACATCAGCGCACAGCGGTGGCTCGCATCATCAGCGAACCGTCAGTGGGGCTGTACCACGGGGTCGGCGCGGGCAAGACGGCCGAGATGGTCATGGGGGCGATGGAACTGGGCCGTCTGGGACTGGTGAACAAGCCCCTGATGGTCGTCCCGAACCACATGCTCGAGCAGGTCACGACCGAGTGGCTGGGGTTGTACCCGGCCGCGAACGTCTTGGCGGCCGGAACCGACGACTTGGCTAAGGAAGCACGCCGCGATTTCGTGGCGAAGGCTGCCACGGGCGAGTGGGACGGCATCGTCATGACGCAGACAGCGTTCGAGTCCCTCGATGTCACCCCTGAATCTCGTGAGCGCTACATCGACACCGCACTCGCTGAGGCACGTCGCCAGCTCGAAAGGATCAGCGCACAGGGCGGTAATAACCTCTCGACCAAGCGGATGGAAAACTCGCTGCTGGCCACCGAGCAGCGGATGCGCGTCAAGATGAAACAGACCAAAGACGTGGGGTTGACGTTCGAGCAGACCGGGATCGACTACCTCTTCGTCGATGAGCTGCACATGTACAAGAACCGGATGATCATCTCGAACATCGAAGGCGTTGGGAAGATCGGCTCAGACCGGGCCCTGGACCTCGACATGAAGCTCAACATATTGCGTGAGCGCGCCGAGCGTGAGGGCCGCCCCCCGCGTGTCATCACTGGTGCAACGGCGACGCCGATCGCGAACGCGATGTCGGAGGCCTATGTCATGCAGACCTACCTACGTCCCGACTTGCTCAAGGCCGCGGGACTGACCGACTTCGATGCGTGGGCCACGACATTCGGCGAGTCGGTCACGGACATCGAGATGGCCCCCGAAGGCGGGTTCCGCCCCAAGACCCGTTTCGCGAAGTTCAACAACCTGCCGGAGCTGTTGCGCATGTGGCACATCTCGGCCGACGTGAAGACCTCCGCCGAACTCGCTCTAAACGTCCCCGAGCTCGCACCCCGCGAGGACGGCAGACGCGCCCCTCAGGTCGTGGCGATTGAGCCCACCGATGAACTGGTCGCCTTCATGGACAGCCTCAGCGATCGCGCTGAACGCATACGGAGCCGGATGGTGGAGCCGGAGGTGGACAACATGCTCAAGTTGTCGGCCCACGGACGCGCTGCGGGCATGGATGTGCGGTTGCTGCCCGAGGAAGCTCGCCCCGACATGGGCGAGCAGGACTCGCTCTTCAAGCAGATGAGCAAGGTCGACGTCGCCGCCGAAAGGATCCATGCAATCTGGCAGGCCAACCGCGACAACGAGTACACGACAGCGGGCGGGCAACCGCACCCGAAGCGGGGTGGGTTCCAGATTGTCTTCTCCGACCTGGGCACGCCCAACAATAAGAAGTGGGACATGTACAACGGCCTCCGAGACACCCTTGTCGACATGGGTATGGAGCGCAGTCGTATCCGTTTCGTGCACGACGCGAACAACGACGACAAGAAGGACCGACTGTTCGCCGACTGCCGTGGCGGCGAGGTCGACGTACTGATCGGCTCGACGCAGATGATGGGTGTCGGCACCAACATCCAAACCCGCGCGGTCGCGTTGCACCACCTGGACTGCCCATGGCGCCCCGCCGACCTCGAGCAACGCGATGGGCGCATCATCCGCCAGGGCAACCAGAACCCCGAGGTGCAGATCATGCAGTACGTGACGAAGCGCAGTTTCGACGCCTTCATGTGGCAGACCACCGAGCGCAAGGCCAAGTTCATCGAGCAGGTCATGCACGGCGACCTGGAAACACGTAGCGCTGAGGACATCGAGACCAGCCAGTCGTTCAACATGAACGAGGTCAAGGCGATCGCCTCGGACAACCCCCTCATCCTGGAGAAAGCCCAGGCCGACCAAGACCTGTCGGTCCTGGAAAGCCTGGCGACCGCGCACCGGCGATCACAGACCCAGACCCGTCAGGCGGTTGACGCGGCGAATACCGCGATCAGTAGCTACTCGCGACGCATCCCGGCGCTGAAGGACGCGATCGCGGACCGTACCGAGACGAAGGGCGACGCTTTCCGCGCCACCGTCGCAGGCCAGGTCTTCACCGAGCGCGTCGAAGCTGCCAACGCCATCCGTGAGCACCTCGGCGCAGCCGCGTCACGCGCCCGCGTCACGCGAGAACCCGTCACGCTCGAGGCCCTGGTGACGCTGGGCGGGCACCGGTTCGACGTGGTCGTCGACTCCAGCCTGGGTGTCACGAAGGCGAACCTCCAGATGCAGGCAGCCCCCGACGACGTCTTCGTGCGGGACGACGCGTTCGCGCTCATGGGACTACCCGGGTCGCACGGCGTCGTCACCAAGATGGAAAACGCTCTCGCCGGCATGGAAGGAGCACTAACGAGGGCGGAACAGCGACTCGACGCAGCCCAGCGCGACAAGGTGACAGCCGAGGCGAACCTTGGGCAGCCCTTCGCCCGTGAAGCCGAACTGCAGGCCGTGCGTCACAAGGTCGCCGAACTCGAGCGAGTGATGCGCGGCCAGGACTCTGACGAAGAGCAGGGAGAACCGCAAGAAGAGGTCACCACACCGGTCGCCCCGCAGGCTCAGGCCACCGAGACCGCGGCGGCGACCAGGGGCCATCAGGATGAGGATGAATCGGCGCTGTGGGAGCAGGCGTGGGATGAGTGGGAGACCGACTCAGCTTCGCCGTCCCCGCCTCGCACCCAGCAGCAGATCAACGCCGAGGGTAGCCAGAGAGTGCGTGATGCGCTGGCAGCGCGCCATCAGCGCCACAACGACTACGGCGACTCTCCTTCCGGACTCTCTCACCAGGGTCCTCAGATGAGCTAGCAGGACGACGGGGGTGGTGAGTCCAATGGACTCACCACCCCCGCTCCGTGGGCGCCCGGAGTGACACCCTCGCTCACACCCCCTTGGTGGGCGGCTTTCCGCCTGCGCAGGTCGCCACGCACTGCCTCGTGAGCCGTTGTCGGCGCCGCGTGCCACGATGGAACGATGGCTGGCGGGATGAATCGCAAGGACGGGCACGTCGCACGGATCGGGGTACGCGCCGGCATCCCCGAAGACCCCGACGAACGCCCGTGGGAGCTTCCTCGTGGGGTCGCGCCGCGTGATGGGCACGTCGAGTTGTATGTCGACGGCGAATGGGTGCAAGCCCTGCTCATCGAGCAACGTGTCGAAGGTTCGCTGTGGCACTGCCGCGTCGTGTGGGCAGAGCGCGGCGTCGAGGGTCAAGTCCGCTGGGGTGGT
>NZ_JAGEKQ010000028.1:0-18966 GCF_017565385.1 Dermacoccus sp. NHGro5 | reverse complement strand
CAACAAACTCAGGGCGCTTCAAACCTTCATCTGAACCACTTCCGGACTTCACCACCGGCGAAGGGCTCCGTGTCCTGCTGGAGCAGCTCACCGCCGAGCATCTCTGGCGCACACACCCCGCCGCCCGCGCGTTGATGCAGTATGCGCAGGAGAAGTACCTTCCGCTCGCACGGTCCTGGCACCGCGACCCCGCCGATGCCGCGTACGAGGCGTTCATGGCGATGCGGACGCCGGCGATCCGCCGTGCCGCGGACCCGTGGGCGGCGATCACCCGCGCTGTGGAGCTCGGCATCGCGGCCGAGGTGCACGCCGAACGTCTGCTCACCTCGACGGACAAGGCCCGCAGGCCCGATCAGCGTCCCGACGAGTACCCGATGCGGGCCGGCCACTACGAGACATTCTTCTACCATGTGCTCGCCGCCGCGAGCCCGCCGGCCTCACCGACCGTCGCCGTGGAACGGGTAGTGCGGTCCGCGTCGGTGTTCCTGGTGAGCACAGGCTGGCATCCCCGCACCATCGAGACCGCGGTGGAATATATCTGCCACCGGCTGACGACTCTGGCGAGCACCCAATCCGGGATCGACGTGCTCCGCAAAGACGACGCGATGCGGCAACGGCTCGGGTTCTCCGCTCGCGATTGGAGCGGGCTGTTGCGTTTGCTGCTCGGGCCGCGGTCGAAGAAGGAAGCCACCGGTGCCGATCCGGCACGTCTGGGGATCTTTGCGCGGCTGCTGCTCGGTGACCGTACCGAGGATCTTCTTGCTGATCATCAGCTTGCCGCTGTTTCCCGCAAGTTCACGAGAGGGGCGGCCGCATGAACGCGAGGGTGCCCGCAGATGGGCAGCCGGTGGCGCAGTTCCCGATCGACGACATCGTCCTGGGTCGCTCCTTCCGGCGTGAGCTGGGTGATCTGAGCGATCTGACCGCGTCGATCCAAACCCTCGGGCTGCTGTGCCCGATCGTGATCACCTCCGACGGGGTCCTCATCTCCGGCAGGCGCCGCCTGGAAGCGATGCGGCAGCTCGGGCATGCGACCGTCCCGGTGTGGATCGCATCTGAGGTGTCCGACAAGCTGCGCACGCTGCTGGCGATCCAGGACGACAATCTGCTCCACAAGCATTTCACCACGACGGAGAAGGCGGCCCTGTACGCGGAGTACAAGACGCTCCTGGCCGAGGAGAACGCCCGCCGTCAGGCCGCGACTCGGTTCGGCGCCGCCGCCCTCCCGGGCTCGGACGACGGCGAGGCCGACGACAGCGACCCGGAGGAGAAGGAAGTGATGATCGTCGCGACCTATCAGGGTAGCGACAGCGGCCGTTGGGATTCACAACCACCGGCGAAGCGGAAGTCCCGCGTGCAGGCCGCGACCGCGGTGACCGGCCGGGACTCCTCCCAACAGCTCGAGCAGGTCCTCGCGCTGGAACGGCTGGCAACCAACGAGGACGAAGACGAACGAGTCCGGCGGGCAGCCGCCGAAGCGGTCGTGGAGATCAACGGCGACGCGAAGGTCCACGGCCGCTACCACGAGGTCATCGCCCTGCGCGGGGTGTGCTGGCTGGAGAAGACCGCGGTGAACGAGTCCGCGACTGCCGCCGTCCGGGAAGCCGCCGACGACGAGCTCCGCGCGGTGCGGCAGATCGACCGACCGGTGGAACGATCCCGGGCGGTCGCCGCTGCCATCGCCCGTGTCCGCAAGCTCGCCCTCACGCCAACTTCCACTGCGGCAACCGAGGAGGACGGCGAATCGGGTGCGGAGGATGAGGGGATGTCCGCGGACGGGGTCCGGGGCCGCTACCACGCCCGCCGGCTGGTCGACATCCTCGCGAAAGCGGAGGGGTGGTGGGAGATCAACGACGCCACGCTCGTCGGCCAGTACGCCACCGACGAGCAGTGGGAGGCGATCACCAGCCACCGTAAACAGGCGACCGCGTTCCTCGACACCGCCGCCGATGCACGCCGCACCACCACCAGGACGGGCCTGGTGCCGTGAGATGACCGGCCGGGTGGGGTCAGACGCCCGCACCTACATGGCACACACCGTTGACGGATCTGCTGTGAAAGGACGCCCCCTGCCATGTCGACCGATTTCGCCGATGCGGCCCCGCGCAAGCGGGGCCGCGCCCTGTTGATCGCCGGTATCTCCGGAACGATCATCCTTCTCGTCCTGGTCGGCCTGGGCGTGTACGGACTGATCGCCCGCCCGCACGAGAACACGCCTGCCCCGGCCCCGACCGCCTCCGAACAGCGGCCACCGGCTTCGACGCCCTCCGGACCATCTGACCTGATGCCGCTGCCGCGCACGAACGACCCGATCCGGTACGCACGCGCCGTCGCCGTATCCCTCTTCACGTGGGACACGGCATCCGGGCTCGGGCCCGCCGACTACGGGCAGGTCGTGCTCTCCGACGCCGATCCCACCGGAACCGAGACCCCCGGTCTTGCCTCCGACATCGCCGGCTACTTCCCGGCGTCCGACGCCTGGCGGCAGCTCACCGGGCACGCCACTACCCAGCACCTCACCATCGAGACTGCGGTCGTGCCCGACGCCTGGGCCGACGCGGTCGCGCAGGACCGGTCGGGCACGATCGTGGACGGGATGATCGCGGTCACCATCGACGCCACCCGGTATCGCACCGGCACAGTCTCCGGGCAGGAAGCAACCAGTGAACACCCGGTGTCGTTCACCGTGTTCCTCGCATGTGAGCCCACGTTCGACGACTGTCACACGTTGCGGCTGTCCGAGCTCGACAACCCGCTGCGCTGACCCCCGGGGGCTGTCGTGCTGAAGAAGATCCTCGTCGTGCTGGCGATCCTCGCCCTGTGCGTAGGACCGGCGACCGCGCTCGTCGGCGTCGGGGTGCTGATGAACCCCGCCGCGAACGCGAGCTGCGGCCCCGGGTCGTCGCTGACCGTGGGGCCGATCCCGGACGAGCTGGAAGTGACCACGCGGGACGGTGAGACGTTCACGCTGAACAAGAAGCAACTCACGCACGCCGCGACCATCATCACCGTCGGCGGGCAGACCGACGGCGTCGATGTCCGCGGGGTCACGATCGCGCTCATGGCCGCTCTCACCGAGTCGGTGCTACGGCAACTGTCGAACACCGGCGTTTACCCCGAATCCGGGGACTACCCGAACGACGGCAACGGCAGCGACAACGATTCCCTCGGGTTGTTCCAGATGCGACCGCAGGCCGGGTGGGGCACCGTCGCCGAGCTGATGGACACCACCTACCAGGCCCGCGCGTTCTACGGCGGTCCGTCGGGGCCGAACTTCCCCTCCCCACGGGGGATGCTCGACATCCCCGGCTGGCAGAGCATGGACATGGGCGAGGTCGCCCAGGCGGTCGAGGTCAGCGCGTTCCCGGAGCGATATCAGAACTACCAGCCCGTCGCCGAAGCGATCCTCGCCGCCCTCACCGTGCCGGCACCCTCCGGCACCGGCGGGGGCACCGGGTCGGTACCGGAAACCAGCCGCATCCTGTTCCCGCTGCCCGAGGGGACGTGGACGAAGACCAGCGACTGGGGGTATCGGTCCGACCCGTTCACCGGCGAGACCACCTACCACGCAGGCACCGACTATGCCGCCGCCGACGGCACCCCGATCTACGCGGCCGCTGACGGGCGGGTCGTGTGGTCGGAGTTCAACGGCGGCTACGGCGGCCTCATCATCATCGAGCACACCGTGCAAGGCGAAGCCGTCCGCTCCGTGTACGCGCATATGTGGGAACACGGCATCCACGTCCGAGAAGGACAGACCGTCACCGCCGGCACTCACATCGGCGATGTCGGCTCCTCCGGCCGCTCCACCGGCGCGCACCTGCACTTCGAGATCCGGCCTGGCTCCACCGGCACCGAATCGATCGACGCCGACCAGTGGCTTATCGACCACGGCGCCGCCGAACCGGACGGCACCAGCACCCCCGGCCCCGGCTGCGCACCCGCCGGCACTACTACGCCAGCGGCAGAGTTCACCGGCGACGGCACCGAGATGGTCGATGACCCGACCGGCACCAGCGGGCAGATCACCGCCCGCACCGCGCACATGGTCGTCCAGACCCGCAACGCGTTCGCCGACACCGGGTGGGCGTGCTACTCACCACGACCAGGGACACGGTCGGATCATCCTCTCGGGCGGGCGTGCGATGTCACCGTCGGCAATCAGATCGGCCACTACCCAACCAGCGAGCAGGTCGCCTACGGGTGGCAGGTCACCGAATGGCTTCAAGCCAACGCCGAGCCCCTCGGGATCTCCTACCTCATCTGGCAAGGCACGATCTGGTCGCCCGCGCAGGCGGACGAGGGGTGGCGGCACTATACCGGCGGCGGCATGCACGACCCCGGCGACGTCACCGGCGGCCACTTCGACCACATCCACATCTCCGTGAAAGACGGGTGAGCATTCATGCCGCATCCCCACGTCCCGACGAAGCCCGTGCTGTCCGGGAGTGTGTTCCCCGATTTCGGAGCCGTCGGCGGATCGAACGAGCTCGAGAGCATCATCGGTGCGCTGCTGACCGTCGTGTTGATCCTCGCCGTCCTCATGCTCATCGTGTGCGCGATCATGTGGGCGATCGGCTCCGCGAACGGCCACCACCAGGTCGCCACGAAAGCCCGCATCGGCGTGTGGACGGCGCTCGGTGCTGCCGCCCTTGCCGGGGCCGGGGTCGCATGGATGAACTGGCTCATCACGATCGGCGGGCAGCTCTAACCCGGGTCGGGAGGCGAGAGCTCAGGGGCGGGGCGGTGGAGGAGACGAGGCTCCACCGCCCCGCTTTCTGCCGTGCGGGGTCCGGTGTGCGCACCTGTGCGATACCCGGCCGGCGCCTGGCCGGGTATCCGCCTGGTTCATGAAGGAGCACCCGTGTCCGCCGTTCTCGATCTCACCACCACCGTCTTGCCCCACGTGGCCGCTCTGGCCCCGATGGAGGTCGACATCGACCCCAACAGTTCGGGGCTGCCCGGCATCGCGCAGCTGCGCACCATCGTCGGCGCCGTGATGACGATCGGCCTGATCCTCAGCGTCCTGGCGTTGATCATCTCGGCGATCATCTGGGGTTTCGGCGCGAACAGCAGCAACCCGCATCTGGCCGGGCGGGGAAAGATCGGCGTCCTCGTCTCCTGCGGTGCCGCGATCATCTGCGGCGCGTCGGTGACGCTCATCAACTTCTTCTGGAACGTCGGCCAGGCGGTCTGAACGGCCTCCTCCACCACCGCCCCGCCCCGGAAGGAGGCCCGTCATGGCACTGTGCGACGTCCCGGTCATCTCGAACGTGTGCGATGCCGTCGGAGAAGGGGCCGCGACGCTCGTCGCGGCCCCGTTCGACTGGCTCGCCCAAGCAATGGGACAAGCTGCCGCCTGGTTGTTCGAGGGCGTCTGGTACGTCTTCGACACCACCACCCTCGTCGACGTCCAGTCCCCGGAATATGTCGGCGTCTACAACATCCTCTTCGGCGTCGCCGTGCTGATCATGCTCGTCTTCTTCTGCCTGCAGCTGATCACCGGCCTCATCCGTCGCGACCCGACCGCCCTCTCTCGGGCGGCGCTCGGACTGGGCAAGAGCGTGCTCGGGTCGTTCCTCATCATCACGCTCACCGCGACGCTGCTGGAGATCACCGACCAGTTGACCATCGGCATCATCCAAGCCACCGGGAACTCGATGGAAGCGATGGGCGACAAGATCGCCCTGCTCGCCGCGGGGCTCACTGCGATCAACCTCACCGCCCCCGGTGTCGGGGCGATCATCACCATCTTCTTCGCCGGGCTCGCGATCACCGCAGCGGCGATCGTGTGGTTCTCGCTCCTGATCCGCAAAGCACTGCTGCTCGTCGCGATCGTGCTCGGTCCGATCGCGATCAGCGGCGCGAGCTGGGATGTCACCCGCGGCTGGTTCGGGAAATGGGTGTCGTTCGTGATCGCCTTGATCCTGTCCAAGCTCGTCCTCGTCGTGGTGTTCCTCGTCGCGATCACCCAGGTGTCCCAGCCGATCGACTTCGATCTGGCATCCATCGCCGACCCCATCGCTGGGATAGTGCTCATGTTCGTCGCCGCGTTCGCGCCCTACATGGTCTATAAGTTCATCTCGTTCATCGGGTTCGACATGTATCACGCGATGAGTGCGGAGCAAGAGGCCAAGCAGTCGATGAACCGGCCCGTGCCATCCCCGTCTAAGCCCGCCGGCGACGGCCCGCAGAAAGTCCTCGACGGGAAAGGCCAAGGCGACGGGCCACCGCCCGGCAACAGTGGTGGGGGCGGTGGTACGCCGCCCCCGGACGGCGGGAGCGGGGCGACGGCTGCCGGTACCGGCGGAGCCGGAGGCGGTGCTGCGGCTGGTGGCGGCGCCGCTGGCGGTGCGGCTGGTGGTGCAGCGGGTGGCGGCGGGGCTGCTGCAGGTGGCGGTACTGCTGCAGGAGGTGCGGCCGCGGCCGGACCCGCCGCGGTCGCAGTCATCGCGGCGGCGGCCGTCAAGGAAGCCGCCACGGCCGGCCCGAAGCTCGGCGGCGCGATCGGCGGTGCCGCAGAGACCCAGGCAGCTGCCGCTGGCCAGGACAGCGCCCCGCCCCCTTCCGGGAACGCGGCACCGCCCTCGGATCCATCGGCGCCGCAGGCACCGCCATCGAGCCCGCCGCCCGCATCGTCTGGTCCGTCGTCGACGCCGCCACCGAAGGACCCGCCGCCGCCGAATAGGGCGCCCGAGGGGAAGGACTGACCCGTGACGAAACACCAGAGCACGAAAGACGACTACCCGCTCACACCGGTGAAGTTCTCCCGCCTCACCAGGCGGGGACTGATCCTGGGCCTGTCGCTGTCCCAGGTGATCGCGCTCGCGATCGCCGGGCTGGCGTTCATCGGGTCGCTGTACGCCGGCGGCGGGATGATCCTCGCCTACACGGCTCCGATCTGGGTGACCTGCCTGGCGATCACCTGGGTCCCGATCGCGGGCCGGAAGGCGGTCGAGTGGCTGCCGGTCGGGGCGCATTGGCTGTGGCGGGTCAGCGTGACGCAGACGATCTACCGGATGCGGGTCGTCAAGCCGCGTCCAGCCGGCACCCTCGCCCTCCCAGGCGATATGGCATCGCTGCGTCAATACGAAGACCCCGTCACCGGGGCGGTCATGGTGCACCATCCTCACGCGGCGACACTGACCGCGCTGCTCGAGGTCACCCACCCTGCGTTCGTGCTGCTGGACCCGGGCGAGCAGGAACGCCGGGTCTCCGGGTGGGGTCGTGTGCTGGCGACCTGCTGCCGCTCCGGACGCATCGCCCGTCTCCAGATCCTCGAACGCACGCTCCCGGATTCCGGGACGGGTCTTGCGCAGTGGTGGGCGGAGCACGGCAACCCGGGGGACGAGTCATGGACGTCGCGCACCTACGCGGAGCTGATCAATCGCGCAGGCCCGGCCGGTGAACGGCACGCGACGACGATCTCCCTCGCTCTGGATATGAAGACCGCCGCCCGCCCGATCCGCACCGCCGGCGGCGGGATGAAGGGCGCCGCGGCGGTGCTGCGGCAGGAGATGAGCACTCTCACCGCGGCGTTGCATTCCGCGGACCTGAAGGCTACGGATTGGCTCACCCCGGGGCAGCTCGCGGTGATCCTGCGCTCCGCCTACGATCCTGCGATCGCGGCGACGCTGGAGCGCTCCGGGAACCTCGGACAGGACCTCGCCACCGCAGGTCCCGTGGCCGTGGAGGAGACGTGGGAGGGGCTGCGCTCGGACAGCGCGCACCATGCGGTGCTGTGGGTGAGCGAGTGGCCGCGGTCACTGGTGTATCCGGGGTTCCTGTCCCCGGTGCTCCTGGCATCCGGGGTGCGGCGGTCGTTCTCACTGCTGTGCACTCCGATCCGGTCCGATCAGGCCGCCCGCGACATCCGCAAGAAGAAGGTCGAATACATCTCGGACGCCGCGCAACGCCAGAAGATCGGGCAGGTCGAGGACGCCCAGCAGACCGCCGAGTACCAGGACGTGCTGCAGCAGGAAGCCGACCTCACCAGCGGGCACGGCATCCTCCGATACACCGGGCTGATCGCCGTCAGCGCCCCGAATCCGGACGAGCTGGAGGCGGCGGTGTCGAAGATCGAGCAGGCCGCCATCCAAGCGTCCTGCGAAACGCGGCGGCTGGTCGGTCAGCAAGCCCAAGCGTTCACCGCGGCTGCGCTGCCCCTGGCGCGCACCGTCTGACTCCTGGGGCGCCGGTCCCGTACCTCCTTCCTGCGTCCGCCCGCCCGGGCGGGCGCAGGAAGGAGTCGTGCTGTGAGCACCCCGAAACGTCGCGTGTACTCGACGGTGCTGATCGGGCCGGAGTCCGAGCACCGCAAGCAGCGCCGAGCCCGGCGCAAGGCCGCCGCCGCAGTCCACGCGAAGGACATCACTGCCCGCAAAGTCGAAGCCCGTGCGCGACGCGATGCTGAACAGGCCGAGCGCCGCGCCACGACCTATCTGCCTGCCTCGGGCGAGCCCGGGCACGCGGCGTTGCGCACCCATCGGGGGCTGCGTTTGCCCTCCCATCAGGACACCAGCGCCGCTCTCGCTGGGGCGTACCCGTTCCTCGCTGAAGGTGGCCTCGGGCCCGAAGGCGTTTTCGTCGGACAGGACATGTACTCCGGCGGGTCGTTCGTGTACGACCCGTGGGAGCTGTACAAGCGCGGTGTCATCACCGCGCCGAACATCGTTCTGGCCGGCATCGTCGGCTCGGGGAAGTCGTCGCTGGCGAAGTCGCTGTACACGCGGTCGATTCCGTTCGGGCGTCGCGTCTACGTCCCCGGAGACCCGAAAGGTGAGCACACGCCAGTCGCCCAAGCTGTCGGAGGCAAGGCGATCGTCCTCGGTCATGGTCTGAGGAACCGGCTGAACCCGCTCGACGAAGGTCACCGCCCGTCAGGTGTGACGGACATCGAATGGACTACGCAGGTCGCCTCCCGCCGCCGGGAACTCATCGGGGCGCTGGCCGAGACCGTCCTCGAGCGGTCGCTGTCACCGCTTGAGCACACGTCGATCGATGTCGCCCTCTCCGCGGTCGTCGCCAGCAACGACGTCCCGATCCTCCCGATGGTCGTCGACCGCATCCTCACCCCGGACCGTGCTGGTGACGTCGACCAGCGGCTCGCCGAAGACGGACGGCTCGTCGGTCACGCACTGAGGCGCCTGGTCGCCGGAGATCTGCAGGGGCTGTTCGATGGTCCCTCTACGGTCGTGTTCGACCCGTCCCTGCCGATGATTTCGCTGGATCTGTCCCGGGTGGCGGAGAACTCCACCCTCATCTCGGTACTGATGACGTGCTCGTCGGCGTGGATGGAATCGGCCCTTCTGGACCCCGAAGGCGGGCAGCGGTGGGTGATTTACGACGAAGCGTGGCGTCTCATGTCGCATCCCGCTCTGCTCAAGCGGATGGACGCGCAGTGGAGGTTGGCGAGGCATTACGGAATCGCGAACATGTTGATCTTCCACAAGCTGACCGACCTCGACAACGTCGGCGACAGCGGGTCCGCAATGCGCGCCCTCGCCTCGTCGCTGCTGGCAAACGCGGAGACGCGGATCATCTACCGGCAGGAAGCCGACCAGCTCGGCACCACCGCGACCACGCTCGGCCTCACCGGCACCGAACAGTCCCTTCTCCCGGGCCTGGGCACGGGGCAGGGACTGTGGCGGATCAAGGAACGATCCTTCGTCGTGCAACACCAGCTGCACCCGGACGAGCTGTCGACGTTCGATACGACCACGCGGATGATCGGGCGGCAAAAATGAGCGAACATGCACCCTCACGCCGATCCCGACGCAACCGTGCGACGACGGGCGACGCCGAGGGGGATCTCGTGGTGCCGATCGTACTCCCACACCTCGTCGTCCGGGTAGACGCGAACGATCAGATCAGCGTCACCCTCGACGGCGCACGCGTCACCGGGGAGCCGATCGGCAGGCACGCCCTCGGTGGGCTGATCGAAGAGGTCCTGCGCCGCAGGAAAGCACCGCTTCGGGTGGAGATCATCGAACACGACGGCACCACCTACACCGACGTCCTCACCCCGCCCGCACCGATAGCCGCACCCGCCGCCGCACCGGAGACCGAAGCATCAGCGCGTAGGGGCGAGATGCCGGTGCTGTATGAGGCGACCGGAGACGGATACGTGCCTGGAGAGGACGTCGCCCTCGCTGTCGTCATCCGGCATTCCTCTGCCGACGGGCACGGGCATGTGCGGCACCTGATCGAGGAACGCGAGCTCGCAACGGGCGGCGAGGTGCTGCTGTTCGGCCGCATCTCCGGCACCGCTCACGTCGTCGGGGACCTGGGATGAACCCGCATCAGCCCTCCCAGGTGCTCGCGAACCTGGGCCTTGCGGCCCTGGCGGGATTCGCCGTCCTGGCCGGGCTACTCCGCGCCGCCGGAAGTGCCGCCGCATTCCTCACCGGCCTTCCGCAACCCGCTGGCGGGCCCTCCACGGGGCTCGGCGTGCTGCTCACCCCGGCGGCCCCGGGAGAGGCGATCGGCGCGCCGGGCCTGAGCCCGGTCGTGTACTGGCTGGTCCTCGCCATCGCACTCGCGATCCTCGGGGTCATCGCGTGGTGGGCGTGGCGGGTCATCGCGCGCGGGAAGGAGACCCGTGCGCAGGACCCGCGCCTGCTCCAAGGCATCGCCACTGCACGCGATGTCGCCAAGGCCGCAGGGACGAAAGCCCTCACGAAACGGGCAGGCACGTTCCGGCCCTCGCTGGAGGACCCGGCCCCTGAGGACGTCGGATACCTCCTCGGTCGGTCGAAAGGGCAGGAGGTGTGGGCGACCGTGGAGGACTCCATCTTGCTGATCGGGCCGCCCCGGTCGGGCAAAGGGTTGCACGTCGTGATCAACGCGATCCTCGACGCCCCCGGCGCCGTCATCACGACCTCCACCCGGCCCGACAACCTCACCGCGACGCTGAAGGCCCGACAGCGTGTAGGGCCGGTCGCGGTGTTCGATCCGCAGCATCTCGCTGAAGGACTCCCCACGGGTATGAAGTGGTCCCCAGTCCGCGGATGCGAGGACCCCCTGACAGCGATGATCCGCGCCACCGGGCTCGCCACGGCCACGAACTTCGGCTCCGTGTCCGGCGGTGACTTCTGGCAGGGAAAGACCGCTGCCGCGATCCAAGGGCTCCTCCACGCCGCTGCGCTGGACGGGCGAGACGCCGCCACCTTGTACCAGTGGGCGCTGAACCCAGCCGCCGCCGCGGACGCGGTGCGCGTCCTGCAGTCCAACCCGCACGCAGCGCAAGGCTGGGCGGACTCTCTGGATGCGATGCTGCAATCAGACCCCAAGACGCGCGATTCGATCTGGCAAGGCGTCTCCCTCGCGTTCAGCGCGTTAGCCGACCCGCGAGTGCTGGCGGCGGTGACACCGGGGCCGCGAGACCGGTTCGACCCGGAGACGTTCATCCGGGACCGCGGCACCCTCTACCTGCTCGCCACCGGTGCGGGGGCCGGGGCGTCCTCGGCGCTGGTGGCCGCGTTCATCGAAGACCTCGTGGAGACTGCCCGGAAGATCGCCGCCACCTCACCAGGCACCCGGCTGGACCCGCCGATGCTCCTCGCCCTCGACGAGATCGGCAACCTCGCCCCGCTGCCGTCACTGCCGACGCTGATGGCCGAAGGCGGTGGCACGGGGATCACCACCCTGCCGGTGCTGCAGTCCCTCGCCCAGGCGCGGGAGAAGTGGGGGGAGAACAACGCCAACGCGCTGTGGGACGCATCGATCGTGAAAGTCATCCTCGGCGGCGCATCGAACTCGCGGGACTTGCAGGACCTGTCGGCGCTGATCGGGGAAAGGGACGAGATCACCGATTCCGTCACCATCGGGGAGCAAGGACACCGCTCCGCGCAACGCTCGATCCGCCGGGTGGCGATCATGCCTCCGGACGTGATCCGCACGCTGCCGTTCGGGATCGGGGTCGTGATGCTCCGAACCGCCCGCCCCATCATCACGGACCTGCGCGCCTGGCCTGCCCGCAAGGACGCCACGCAGCTGAAGACGGATCGGAAGGAGATCGAGGCGCTCCTGCACACGTCCTGAAGCCGGTTCTGTCCGTCGTCTGGGGTCTGACCCGCGCACCTGTCTGGTGCCTCCCACTCAACCGCGGGGGCACCAGACAGCTCATTGTTATCAGGAAGGACCTCAGCTCTCATGGCTATCAAGACGTCGCAGGCGATCAACGGCTTCATCTCCGCCGATCCCCGCCTCACCTTCTCCGAATCCGGGCAGGCACGCTTCTACGCCCGCGTCGGCATCAACCACTACGAGCCCCAGCAGGACGGATCCTTCCGCAAGCTCGACCCGACCTACCACGACCTGATCCAGTTCGGGAAGTCCGCCGAGATGTCCGCGGACAGGTACGTCAAGGGCGACGACATCGTCGCACAGGGTTACACCCGCGAGTACACGCGCGACGTCAACGGCGAAGAGCGAACCGACGAGCAGTTCGTCGCCAAGCGCATCGCCCCCGACCCAAACATCACCGACTTCACGATCGACCGCCGCCCTGCTGCCGAACGCCAGGCCGAGCGCGAAGCCGACCGCGACGTCACACGCGAGGCCGAGCGTGAGGAGCCCGACCGAGCAGCCCAACTCGGCTCGCCCACCCCCACGACCACGCGGGAGGCCGAAGCGCCCGCGATGGAAGCCGTCGCTCGATAACCCCCACCGGAGGACAGTGACGTGGCCGATAACGACCCGACCCAGAATCCCGAACTGGGCGACCCGGACGTGGACTTCGAGCCCGAGTCCGACGAACCAGACATCGAGGAACTCGACGAAGACGAGGGCGACGAGCTCGACGAGGGCGAGAGACGGGACGGCAGCCAGGCGGGCACGGGCGGGAGCGATGATCTCCCGCCCGTGCCTCGCCCGATCAACTGGCGCACCCTGTCCTCGGACGACGCTGAGCACGAATGGCTCGACCTCAACGAATGGGTCAACTGGCTGCGACACGAGTTCGCGCTGCCCGCACAGATCGTGCCACCGATGTGGCACCGCCACCGTGAACTCGTGTGGGAGCTGTCCGCGCTCTACACCCGGTGGCTGGGCTGCTACGACCCCGAACAAGACGCCGCCGGCCCCATCTCATTCATGACCGACTTCGCCGCCGCCCGGACCCGGCTACGCGAATGGGTGCAGATCGCCGGCACACGCCTCGACCGCGACCGCCCCTCCCGGCAAACCGTCTGGCCCGGCGAAGACCCCATCCCGGCAGGTGAGGAGACCCCCATCACAGACCGCGACGAGGACTTCGTGGACTTCGTCGTCGAAGACGTCACCCGGCGCGCGGAAGCGGAAGCTGCGTTCCTGCGGGACGAGCCGTTGCCGGTCTGAGTTGACGGTGAACCGCAACAAGTGGGGCGGGCCTCTTCGGGCCCGCCCCACTCTTGGTCTTGCGCTTACTTCGCTGAAGGGATCTCGATGAGCAGCTTCTCGCGGAGTTCGTCCGGGTCGACGCGGATCAGCCGGCCGACCCGGTAGCCGTGCACGGTGCCATCCGAGATCCGGCGGCGCAGCGTCTTGATCGACACTCCGTAGGTGTCGGCGGCGACGGCCAGCGAGATCAGCTTGAGCGCTGGGGACTGTGAACGATCGTGAACGGCCATGGTGGTGCCTCCCTTGTTGATGAAATCTTTCTCCTGATAGGTGTCCATGACTGTCCCACGGCGACTCTCATGCCGTCCTGGCCGCGTTGATCCGCTCCTGAACGCGATCGCTCATACGGTCCGCGAGCTCACGATCGCGGGCCATCGTGGCGTGCTGGTAGCGGAGGACGACACGGATATCGGCGTGGCCGCCACGGCGCATCAGCTCTGCGAGTGTTGCGCCCTCCTGGGCGAAGATCGTCAGCCCCGTGTGACGGAGATCGTGGAACCGGAATCGCGGCCGGAGGTCAGCGACACCATCTCGAGCATCCGCCCACACGTATCCCCATCGGGTGTTCGACAGCGGGACGCTGCCACGGATGTTGGTGGGGATCAGTGGCGCTTTGGCCTCGGCCGCGACGTTGTCCCGCAGATGATCTTTGAGGCGGTCGATCATGAGCTTCGGGATGCTGAGCGTCCGCCTACCGGCGTCGCTCTTGAGCCTCTCCGAGTAGTCGCCGGTGTTCGCGTTCAGTTGCCGACGCACATGCAAGGTCGCGGTGCCGTCGTCGTGCCACTCGATGTCCCTGCGCTGCAAGCCCAGGCACTCCCCCCGCCGCAGCTGGCACCACGCCGCGAAGAGCACCATGATCGCCCAGTGCCCCGGTGTTGCCTCATACAAAGCCTCGACCTGCTCGGGACTCGCGACGTCTTCGTCCTCGTCGTGATCGGCGTCGTGCCGCACGGGCTCCTGCTTCGGAATGGAGATGTTCGGCGCAGCGGGGATAACTCCTTCTCGAGCTGCCTGGCGGAGGATCATCATGAGGACGATCAGCACCGGTCGCGTGATGCCGTTGAACTTCGATCTCGGATTCAGTGGCGAGGGAATCGCGTCGAGACGATCGGTCATCTGCCGGATACGGGCCTCGTCGATCTGCCGGATCGGGGTGTCTTCGAACTCTGGGATGAGGTACCCGTCGACCTTGCTCTTGTAAGAGCGGACGGTGGCGATTGCACGTTTCCTGCCACTGCGGTTCGGCTCCGCGCGGATGAACGCCACCCAGCGTTCCGCGTACTCGGAGAAGCCGATGGACCGTGCTTTCTCTGCCTCCGCTGTGGCACGGCGTCGAGCGGCGATCACCGAGGGCGGCTCCCACTGCTGACGGGCAATCGTCGTGTGAACACCGGCGAGCCACGCGCGGGCATCGGTCTTCGTCAGGAACGTCAGCGGCTTGTCGTCCTCCGTCCGGGCGGTGTACATCTCGCCGTCGGGTGCGGGGTAGCGAGCCTGCCACCGGCCAGAGGGGAGCTTACGAAGGCTCCCCCAGCTCTCACGCCTGACTGCTGCTGGTTCCCGGGTCTTCGTCGCGCTCATCGTGTCCTCCGCTGGTCTCGAGCGGACTCACGCGAACCGTCGTGCCACTGCGTGCCACTAGAGGTCATGCCCTCCCAAAAGTGGCTTTCTATCAGGGTTTTCTCGCGGGCTACGAGGCGCCCTATGGCACGCTGTGGCACGAGGTCGGTGGCACGCCGGGACCGAATTTCGGTCGGCGGACCACCCCGCTCTCTTCTGGAAGGTGCGGGCGTGCCACCCGCGTGCCATACCCAACGACTACTGACGTTCATATCCGTCCTCCTCTGTTCTTCGGAAGGAGGCACGAAAAGAGGCCCGGATCTGCAGAAACCTGCAGATCCGGGCCTCCCGGTCGACTCTTGTCAGAGTCTGTCTAGAACGTGGTCTTCAGAACTTTCAGAACTCCCGGTTGTGGTGTCAGGCGGGGAGTTTGGAGCCCAGGACGTCCAATTTCTCGATCGTCGGCTCGCTGAACAGCTTGCCGGTCTGCTCGCCGAGAGCGGCAGCGACTGCACCGGACAGGTGCGCGTCGCGGCCGGCGTCATCCGGGAACACGTCGAAGATCCCGAATGAGGACGGGCCGAGACGGATCGCGAACCACGCGATGGTGGCCGGTTCCTCCTCGACGAGCCCTCGCCCAATGCCGAGAAATTCCTGGACCTCGTCTTCCTTGCCTGGCAGGGCCTCCAGCCTGACAAGCAGACCCTTCGTCACGCTCATGACGTCACCTCTTCCTGGGTCGAATTGCTCGCAAATTTCGCCACGACCGTATCGCAGAACGCAGGCAGGTCTTCGGGTGATCGGCTGGTGATCAGGTTCCCGTCGACCACGACATCCTGGTCAATGACCTCCGCACCGGCGTTGCGCAGATCCGTGCGGATGCTCGGGAAGGACGTCAAGGTGCGACCTCCGACCACGCCAGCCTCGATCAACGTCCATGGCCCGTGACAGATCGCCGCCACGGGCTTGCCACTCTCGACGAAGTCGCGGACGAAGGAAACGGCGTCCTTGTCGACCCGGAGCTGGTCGGGGTTCACCGTGCCGCCGGGAAGCAGCAGGGCGTCGTAATCGCCCGCCGAGGCGTCGGTGACCAACCCGTCGACGGTGAACGTGCCCGCTTCATCCAGGTCGTTCTTACGGGCCTTGATCTCGCCGTCGTGGATCGAGAGGACCTCGGTCTGAGCGCCGGCCCGATCCAGTGCTTCGCGGGGTTGCTCGAGCTCAACGCGTTCTACTCCGTCGGCGGCGAGGATCGCGACCCTCTTGCCCTGAAGATCTGCTGCCATCTCAGTTTTCCTTCTTTCCGTTTGACATGCCGGGCTTGATGAGAGCCTTGGTCCAACCCTTGGACCTGGCGTCGAAGTTCCTGTAGGCATCGGCGGCTTGGTCCAGCGAGATTTCCTGAGAGACGATCCAGGAAGGGGTTGCCTTGCCGGCCGCGAAGGAGGTCGGCCCCTCGTACACCACTGCTTTCATGTCTATTCCGATCCGACTGTGTCGCTCGATGTCTTTCTGGCAAGGCCTCTCCGACGCCGACTCCATAGACAGCGAACGCCCCCCCGGACCTACGTGTCAAGGGGCTCGCCTCGAGTAGTGCGTCGTGGGTAGCGGAACGATGCGCCGACTTTTTCGGCGATCACGAGGCGGCTCCGCCGTAGACGATCGGGACGACGGTCGGCCGGTGCACGGCCGCCGCCCTCGGCGCTCGAAATGTGTCGGTAGGCCATTCCGAGAAGCCGCATGTCCCAGAGTGCGCATCCGAGAGGATTCCCTGCCGGCTGCGCCACCCTCTCGTCATGTATGTCGACTCTCAGCTCATGAGTGCGCGCAGCCCGGGTGCCATGCTTGAGCACGACCGCCGACCTCGCCCGAAAGGCCCGTCGTGCGCCCGATCGTCATCACCGAGTTCATCAGCCTCGACGGCATCGTCGAAGCCCCCGGCGGGGGCAACCACGAGCACGCGGGCTGGACGTTCGAGGACGTCGAGTTCGACCCCGCCGCCTACGAGATCAAGGGCCGCGAACAACAGGACGCCGCAGCGCTCCTGCTCGGCCGCGTCGACCGTTACACCCTCCTCACGTTCCCCGTCATCCTCGGCGGCGGCAAGCGGCTGTTCGCCGATGACGGCATCAAGACGCGCCTGACGCTCGTGGAGAGCCAGCAGTTCGCCAACGGCATCAACCTCGCGGTGTTCGACGTGGCACGCCGACCCCTCTTCCGCCCACCGGCCCGGCGGCGCATACCTGACGATGGGCGCACCCCCCACCGCCCGCCATCGTCGTCTGCGGCCGTCGCCCGCCAGCTTTCCCCGGCAGCTCTTCGAACCGAGGCGGCACGCCCGCGTCATACCGAAAAACAGCCCCCTGTCCGCCCCCACTTAACGGCCCTAAGGGAAAAAATGACCCAAAGGGTGAAGCTGTTCATCCGAAAGGCGCGCTACCTTTACGTGAGCTACGACACAGGAGGTGGTCAGCATGGCGTCATTCACACCAGGCGTCGATCGGTGGTTGCGTCACGTGGGCGCGTCCATCATCGCGGCGGGCGCCCTCTTCAGCACCCCCTTCGTCCTGTGGGCTCTCGCGTACAAGACGTACATCTACGCCGAAACCGGGCACTGGTACGCCTGGGGCGCGCCGACTCAGATCGGCGTGTGCAACCGGATCATCTCCTACGCGCTCGTCGTGCTCAGCGTCATCGGCATCACCTTCCTCGGCGCCGGGCACGTCATGGCTCTTGTGCGCCAACGGAGCGCCGCAGCCCCCCGGGGCCACTCGCCGATCATCGGCGCCACACGCCGCTGACGGCGTCGCTCACAGCCGCACCGCTTCTCTCGCGTCGCCGCCGACCGCGTCAGGATGACGCCCTGCGCCGATGACTCAGGCATGACGCGTCGCGCGAGTCACGAATGACGCACGCCGTCGCCGTCCAGCACGACGGCGTAGCCCTCGCGATACGTCGGGAAGTCGAACGCGAACCCCGTGCGCCGCAGTCGCGAGTTGTCGAGTCGACGGCTCGCACTCCACTCCCCGCGCCACGACGGGTCGGCGTTGGCATCCAGGCGTTCGGCCAGGTACGTGGCAACCTCACCCGCCGACGCGGGCGCGTCATCGGTGACGAGATACAGCGCGTCGGGCTGCGCCGTCATCGTCAGCAGGTGCGTGATCGCGCGCGCCAGATCGTCACGATGCACGCGATGCGTCGTCCGTGACGGATCGCCGACGTCGCCCTCGCTCACCCGGTTGACGAACCATTCGCGACCCGGCCCGTAGATGCCGCTCGGGCGCACGACGATGCCCCGCGTCGACGCGGGAAGCGCTGCGAGAAAAAGCTGTTCGGCCTCGGCGAGCACACGGGCCGTCGGCGTCTGCGGAGCGGGCGGCGTGTTCTCGTCGACGAGACCGCCGGACGCGCAGACCGCCGTCGACGACACGAACAGGGCCCGCTCGGGCGCCCAACCCAGCGCGGCGATCGCCGCGAGCGCAGTACCCGTGGCCTCGACGAACGTCGCCCGATAGGCCTCCTCGTCGCGCGCGTCGGGCGTGAGGCAGACGACAACGCGTTGCGGCCCACGCGCCCAGCCGCCGCGCTTCGTCAACGGTTCGAGCGCCGCGCGCACCGCGTCGACGCCCGCGCCGAGGTCGCAGGAGACGCCCGTCAGCGGCTCGGACACGCGATCAGCGTGACGCCGCAGCGCGACGACGTCATCGCCCGCGCGCGCCAGGTCGAACCCGATCTGCGTGCCCAGATCGCCGGCGCCGAACAAGAGAGAAGTAGCCATGCCCCCATCCTGCCCGTCTCGGCCCCGACGATCTGCGTGCAAGTGCACCCGGGTGCATCGGGACGCAGATGGGGTGGCCCAACTCAAACACCTCCTGCGCCCAAATGCACCCGGGTGCATTTGGGCGCAGGAGGGGAGGGGCTATCCCCAGCCCGTCGCGACGGCCATGACGGCCGACGCGCCCAGCCGCGCGGCCTGCGTCACCGGCCATCGCCGAAGCTGCCAGCGGCCCAGGCCTCCGTCGG